>SXXH01000267.1 GCA_005789645.1 Planctomycetia bacterium
GACCCGATGCCGCCCAACGTCTCGGACACGTTTATCATCCTCAAGCCGCGCGAGGAATGGCGCAGCGAAGAGGAACTCGACCAAGCCGACTTCGAGCAGGAAGGCCACGCGACGGCGCACCTCCTTGACGAGGTCGCGCGCGATGCGCGCCTCCCGGTCGGACAACTGCAGCGCGTCGAGCTTCTTCGGCAAGTCGCCGATCGGCGCACGCGCGAACTCGCTCCACGGCACCCCGCCGAGCAGCACCGCGTTGGCTGCGGGGTTGAGGCGCGTGCCTTGGCACGCGTCGCAGGGCTTGCGGGCGAGGAAGCGCTGCGCGCGCTTCTTGTGGATGCCCTTCTCGGCGCCCTTTTCGATGGCGGGCACGACTCCGACGTAGCGGCGCTTCCAGGTCGCGTTGCCTGCGTACTTGGCGCCGGACCATTGCACCGAATCCTCGAAGCGCTCGTCGCCGGCGCCATGCAGCACGATGCGCTTGGCGCGCGCCGGCAAGTCGCGCCACGGCGTGTCCAGGTCGAAGCCGTGTTCCTTGGCGACGGACTCGAGGAACTTGAAGGTGACGTTCGGGAAGACGAGCGCTCCGCCCGAGGCGCGCGTCGTCGCCAGCGCGCCCTCGCGAATGGACTTGGCGGCGTCGGCAACCAGCGCGCGCTCGGAGGGCTGCAGGCGTTCCCCAAGCCCCTCGCAGGCGTCGCAAGCGCCATGCGGCGAGTTGAACGAGAACAGGCGCGGCTCGAGCGGAGGCGTGTCGGCGCCGCAACCGGGACAAGTGCGCGAGGTCGAGTGGACCGTGTCGCCCTTGTCGCCAGCGACCACGATGTCGCCGGCACCCAGCTCCAGCGCCTGCTGCAGGCTCTCGCGCAGGCGCTCGGGCTTGTCGCCCTCGAGGCGCAGGCGGTCGACGACGACCTCGATCGTGTGGCGCTTGTAGCGCTCGAGCGCGGGAGCGTCCTCGAGGCGCACGACTTCGCCGTCGATGCGCGCGCGCACGAAGCCCTTCTTGCGCAGCGACGCCAGCAGCTCCTCGTGCGATCCCTTGCGATCGCGCACCACCGGCGCCAGCAAGTGGATCGCCTGCCCAGCGTGCTCGCGCAGCAGCGCCTGCACGATCTCCTCGCGCGTGCGCGACTGCACCGGCAACTTGCACGCCGGACAGTGCGCGCGCCCGGCGCGCGCGTACAAGACGCGCAGGTGGTCGACGATCTCCGTCAAGGTACCGACCGTCGAACGCGCGCCACGCTGGATCGACTTCTGGTCGACGGCGATGGCCGGCGACAACCCTTCGATCGAGTCGACCTCGGGCTTCTCCATGCCGCCGAGGAACTGGCGCGCGTAGGCCGACAAGGTCTCGAGGAAGCGCCGCTGCCCCTCGCGGTAGAGAGTGTCGAAGGCGAGCGAGCTCTTGCCCGAACCCGACACGCCGGTCACCGCGATCAAGGACTCTCGCGGCAAGTCCACGTCCACGCCGGCAAGGTTGTTCTGCCGCGCCTTGCGGATGCGGATCATCCCGTGCGTGGCGGGGTTCGACGCGTCGTCGCGGGAGCGGGGAGTGGAAGGCATGCGTTGGGTGCCGAAGGACCATGTCCAGCCTCACCAATGTAGCCAGCCCTGGGCGCTCTTCGGAAGCCGCCCGCGCGAGTCTATTTTGCTGCTTCCTGCCTGCATGCGCAGTGGGCTAGAGTGTTGGGTTGGCCAGCGCGGATCCCTCGAGAACGGGCGGGGCACCCAGTCCCGCTCCGCCTGCGCCAGGCAGCCGCGCGCTACACCTCGATCTCGCGCGCCAAGGCGGCGTGCATGGCCCTCGGAGCCGCCAGGATGTGGCCCGCGCGCAACCAATCCGCCGCGCCGCGCGCGTCGCTGACCACTCCGCCCGCCTCCAGCACGAGCATCCCTCCGGCGGCCACATCGTGAGGCGACAGGTGCAGTTCCCAATACCCATCGAGGCGACCGGCGGCCGTCCATGCGAGATCGAGCGCGGCGCTGCCGCAACGCCGGATGTCGCGCAAACGCAGGATCAAGCGCTCGAAGTTGCCGACATTGGGGTTCGACAGCTCGTGCCGTCTGTACGCGAAGCCGGTCGCCACCAAGGCGTCCCCCAGCGCTTCGCATGCTGAAGTCGCGAGTCGCGCGGGCGCGGAGCAGGGCGCTCCCGCCGCGTCGAGTTGCTCCACCCATGCTCCGTGCCCACGCGCCGCCCAAAAGCGTTCGCGCAAGGCCGGCGCGTGCACCACGGCCACCAAGGGCGCGCCACGGTGCCACAAGGCGATCGACACGCAGTACGCGGGCAAGCCATGCACGTAGTTGACCGTGCCGTCGAGTGGATCGACGAACCAGCGAGGTCGCTCGTCGAGCGCGTCGCGCATGCTCTCCTCGGCTTCGATGGCGTGGTCCGCAAAGGCAGCACGCAAGCGCATCACGATGGCCTCTTCGGCGGCGAGGTCCGCGGCGGTCACGAGGTCGCGCAGGCTCGACTTGCTGGTGGCCTGCATGCGCGCTGCTTCGCCGCGCATCGCGACCAGCACGCATCCCGCCTCGGTCGCGGCCGCCAATGCGACCTGCAGCGCCGCGGCCGGGTCCGGCGCGACTCCGTCCATGTCCGCCATCGATGGTCCCCCTCGCGTCCAGCTCAAGTGCGGGCGCGAGCGAGCTCCTTGCAGATGGCGTCCTGCATCGGCTTCCAGACTTCGGTGTTGAGGCCGCCTTGCGGGGGGTACTGCACGAGGATGGAGAACACCAGCACGCGGCCATCCGCGGCCTCGACCGTGCCGGACAACGCCGAGGTGCCGTTGATGAAGCCGGTCTTGGCGCGCAGCTTGCCCTCCAAGGATCCCATGCGCCGTTCCAGCGTGCCTTCGCCCGGCTCGGCCAGCGACTGGCTGAAGGCCGCGGAGGCGCGCGGGTCGGCCGAGAGCGAAGCCTCGACCAAGCCGCTGATGGCGCGTGCGGCCACGGCGTTGTCGCGCGACAAGCCCGATCCGTCGACCTGCCGCCAGCCCTCTTCGAGCACGTCGAAGTGCCTCAAGCTCTGTTGCACGGCAAGCGAGCCGCCGCGCCGCGTGCCCTCGCCGGCGACCTTCCTGCCCAGCGCGTAGAACAACTGGTCCGCGACCGCGTTGTTCGAGTCGGTGTTGACCGCGACCAGCAAGTCGGCGACCCGCGTCTCGATGCGCGCCAACTCGACGCCGCCGATGGCGCGCCGCTGGCGACGCACCTCGCCATCGACGACGATGTCGTTGCGCTCCAGTTCGCGTCGCAGCACCTCGCCGAAGGCCTGCACGGGATCGGGCAGCGCGAAGCGCGCGCTCCATTGCGGCACGCCGGCCGGGATCGTGCCCTGCACGACGATGCGACCACCCTCCACGCCCACTCGCACGTCCAGCTTCGCGGTGGATGGACCGGTGCGGACATCGATCTTCTCCGGCAGCCCCGTGCCGCGCGGGTGGATCTCGACCTGCGCCTTGCCGCCTTGCGGGCCGGAGCGCACCAGCACCGTCACGCAACCCGCGTTCACGCTGAAGCCTCCGGCCAAGGCGCAGGTCTCCTGCCAGTACTGGCTCTTGTCCGGCCAGCCCGGACCGGGCCCCGGCTCCGCCCAGCCGTCCTCGTCGAGCACGATGTCGCCGGCGATGCGCTGCACTCCACGCTGCTTCAAGTCGGCCGACAACTTGGCGAAGATCGGTCCGCAATCGCCGAGGCGCTCGCGGTCGTAGAGCGGATCGCCGCCAGCGCGCACGACGAGATCGCCGCGCACGACGCCTTGCTGCGGCAAGGCGCGCGCCTCGAACACGGTGGCGAGCGTGCCGTCGGGACCGAAGGCTTCGAGCACCGCTGCGCTGGTCAGGAGCTTTTGGTTCGAAGCCGGCCGCACCGACTTGCCCGAGGCGATGGCCACCACTTCACCCTCGGCGCCTAGTTCGCGCACGCTGACGGCGACGGTGGTGTTGGTCGCGCCGACCTTGCCTTTGGTGGCGCGACCGGCCTCGGCCAACGCCTTGCCTACTTCGGAGCGCAGGCGCGCCTCGAGCACCTCGTCGCGCGCCGCGA
>SXXH01000268.1 GCA_005789645.1 Planctomycetia bacterium
GAGCATGTCGGCGGATGCAGGATCGACCGCCTGATCCGCCGTGCCTTGGGCGATGTAGATCTTGGCGTCGACGGTCTCGAGCCACTGCATCGGCGACGAAGGGAGGAAGCTCGACCAGTAGCGATACCAGTGGCCGAAGAAGTGCTTCGTCGTGCTGGTCGGGTCGGCTTCGATCTTGCGCCATTCCGCCAGCACAAACTGCACGCGTTCCTCCTGCTGGGCGGACACCTCGCCGAGGTAGATGCCGCTGCGCGCCAGCGAGAGAAGGTCGAACAGGAAGCTCGGTCCACCGCCGGGCTGGCGCGAGTTCGTGGCGGGAACAGCATGCCGCTTGAACTCGCGCATCAAGAGCACTTCAGTTTGCTCCTTCTCCACGCGCCAAGTCACTTGCCAAGGATGCTCGCCGCAGTCGGCGGTTGCGCCTCAGGTGCTCGAAATCGGCGCTCGTGTCGTGCATGAGTTGCACCGCAAAGTAGTTCACGTACTCGAGCACGGCGAAAGCCCATAAGGCGCCTGCCCATGCGAGGTCGGCCGTGGCGCCGCTGCGCAGGGCGTGTGCTGCCAGCCAAATTGCCAGGGCCACCAGGGCCAGCAGATCAGCTCTGCGCAGGCCGACGTAGAGCGGACGGAAGTAGACGGGCAGGGGCTGTCTCGACTGCACCGATAGGAGCTTCAGGTGCCAATACCATGCCCCTTGCAGCAGCATCAGGCCGACCAGCGCCATCGGCGGTAGGCGCAATGCCCAGTCGACTGCCGCTCCTGACCCCTGCCAGTGCCACGTCAACGCGCCAGGGACGGCCAGTGCAAGAAGGGCCTCGGCATTGCGCAGGTAGCGTAGGCGACGATGGAGGGGGTGATTCGTCACGGGGTTCGGTTCTGCTCGCTTCACGACGCTCGAGCTCGTTAAACGTGTTGTGGCACGCTGAGGACAGGGGCCTTGCGCACAGCCTACATCCGGTGGCCCCGCCAAGCTCAGTGGATGTATACGTGCGGGGTGAGCCACCTTTTCGCGTTGGAGCCCAGTCGCTGTAGAGGTGCCCCGCTGCGGATGTCGTCCGGCCGCGCGTTGGCTTGGACAAGCTGAAGTTCAACCGCGCGGCTGAAAGGCGTCGAGTCGGCGCGCCCGCTCACGATCCGCGCCGCGCCCGCTCCGCCCGTTCGACGAAGAAGCGCACCTCGTCGACCATGTTCGTCGGCACGAGGGTGATGGTCGGGCGCTGCAGCGCCCACACGCGGAAGACCTCGTCGGCGAAGCCCTGACCGATGCCGGCGACGCCTTGGAAGTCGACGATGACTTCGCGGAAGGACTCCAGCCCTTGCAGGATGCGGCGCGCTTCGGAGCGCGAGACGAAGTCGCGGCCTAGGCCGAAGAGCCGCACTACCGTCCTCGTCTGCGCCATCACGGCTTGCCGCAGTCGGCCCCCAAGTTCGGACCGGCCTGGAACAATGCGAACAACGCGCCCACCGGATCGTTGAGCATCGAGAAGTGGCCGACATTCGGGATCGGCACTTGCTCCATCATCGCGGCGGCGCCGAGCTCTTTGGCCTTGGCGGTCGATGCGGCGAGGTCCTCGACGAAGAAGTACACGACCCAGCACGACGGCATGCCGGGCATCGGGTGCTTCATCATGCCGCCGGCTTGCTTGTCGTCGAGCATCTGCACGTGGTACATGCCGGCCGGGCCCATGTCCTCCGCCTGGCCGCGCCAGCCGACGAGGCCGGTGTAGAACGCCTGCGCCTTTTCGACGTCGGTGGTGTAGGTCTCTTGCCAACACACGCGGCCGGGCACCGCCTGGTCAGGATCGGCGCCGTGCGATTGGTCGTTGCCCGCGAACAGCGATAGGTACGCGCCGGCCGGGTCGCCGACCACCGCGAAGCGGCCCGTGCCGGGAATGTCCGTGGGCGGCACGCAGACGGAACCGCCGAGCTCGAGCGCCTGCTTGGCCGAGGCGTCGACATCGTTGACCGCGAGGTAGGGCATCCAATGCGAGTTCGGGATGTTCTTCTCCTCGACGATGCCGCCGATCGGGCCCGGACCGCAGTGAATCATGTGGTAGGTGGACGGCCCCATCGGCACATCCTGCAGCTGCCAGCCGAAGAGACCCGCATAGAACGCGCGCGCCTTGGCGGCGTCGGTTGTCATCAGGTCGTGCCAAACGAAACGGCCGGGCCACGGGCCGGGGTTGCAGGTGTTGGTCATGGTGCGAAGGACTGGGCGTGCGTTGGGGGCAGAGTGAGAGTGTTCAGTACGTCGGTCGAGTGTGTGCAGCCAACCTTTCGGGGTGGCAACCAACCTGCCGAGCTAGCGCGCCCGTTCCGCTCGTTCGACGAAGAAGCGCACCTCGTCGACCATGTTGGTGGGCACGAGACGGATGGCCGGGTGCTGCAGCGCCCACACGCGGAAGACCTCGTCGGCGAAGCCCTGGCCGATGCCGGCGACGCCTTGGAAGTCGACGATGATCTCGCGGAAGGACTCGAGTCCCTGCAGGACTCGGCGCGCTTCGGAACGCGAGACGAAGTCGCGGCCAAGGCCGAAGAGCTTCACGACGGTGCGCGTGCGCGTGAACTCGAACTCGTCTGTCCAGGCTGCGAACACGGCTTGGAGGGAGCGGACGAGGGGGCGTGAGAAGCGCAGGCGCACGCTGGTGCCGGGGTGGTTGGGCGCCGCGCGAATCGTCAAGTCGTCAATGAAATTGTCAATCACGAGCTCCACTCCGTTGGCTGACATGGCAAAGTGGTCGACGGCCTTCGAGGTGAAGAACACGCCTTCGCCAGAGTGACGCTCGGGCATCGTCGTGACCTTGCCCTTGGTGATCTCGGCTGCCGCCTCCAGCGGACTGGCAAGGCCACGGCCCGCTTGGACTGACGCAAAGGCGCCGATGCCGTCGTCGACGACATCCAAGGCGACCGAAGTGGACTGGATGTCGAGGCTGACGCTGACGCGGCGGGCGTAGGCGTGGTCGATGGCGTTGTTGACCAACTCGGTCAGGACATAGGCGAAAAGTCGATCTTCTGGGTTGGAAAGCGAGCCTAGGGCGGCGCCGCGCGCCCCGCGCACATGCGCCAAGACGCTTTCCTCGCTGAGACCTGCGGTGTCAAAGCCAAAACGCGGCACGACCGGCAGGTAGCGCCGCGCCCGCGCTAGGCCTACGGGTTGCAAGTTCCCAGCGGCGACCTCCGCCGCCAGTTGCCGGTGTGCGGCCTGGCGGCTGACGCCCAGCGCCTTGGCCAGCGTGGAGGTCGTAACCCAACCATGTCGGTGCAGCAAATCGTCAATGTGGCGTGTCATTCAGGCCGTATCGTAAACTTCGAGACGCAATTGTCAATCAAGTCGGGGTTCTAGCGGGAGCCCCCTAGGCGGCCTCCGTCTCATGTTGGAGGCGGCGAATTGCCTGCGAAGCCACTGCCGAAGAGTAGCGGAAGCCGTGCCTGTACCCTGTGACTTGCGAGGTGAGCGCATGGCCCAGCACCGCATCTACACGATGTCCGTCGCGTCCGTGTACCCGCACTATGTGGCGAAGGCGGAGAAGAAGGGGCGCACCAAGGGCGAGGTCGATGAGATCTTGCGCTGGGTCACAGGCTACACGCAGGCCGAGCTGGAGGCGCACTTGGAGGCGGGCACGAACTTCGCGCAGTTCTTTGCCGCCGCGCCGCGCCTGCATCCGGATCGCGTGCTGGTGAAGGGCGTGATCTGCGGCGTCCGCATCGAGGAGATCGACGACCCGCTGATGCTGGAGGTGCGGCGGCTCGACAAGCTCGTCGACGAGCTGGCCAAGGGTCGGCCGATGGCCAAGATCTTGCGCGCGCTGGCAACTTGAGAAGTTTGGATGCGGGGTGCGTTCGGCTTCCGGCTACCTGGTTTGCTGCTTCACCAGCACCTCGACTGCGTCGATCTCGCCGCGCAGCAACGGTCGCAGGCCTTCGACGCTCAAGCGCTGCGCCGCGGTGGTGTCCGACTTGAGATGCAAGTCGAAGAACGCGCGTGTGGCGGCGCGCACGATGGGTTGCGCGTCGGCGCGCGTCGGGCTGGGCAGCGCCGCGCCAGTGGCCCCCGAGGCTGAAGTGAAGTCGTTGTGACGCGCGTTGCTGAGCCAAAGGAAGCGATGCTCGCCCGCGGGCCACAATGCGAAGCCATCCTTGCGGTGCGTGGCGGGCTGGCCGCCTTGTTGATCGTCGTTGGATCCCGTGATGCCGAGCAGCGGCTTGCGCAGGCTCGCGTAGCTTTCGGCGAGGAAGAACGGCTCGCCCACCCCTTGCGGTGAAAGGGCAACGCCACACGCGATGCGCGCGTCGTGCAGATCCGGCGCGAAGCCCTTGCCTGGCGCGACCGGCGGCACGAGCCAGTCCAGCGCGGGGCGCATGCCGCACGCGACCATCGTCGTGTACGCGCCGAAGGAGTGGCCCATGACGCCGATGCGGCCCAAATCAAGGCGCTCGCGCAAGCGTTCGTGCGAGCGGTTCCACTCGGCTGCTTGGTCAAGAGCGAAGGAGATGTCCGCAGGGCGAGCGAGCACTTCGTTGGCATCGCGCGTCATCGCTTCGACGGCCTTCAACAACCGCGTGCTTTGCGGGAGGATCGCGCGATTGCTGCCCACATGCTCGACGCACAAGACCATGTAGCCATGTGCAGCCAAGTCTTGCGCCTGTCCCTGGTGCGTGTCGCGATCGCCGCCTGCGCCGTGCGAGACGATGACGAGGGGGAAGGGGCCCGCACCAGCGGGTGCATGCACGCGGATGGGCACCACTCGACCGGCGGGTCGACCATCTGGGCCAAGCGCGCCGCGCTTGGCATCGACGAGGTCCGCGAAGTCGAGCACCTCGATACTCGCGGGCGCGCGCACCGCGCTCGGCCGCGACTTGTCTGCGAAGAACGCCCACGCGCGCTCTGCGCCCTTGAGGCCTTGGATCGGGTTGCTGCCGCCGCGCCGCGCTGGAGTTCCCGGCCAACCATGACCGCCTTCGCTATCGACAATGCTCACCGTGACGGCCCCACCTTCGCCCGCGGCATGCGTGGTGGTCGACAGCGTGCCAGCGACGGACGTGCTGCTCTCGACGACTGACTTGTTCGCCTTGACCCAGAACTCGATGACCTCGCGCAACGGCTTGAAGGGCGAGGCTTGCGCGCTTCGCACAAGCTCGTTGCGGCTCATCCCGCCATCGATGGGCACTTCGTCGTCCTTCGCGCCATTGATCATCAGGATAGGCAACGGCACCGACGGCGTCGCGTCGAAGCTGAACATGCTGGCGACGATCGGCGCGATCGCGGCAAGACGCTCGGCGCGTCGCGTGGCGTAGACGAAGGTCATCATCCCGCCGTTCGATCCGCCGGTCATGTGGATGCGCGCCGGATCGGCTCCATGTTCGGCGATCAAGCGATCCAACAACGCGTCGAGGTAGGCGACATCGTCGGCGTCGCGTACTTGGCGACGCAACAGATGCCCCGTGTTCCACGCATGGCGTCCGCGCCCGAACTCTAGCCCTTCGCCATAGGCGACGAGGAAGCCGTGCGCCTTGGCGGTCGCGTCGAAGCCCGAGGTCGCGCGCATCTGTTCGGCGCTGCCCATGCCGCCGTGCAGCACGATCACGGCTGGACGCTTGCTGTCGTCGAGCGGAGCATTCGAGTACAGCGCGCGACGCTTGGCGCCGGCGACATCCAGCAAGATCTCGCCGTTCGCAGCGTGATTTGCGCGCGGCGTGCTGGTGGACTCAGCGCCAAAAGCCTTGCGATAGAACGCCCAGTGCCTGTCGCCCAGAGCCTCTAGGGTTGCGTTCGGATCATGGTCCACGCCCGGCAGCACGATCCACTCGTGCGGGATCGAAAGTCCCACGAGATGCTCGTGGAACTCGACGTTCGCTGGGTACGTCTCGTCGCGATCGCCGATGACGACGCGCACCAGCGAATCGCGCGCGATCGTGGCCGCATTGCTCGCCGCCAAGACACGCGGACTGGCCGCGCGGAAGAGCACTTGGTCGCCGCCATACGCGCGCCGCAGCAGGTCCTGCGCCTGCATCCGGCTCGCGCGCGGCGTGCGCGTCAACTCGGGTTGCAGCGGTCCACCGCCCATGATCGACACGGCGCGGAACATCTCCGGGTACTTGAAGCCGAAGCGCGCAGCGCCGTACCCGCCCATGCTGTAGCCGTCGAGCAAGCGTCCCTCGCGCGTCGCGATCGTGCGCAGCGTCGCGTCGATGTGCGCGACGAGCTCCTTGGCGAGGATCGTCTCCATGGGCGCCGAGCCATCCGCCCAGTCGACGTACATGCCCATCTCGAGCCCGTTGACGAGCACCACGAGACAAGGCGGCGTCATTCCGGCCGCGATGGCTTCGTCGAAGCGCCGCGCCACCATCGGGATGCCCGGCAACCCGCCGCCCGAGCCGTGCAGCCAGTACACGACCGGGAAGCGCCGCTCCGGTTCGCGCTCGTACGCGGCCGGCGTGTAGAGGTGGTAGCTGACCTGCGTCTTGGCCGCGGAGCTTTCGAAGGTGCGCTGCGTCACGCGCGGCGCCGACACCGCGGGCGTGATCCACGTGCGCTCGGCCAAGGGGTCCGGCTGCTTCACCCTCTCTTGCGCCCTCGCGGCCGATGCACCCAACCCAAGCAACAGGCAGCACAGCCCAAGCAGCAGTGACCGGAGGATCCGCATGCGGATCGAACCTACAACTTGGCGCACGGTTGCGGCCTGAAGCCCGCGCGGCGCGTGACGTGGGGGGGCGCCAGGGATGGAGGACCAGCGCTCCGAGCTCAAGGGCGGACGAGCCGGGGCGTCGCGTCTGGCTGGGCAGCGCCCGCCACCGGTCGCAGCGCAATGTAACGACCTGTCCGGTTGCCGCGGTAAATCCGGACTTCTGCATCCGGCGAAGGTTGACGGGTCGAAGCCATGGGTCCTAGTCCATTCCAGACCCCCTCCACGTCTTGACGCCGCCTGAGCCCTCCATGCGAATGAACCTGCTTGCCGTCCTGACGGCCCTTGTCCTTTCCACGACCGCGGTGGACGCGAGCAACGCCCAGGCCGGCCGCGGGCAGCCGACGTCCTCGCAGGACATCCTGGCGACCGCCAAGGGAGCGGGCTTTACCACTCTCGTCGCGGCGCTTGAGGCGGCGGAGATGGTCGATGTGCTCAAGGGCGAGGGGCCTTTGACGGTGTTCGCGCCGAGCGACGAGGCCTTCGCGTCCCTGCCGGCGGGCATGCTGCAGTCGCTACTCCTGCCGGAGAACAAAGAGAAGCTGCGCGAGGTCCTCGCCTTGCACGTGGTGCAAGGCCGACTGCTGTCCTTCGAGGTGGGCAACATCGACGTGCCGCAGATGGCGCGCATGGCGAGCGGCGAGCGTCTTCCCGTGTCCGCGGACAGGCGCGGCTTCCGGATCGGCGCGGCGCAGGTGCTGCGTGCCGATGTGCGTTGCGCCAACGGTTGGATCCAGGTCGTGGACCGCGTGCTGCTGCCGGCCGAGCGCAACAGCGAAGACGGAATGAAGATGGCGGTGAAGGAGGCCGCTCCGACGAGCCTGCTCGAGGCGTTGCGCACGGTGCCGGATGGTCGCTACTCGACCTTCCTCGCGGCCGTCGCCGTCAGCGGTGCCGACCAGGACTGGGCGCAACCCGCGCCGATGGGGAACTGGACCGTGTTCGTGCCGACGAACGACGCCTTCGCGCGCATCGACGAGCAGCAGCTCGCGGCCTTGCTTGAACCTGCGAACCGCGGGGCGCTGCGTGCGCTGCTCGACTGGCACGCCCTGCCCGAGGTCAAGCCGTTCGGCTTCGAGTTCGACGATCGCCAGCGCGCGCCGGTGATGATCTCGCGCAACAACGATCGCTTCGTGCTCGACGTGCTCGGCAACGGCATGGTCTTCGTCTACACGCTGCGCACGTCCCGCGACCGCGCCGCCGAGGAACCGTTCAAGGCCCGCATCGTCGCGGGCGACATCCCCGTGGGCGGAACGCTGGTCCACGTGGTCGACCGCGTGATCCTGCCGCCGACCCTCGAGAACAAGCTGGTCAAGTCGCAGGCGCACAAGGAGAAGGACGTCGAGGAGCTGTCCGCCGGCGGCAAGGCGCAGTTCCGCGCCAGCTTCGTGCTGTCCGATTTGCTTGACGAGGCGCGCAACTTGGACGACCGCGGCGCGCTCGCCATGTACAAGTTCGGGCTGCGCTTGCTCGAGGACGTCCTGCCGGTGAGTCGCACCGGCATGATGTTGATGGGCGAGAACGAGTCCGATCCGAGGCAGATGCGGGCCAAGCTGCAAGCGCGCATCGACGATCTCGACCGCGTGTGGTACGCGCAGTTCCTGGAGA
>SXXH01000269.1 GCA_005789645.1 Planctomycetia bacterium
GTGTTCATGACCGCGGGCCTCGCCTCGGAGCGCTTCCCGTCGCCGCAGAAGCTCGTGGCGGGCCTCGGCAACGAGGCGCTCGTGACGGTGGCGGTGCTCTACATCGTCGTCGCGGGCTTGGTGCGCACCGGAGCCATGTCGATCTTGACGCGTCGCATGTTCGCGCGCGTGCGCGGCGTGCGCACGGCGCAACTGCGCATCATGCTCGCCAGCGGCGGTCTGTCCGCCTTCCTCAACAACACGCCCATCGTCGCCATGTTCCTGCCGGTCGTCTCCGACCTCGGCAAGCGCGCGGGAATCGCGACTTCGAAGCTCTACATCCCGCTCAGCTACGCGACGATCCTCGGCGGGCTGTGCACCTTGATCGGCACCAGCACGAACATGGTGCTGTACGGCCTGCTCGTGGCGGAGACTGGCGATCGCGACGCGTTGGGCCTGTTCGATCCGGCCTGGGTCGGCGTGCCATGCGCCGTCGTGGGCATCTTGTTCCTGCTGGGGACCTCGCGTTGGCTGCTGCCGGATCGCAAGCCGACCTTGGTCTCGAGCGGCGATCCGCGCGAGTACGCGGTGGAGATGCAGGTGTTGCCGGGCAGCGCGCTGGTCGGCCAGAGCATCGAAGAGGCCGGCTTGCGCGGTCTGCCCGGCGCGTACTTGGCCGAGATCGAGCGCGAGGGGCGCTCGATCCCCGCGGTCGCGCCCACCGAGGTGTTGCGCGCCGGCGACCGGCTCATGTTCGTGGGCGTCGTCGATTCGGTGCTCGACCTGCAACGCGTGCGCGGCCTCTCGCCGGCGACCACCCAAGTCCACAAGCTCGAGGAGCCGCGCTCCGAACGCTGCATGGTCGAGGCGGTCGTGTCGCCCCACAATCCGCTGGTCGGCTCGACGATCCGCGCCGGGCGCTTCCGCGGCGTCTACAACGCGGCGGTCATCGCCGTGGGGCGCTCGGGGGCGCGACTGCAGGGCAAGATCGGCGACATCGTGCTGCAACCGGGCGACCAGTTGCTGCTCGAGGCGCACCCCTCGTGGCACGACGAGCAGCGCAACTCGCGCGACTTCTTCCTCGTCTCGCGCCTCGAGGACTCGACGCCGCCCGGCCACGAGAAGGCTCCGCTGGCGCTGCTGATCCTCGCCGCGTTGGTCGTGGTCGCAGGCTTCGAGTGGCTGTCGATGATGCACGCCGGCCTGTTGGCTGCGGGCGCCATGTTGGCGAGCGGTTGCTGCAACCTCTCGGCCGCGCGGCGCGGCATCGACTGGGAGGTGCTGGTCGTCATCGCCGCCGCGCTGGGCGTGGGGGAGACCATGCGCACCACGGGACTGGCGCAGGAGCTCGCCACGACGATGGTGGGCGCGGTGGGCGGCTTCGGCCCGTGGTTCGTGCTGGCCGGGCTGTACTTGACGACCATGGTGCTGACCGAGCTGTTGTCGAACAACGCCACGGTGGCCCTCATGTATCCGATCGCCATGGCGACGGCGCGTTCGCTGGGCCTCGACCCCATGCCGTTCCTGATGGCCTTGCTCGTGGCGGCGTCGTGCGGTTTCGCGACGCCCATCGGATACCAGACGAACCTGATGGTGCAAGGACCCGGAGGCTATCGCTTCGGCGACTACCTCCGGGTCGGCTTCGCGCTCGACATCGTCGTGATGGCGACGGCGCTCTTCGTCATCCCGCTGGTCTGGCCGCTGGCGCCGGCCGCGTGAGCGGGACTCAGACGAAGAACACGTAGGTGACCACCACGAAAAGCGGGATGAGGAAGACCACCGACCAAAGCATGTAGCCGAAGAACGACGGCATCTTGACGCCGTTCTCCTCCGCGATCGCCTTGACCATGAAGTTCGGCCCGTTGCCGATGTAGGTGTTGGCTCCCATCATCACCGCGCCGCACGAGATCGCCATCAGCGTGGTGATGTTCTCGCCCCCGAGTTGCAGGAACTGCGCAAGGTACTGTCCCTCGAGCGCGATGCCCGCCTGCCCGCAGGCGACCGCCGCGAACGTCAGGTACGTCGGCGCATTGTCCAGGAACGACGACAGGATGCCCGTCGCCCAGAAGTACTGGATGGGATGGGCGATGCCCAGTTCCGCGCCGCGCGCGTTGAGGATCTGCATGGGCGCGATCATCGTGGCGAAGATGCCGCCGAAGAGGATCGCCACCTCGAGGATGGGACCGTAGGTGAACGCGTTGGCTGCGCGGATGGTGGACTTGGTCATCAACAGCCCGAGGATCGCGCAGCTCGCCATGCAAGCCTCCGCGACGCCGAAGGACCAGGGCGCCCCGCCGTTGAACCAGCCCTGCGCGCTGCCGAGGATGGCGCACACCACGCCTGCGAGCAGCAGGATGTTGTGCTTGCCCTCGATGCCCAGTGGCTCGTGCTTCATCACTTCCTCGAGCTGCGAGCCGGGACGCTCCTTCTCCTCCTTGTCGATCATGTAGCCGTCGAGGAAGTTGAACATCACCAGCAACGCCCCGTTGACGAGGATCCATTCCTTCCACAACTGCAGCGTCCACTCGAAGGGCACGCCCTTGAGGAAGCCGAGGTACAAGGGCGGATCGGCGAACGGGGTCAGCAAGCCGCCGCAGTTCGACACGATGAAGATGAAGAACACGACTTGGTGCGCGCGGCGCTGGCGCGACTTGTTGGCGCGCAGGAACGGGCGGATCAGCACCATCGAGGCGCCCGTCGTGCCGATCAAGTTCGCCAGCACGGCGCCGATCGCCAGCATGCCCGTGTTCGAGAGCGGCGTGCCGTTCAAGGACCCCTTCAAGTAGATGCCGCCCGAGATGATGTAGAGGGCGCCGAGGAGGGAAAGGAACGAGACGTACTCCATCGCCGCGTGCCCGAGCGCGCCCGGCGCCGCGGCGGGGAAGCTCGACCACAGCCACAGCACGAAGGGGATCGCCAGCCCGAAGCTGACGATGGCGCGGTTCCTGTTGCTCTCCCACCAGTGGTGCGCCACGAGCGGCAGCAGCGCGATGGACAACAGGATCAGCGCGAAGGGCGCGATCGACCAGACGGGCAACTGCTGGCCGAGGGCTCCATCGGCCAGCAGCGCTAGGGGGGCGGAGATGGTGTGCATGGCGGAGGCTCTCTTCGGCGCAGGGTAGGAAACGCCGTGCGACTATTCATGCGCCATCGCCCATCTCCCCGCGAGCGAAACCAGCGGGCCCACGAAGCTTTGCCCGTTCCTTGCACGCGCAAGCGTCGGATCGCCTCGGCGCGAGTCGCGCGCCTCACTCGACGTAGCCGAGGCCGCGCAGCGCATCGCGCGTGGACGGATCCTGCGGCGCGGCGACTGGCGCGGCGTCGCCCTTGCGGCGCGCGCGCTGCATGTCGATCCACGCCTCGAGTCCTTGGCGCGTGGTCGCGTCGAGCGCGCCGCAGTCGAGCGGACTCTGTTCGCGCGGATCGGCCAGCAGGTCGAAGGTCTCGCACGATCCATCCGTGCCGCGGATCACCTTCCAGCGCGTGCTGATGGCCGCGTCCAAGGCGCGCTTGTGCCGCGTCAACGCGGGATCGCCCTCGAGTTCGTCGGGGAAGGTCTCGATCGTGAGTCTGGGATCGTCGAGCGCCGCGGACAAGAGCCGCTGCTCCGGGATGGGACCGCGCAAGTCGAGCGCCTCGCCATCGGCGCGTCGCGCGTCGAGGCCCGCGGCCGCCAAGACGGTCGGATGCAGGTCGCGGATGCCCACCAGCCGCCGTTCGCGCTTGCCGGCTTCGAACCCCGGGCCGCGCGCCAAGAGCACGATGCGCAGGTTCGAGTCGTACAGGTTGAAGACATGCCCGAGGTGCCCGTGGTCGCCGAGATTCTCGCCGTGGTCGGACAGCACGAAGACCAGCTTCGGTCGGCCGTTGGCTCGCGCGTCGACGGCTTGCACTAGCTCCTTGACGATGGCGTCCGTGTGGCGCAGGTCCCCTTCGTACAACGCGCGCATCCATTGCCACTCGAGCTCGCGCAGCGGCTCGCGCCCGAGATAGTGGCGCACGGTGAGGAAGTTGGGCGCGCGGCCCGCGGGGAACAGCGCCTGCGTCGCGGCCTCCAACGCGGCCTCCACGGCGAAGAAGGGCGCTGCGTGCTCCCAGCGCGGTCGATAGGGAGCGTGCGGCTCGATCAAGTTGACGAACAACAGGTTCGGCCGCCCGTCGTCCTGCGCCAGCCAAGCCTTCACGGCCGTGGTGGTGCGATGCTCGGTGGCCGCCGGATCGGGTGCTTCGGTGCGGCGCCAATGCGCCTCGAAGGTCTCGAAGCCGCGCGCCAGGCCGGTGCTCTTCGCCACCCACGCGTTGGCGCTGAAGCCGCCCGTGCGCCAACCCGCCTGCGCGAGTCGTTCGGCCATCGTCGGCAGCTCGGGGCCGAGGCTCGGCGTGCGCTGGTCGGCCCCGTGGACTTGCGGCGCTTCGCCGGTGAACAGCGACGCGTGCGCCGGCAGGGTCCAGCACGAGGTCGAGTACGCGCGCTCGTAGACTGTCGCCTGCCGGGCGAACTCCTCGAGGTAGGGCGAGGTGGGGCGCGGATGTCCGTACACCGACAAGTAGTCCGGACGCGCCGTGTCCATGACGATCAGCACGATGTCCGGGCGCTCGTCGGGCTCGGCGCCGCAAGACGACATGCACGCGGCCAAGAGGACGGCGCAGGCGCGTGCGAACATCGCGGGGGAAGGCGACACGCGAGCATCCTAGCCGCCGGGGCGCGTCGCGGCGCAAGCCTGGCCGCGCGCCCGGCGCTCGCGGGCTGGAGGATCGACCTGCGGCTCGGTTAGCCTCTGCGCGTGGGCGCTCGCCTCTCGCTGCTGCTCCTCCTCGGATTCGTCGGAGCGTGGATCGCCAGCTTCGCCCTGCGCGGCGAGGTCGTGGCGCCGCACGCCAACCGGCTCGAGCTGGGCCTCGAAGAAGCGCCATCCGATCATCCCGCGAGCCGTCGCCACTCGGACTACTCGAGCTACTACGCGCCCGAGATCGCCCTGCATGCCGAGAGCTTCGCGCGCGGCGAACTCCTCTTGTGGAACGAGCATGTGCAGCTTGGTCGACCCGCCTCGCACCTGGCGGGTGTCTCGCCGGCCTACCCGCCGATGGCCGCGTGCCTGGGCTTGTCGCGGGATCCGCACGTGGCCCACACGCTCCTGTGGGCATTGACGGTCCTGCTGGCCGCCGCCTTCGCCTGGGCTTGGCTGGCGGAACTGGGCCTCGGTCCGCAGGCGCGCTTCGTCGGCGCCTTGCTCGTCGCGGGCAGCCCGTTCGTCGCCTACTGGGCGCCGCTCCTCCTGTTCACTTCGACCATCTGCTGGACCGCTGGCGCGCTGTGGTTGTCGGAGGCGTGGGCCCGCCGCCCTTCAGCCGCGCGTTGGTTGGGGCTGGCCACCTGCATCTGGCTGCTGCTCGTCTCGGGCTACCCGCAGCAGATCGTGTGGCACGTCGTGGTCGTGGTGGTCGCCCTCGCGCCGCACTGGGCGCGTCGCGACGGACTCGCGCGCAAGCTCGCGGGTTGGTCGAGCGCCGCCGCCTTGGGCGTGTCCTTGGCCGCGCCCATCCTCGTGGATACGGCGCTCGCCGCGTCGCGCTCGGCTCGCGAGCAACTGGGCGACGATTTCTACCTCGCAGCCATCCCCGCGTTCGACTCGCTGGGCGAATGGTGGTCGCAGATCCTGCAGTGGATCGACCCCCGCCTCGCCGGGGATCCGTGGTCCGGCACGCGCGAGGGCGAAGCGCCGCGCTTCAACGGTGTCGCCTTCGGCGTCGCTGGTCCTTGCTTGCTTGCCGCGGCATGGTTCGTGCGCAGCGCCCGCCGCCACGCGGCCCTGGCTTGCGCGCTGCTCGTTCTCGCGGTGGTTCCTGCGTTGTACGCGCCGCTGCTGCAACTTCCGGCCTTCACCTTGTCGCGCTTCACGCCGGCGGCGGTCGCGCTCTTGCCGTTCGCCGCGGCCGTGGCTTGCGTGGTGGATCGCGCGTCGCGCCAGACGACCGCAGGCCGCGCCAGCGTGGCCGACAAGTTGGCGACATGGTTCCCGCTGGTGCTCGCCGCGCTGGTCGTGTTCGCATGGTCGTCCTCCAACGACCTGCGCGCGACGAACGCGGAAGCGACGCGTCTGGCGGCCACCATCCTGATCGCCTTGGTGGTGGCGTGGGCCGCGTGGCGTCGCCGAGCGTCCGTGTTGACGGCGTGCGTGGCGGCTTCGGCGGCCTTGGCGGCTTGTCCATTGCTCTTGACGCAACCGCGCGCATCCATCGCCGAGGATTCGCCGCTCTGCGAGAGCTTGCGCGCGGCTTGCGGCGAGGATGGCCGCTACGCCATCGTCGCCGAGCACAACCTGCGCCTCTTGCCACCCAACCAAGAGGCGTTGCTCGGGCTGGCGAGCGTCCACAGCTACGACTCGCTTTCGTCGCGCGACTACCAGGCGTGGTGCGCTCGCCTGACGCGTGGCGGCACCGAGATCGCCGGTCGTTGGTTCCGGCGCTTCGACGATCCCGCGTTGCTCGATCCGCGCGCCTTGGCGCAAGCCGGCGTCGTCGTGCTCGCCTCGAGCCTGCCGCTCTCGGCCATCGCCGATCCCTTGCCCGCGCGCCATGGGCCGCTCGCCTTGTGGCGCCTGCGGGAACCCGCGTGGAGGCCGGGCGTCTTGGCTCCGGAGGACCTCGCGGGGGAAAGCGCGGGCCTCGCTGTCCGGACTTCGCTCGACGCGCGCCCTGCGCCGGCGGTGGGCGGCGACGAGGCGTGGACCTTCGCGCCCGCCGCGCCTGGTTCGGTGTTCTTCGCCGCTCGCCAGCATCACCCCCACTGGCGGGCGACGGCGAAGAAGGGCGCGGACGAGTTCGAGCTCGAGCCATCGCGCCTGGATGGGCTGCACCTCGCCTTCGCGCTGCCGCCCGGCGCGGAGGCGATCGAGCTGCGCTTCGAGCCGTGGGTGCGCTGGGCGTGGCTCTCGCCGCTCGTCGTCGCTTCCGCGGCCGCGCTGCTCGTCGCGCGTCAGCTCTTGCGGCGCAGGAACAGCACGTTGGGCGGTAGTCCCTTGATCGGCACCGACTCGTAATCGCGCTGGATCGCCTGCCACACTCGCGGGTGCGAGCGTTCCAGCACCATGTCCTCGTCGCGTCCGATCGGGCGCGCATCGTGCAGGATCCACTCGACCTCGCCCAGTTCCTCCAGCATGCGCCGTTGCTCGTCCTCGTCGCCGCGGAAGGCCGGATAGATCTCCCAAGTCGGGGCGCGCCGATCGAGCACGCAGTACAGACCGAGGAAGCGCGGACCGATCCAGATGTCGTCCGTCGGCCGCACATGCGTCTCGACCAACGCTCGCAGCCCGCGCAGCGAATCCGCCTCGGCCGCGGTCAGCCTCGCACTCGAGCCACGCAGCTCGACCTCGACCAGCTCTTGGCCCATCGTCCTCCAAGCTGGTTGGCGCACGCCCGTCGCGAACGCGCCGAGCGCCAACGCGGCGATCAAGGCCGTCCAGCGCGGCCACGACCAGCGCGCCAGCGAAGCGGCGGCGATCGACGCCAAGGCGGCAGGACCGAAGACTTGCGCGAGGTGGAACACGTCGCTGCGCACGGAGGCGTGGTGCGCGGTGCACAAGGCCACCAGCGCGCAGCCGATCGCCGCGGCCCTGCGCTCCCTCGCCGCCGAGGCGGCGCGCGCACCCGCCAACAAGGCCAGCGTCGGGGCGCTCCACAACGTCACGAAGCCGAAGCCGATGGCGAGGATCGCAGCGGCTTGGGTCCACGCCAAGCCGTCGAGTTCGGCGCGCCACGGCCATGGCGTGGGGAGCACCGCGTTCAGCGAGTCTTGGCGCAGGTAGAACCGCACCGAATCGACGAAGGCGCCAGCGAAGCCGTCGACGAGGAGGAGAGCCAGCAGGATGGGCGCATAGCCCGCGACGACTCCCGCCGCGCAGGCGGGCAATTGGCGCTTCAAGCCCGACCAGTCGCGAGCCAGCCACGCGGCGCCGACCAGCGAGCCCATGGTCGCCACGGCGGCGTACACGCCGAAGTTGCGGGCGAACACGGCGGCGAGGCCGGTCCACAGGCCGAGTTGCGCGGCGCGCGCCGCGCCGGGCGCCTCGATGTGGCGCGTGGCGCACAAGGCTCCGACCAGGGCCAGCGCGGGCTCGTACAGCTTCCACGGCGGGAACATCCACACCAGCAGCACGAGCGCGCCGAGGACCAGCTCCAAGGGCCGCTGCACGACGCGCCGCAGCACGCACAGTCCGGCGGCGAGGCCGATGCCGGCGAAGATCCAGGTGGCGCAACGCAGCGCGACCAGGCCGTCGCCGAGGATCGTCGCCCAACCCGCGGCCCACCAGTAGCGGCCTGGATCGTAGGAGCGGAAGTCGCGCAACGGCACTTCGCCCGCCAGGACGCGCAGTTCGCCGTACCACAGGAACGCCTCGTCCTGCAGGTTGAAGCCGATGCGCGCTTGCAGCAGCACCGCCGCGCAGACGCAGGCCGCGGCGAGGAGGATCGCCAAGCGGGCGCCCTTGCGCGGATCGAGGCCGAGCGGCGCCTCGCGGACCGCGCTCATCCCTCGAACTCGTGCAAGGCCCGCACGACGTCGGTTTGCTCGTCCTCGGTCAGCGCGTTGAAGAACGGCAATCGCAGGAGGCGCGAGGAGATGTCCTCGGTGACCGGGCACTCGCCTTCCTTGCCGCCGAACGTGCGACCCATCTCCGACAGGTGCAACGGCAAGTAGTGGAAGACCGCCAGGATGCCGCGCTGCTCGAGGTGGTCGATCAAGCGCTCGCGTTGCGCGGTGTCGCGCGACAACAAGTGGTACATGTGCCAGCTCTGCTCGCGATCCGCGGGGACCTTGGGCTGCGTGGCGCCGATCGAGCGCGCCCAGCCGTCAAGTTCCCGGTCGTAGCGCTCCCAGATGGCGCGACGACGGGCCTGGATGCGTTCGCGCGCCTCCAATTGGGCCCACAGGAACGCCGCGACCATGTCGGAGGGCAGCCAGCTCGACCCCAAGTCCACCCAGGTGTACTTGTGCACGAGTCCGCGCAGGAACCTCGAGCGGTTCGTGCCCTTCTCGCGCACGATCTCGGCGCGCTCGACCAGCTTCGCGTCGTTGACCAGCAACGCGCCGCCTTCGCCGCAAGTGAAGTTCTTCGTCTCGTGGAAGCTCTGCGTGGCCAGCGCTCCCATGGTGCCCAGCCAGCGGCCCTTGTACTTGCCGTACAACCCGTGGGCGTTGTCCTCGACGATCGGCACGCCGTGGCGCGCGCCGATGGCGAGCAACTCGTCCATCTCGCAGGCGACGCCCGCGTAGTGCAGGGCCACGATCGCCTTGGTGCGCGGCGTGATCTTCTTCTCCACTTGCGCCGGGTCGAGGCCGAGCGTGCGCGGCAGCACATCGACGAACACGGGCTTCGCTCCGCGCATCACGAAGGCCAGCACCGTCGTCACGAAGGCGAAGCTCGGCACGATGACCTCGTCGCCCGGCCCGCAGCGCGTCAACAACGCGCTCATCTCCAAGGCGTGCGTGCAGTTGGTGGTCAGCAACGCCTTCTTGACGCCCAAGTCGCGCTCGAGCAACGCATGGCACAGCTTGGTGTAGTGGCCATCCCCCGAGATGTGGCCGCGGGCGATGGCGTCCGCGATGTAGTGGTTCTCGTCGCCGGCGAAGGACGGCTTGTTGAAGGGGATCCTGTACTTGCCCACGGGCGACCTCGGATCGTCCATGTTGCCAAGGGCCAGCCGTCGGCGCGACCGTCGAGCGGCATTCGGTTCGGCGGAGACCGACGCGGTCGCGATCAGCCCGGCATCGACTCGTCGAACCACAGATGCTGCCAGCGTTGGCGCAGCACCGGTTGGAATCCACGCGATGCGTACAGCCCCAGCGCCCCGGCGTTCCGGCCTTGCGTCACGACCTCCATGCGGGGCAGTCCGCGCGCCGCGGCCCAGGAAAGCGCGGCGTCGACCAGTCGGCCGCCGAGGCCGCGACCGCGCGCGGCTTCCGCCACGGCCACGAGGCCGATGTCCCCGTGACGCGCCTCGGCGGCGCCACGCTCGTGGCAACTGATGTAGCCCGCGGGCCGTCCCGCGTGCTCGACCACGAAGACCGCCGCGGCGCGCCCTTGCGCTTCGCCGGCGATCCAAGTCGCGTACAGGGAGGCGCAACGCTCGCGCGGGAAGCGCGGATCGTTCCAGAAGCGCGAGTCGCGATGAGCTTCCGCGGCGACGGCTTGCATCAGGGGCACGTCCTCGGCGCGCGCTGGACGCACCGCGTCCAAGGCCGATCCCGTCCGTCGCTGCACCAAGGGCGTGGACAGGGTCGTGCGCTCGTCGACCAGGCGCGCACCTTTGGCTTCGAGCCATGCGCGCTTCGGGCCGTCGTGCTCGTCCGACAGGGCGTACAAGCAGTCCACGCGTTCGCGCCGGCACCACTCGAGCGCGGCCTCGAGGTCGCGCTCGGAGCGCGTCTCGAGCGGCAGGCTGGCGATGCGCGCGCCGAAGAAGGCGCAGTCCCAATCCAGCAGGCGCGGCGCCGCCGACGCGCTCATCGCCCGAGCTCGCGGCGCACCGCGTACGTCGGCCGATCCATGGTGCGGAAGTGCACGCGCGCCAAGTACTCGCCGAAGATGCCCAGCGCGAACAGCTGCGCGCCCGAGAAGATCGCGATCATCGAAGCCAGGAAGGTGAAGCCCTCGACCGGGCTTCCGTGCACGAGCTTGGTGATGACGACGTACAAGAGGATGCCCAACCCCAGCAGCGTGAAGGCGAAGCCCGTCCAGCTCGCGAGGCGCAGCGGCGCCGTGCTGAAGCCCGTGACCATGTTCATGGCGTGCGTCAAGAGCTTGCCGACCGTGTAGTTCGACGCCCCGATGGTGCGCGGATCGTGGCGCACGGCGATGGCGGCGAAGCGGGTGGTCGACCAGGTCAGCAGGACGTCGAGCGAGACATGCGGGTTCCTGTAGTCCGTGAAGGCGTCGCGCAGGCGCGTGCGCAGCACGCGGAAGGCGCTGACCTTGCGCGCCGTCTCGGCGCCCATGGACTTCTGCAGGGCCAACTTGGTGATCTGCGAGGCGAGGTCGCGCAGCAGTCCGTGCTGTTCGTGCGTGGGCGTCCCGTAGACCACGTCGCAGTCCGCGTCGAGTCGCTCGAGCAGCTTCGGCAGTTCCTCTGGGGGATGCTGCAAGTCGTCGTCCATCGTCGCGACCAGCTCGTGCCGCGCGGCCCGCAGGCCGCACAACAGCGCATTGTGCTGGCCGTAGTTGCGCATCATGTCGATGCCGCGCACCCAATCGTGGCGCGCGGCGAGCTCTTCGACGACCGCCCAGCTGCCGTCCCGCGAGCCATCGTTGACCAGCACCAGCTCGAAGCGCGACGCTTGCGCGCGCAGCACGGGCTCGAGCCGCTCGACGAGCGCGCGCAGCGAACCCTCGCTGTTGTAGACGGGCACCACGACGCTGATGGAGGGTGCGGCCATGGGCAGGATCTTATCGGCCGTCGCCGGGCGCGGCCTTGGGGCGATCGCCGAAGGTGCGCACGCGCCACGCCAGCGCCTCGCCGCGGCGGGCCGGCGGACCGTGCTTCCTGGTCAGGACCTCGATCCACGGACGATCGGCCGGCACGCGCGGCCACAGGACCACATGGTCGATGCCCTGCTTGTCGTACAGGCCCTCGGCGGCCTCGAAGTCGTTGCCCGCGCGCCGCACGACGAAGAACAAGCTCCACACGGGACGCTGGAGGAACACCGAGGCGTGCCAGCCGATCGGCGCCGCCACGCGCGCGTCGGGCGGCAAGAGCTCGCGCGCATCGGCGGCCCAGCGCGCCTGCAGCTCGTGCTGCGTCCGCGCTTCATCCCAATGGCCGCGCGGATCCATCGTCGCGCCGTTCCAGGCGAGCAGCACGACCAGCGCCGCGCCTTGGGCCGTCGTCGTCCCCAGGCGGCCGAGCACCAGGACCAGTCCTTCGAAGGCCGCCGGCAGCATGAGCAGCCACACCGGCAGCAGCAGCCGGTCGCGGAAGCCGAAGTAGATGCAGATCACCGCTGTCGCGCCCAGCGCGAACAGCTCCGGCGCCGCGCGCCTGCGCCACGCCACCAAGGCGACGAGCGCCAGCACCAACGCCCCCAAGGCCTTGGTCCCGACTCCACCTTGCGAGTCGAGCATGCCGCTGCCGAGGAGGCTCGTCACCTGCGACAGGCGGATGGGGATGCGCGCGAGGATCTCCTCGCTCGAGCGTCGCGGCGACGCGGGATCGCCGCCATCGACATGCCACATCGCCGTCGAGTAGCTGTGCAGGAAGTTCTGCTCCACCGGCGTGGTGGGTGGATTGGCGGCCACATGCAAATCCCACGGCAGCTTGACGAGCCACGCCGCCGCGACGAGAGGCAGCAGCCGCAGCAGCGCGAAGCGCAGCCAGGCTCCGCCGCCCGCGCGCCAGTGCGCGAAGCCGCGCGCGCAGGCGATCGCCGGCACGACGAGGATGGCGATGCTGCGCATGTAGGTCGACGCGCCGATGGCGGCGCCCACCACCAGGCTGGGCCAGATCGACGCGCGCGGCGCGGCCCAGCGCTCCAGCGCCAGGCAGGCGAGCACCAGCGCCGCGCCCGGGATGTCGGACATCACTTGATGGCACAGCTCCTGGTACGGCGAGCTGAGCCACACGCTCAGGCACAAGAGCCACGCCAGCCACCTCGACAGGCGCGTGGCCGCGTGCAGGTGCAGCAGCGCGACTCCCAGCACTCCGAACAAGCTGGTGACGACATTGAGCGCCAGCCAGTCCTCGCCGCGCCACAGCATGACCGCGGCGGCCAACCAGCTCGTGCCGGGTGGTCGGATGGTGAAGGGCGCCTCGAGGTAGCTGTAGCCTTCGCCCGCGAGGATCGAACGCGCGCAGGCGACGTACATCGCGGCATCGTTCGTCTCGTCGTTGGCTTCGAACCAGCCGTGCACGAGGAACGGCAACGTCGCGAGGCACACCAGCACCAGCGACACGGTCCAGCCGCGCCCGTGCGCGGTCCATGGCCGTCGCGCGGCTTCGACGGGCTCGTGCGTGGCGGAGTTCGCGTCCAAGCGCGCCCAATGTACGGCCTGCGGGGTCAGGTCTCGACTCCGCTTCCTGGCCGGCTGTCGCGCTCAGTGTCCGTCGCCGTCGCCGTCCGTGTAGCCGAGACCGCTCATGGCGCGTCGCGTCGTCGCGTCCATCGGACGCTCGCGACCGGCGCTGCTCGAGGAGCGGGCTTGGAACCACGCGTCGTGCAGCGCCTGCAGGCGCGCGACCTCGCCCGGGTTGGCCGCGGAGAGGTCCTCGCGCTCGGCCAAGTCGCGCGACAAGTCGTGCAGCGCCAGCGGATCGCGAGCGTCGACGACCAGCCGCCAGCGTCCGTCGCTGATCGCGTACGCGGGCCGGTCCTTGCCCGCGTTGGCGAGGTAGGCCGAGATGGGGCGCTCCGCCGGCGGTCGGCCCGCGAGCAGCGACGAGCCGCGCGTCGGCTTGGCTTCGATGCCCAAGGCGTCGATCACGGTGGGGTGCACATCGAGGTGCGACACGGCGCGCTCTTCGCGGGCGCGCCCTTGTTCGGCGCGCTTGCCGCCCGGCGCCCGCACGACCATGGGCACGCGCACCTGCTCGGCGTGCAGCGACTCTCCATGGCAGAACCACCAGTCGCGCTCGCCCAACGACTCGCCATGGTCGGCCGTGAAGATGATCAGCGCGTCGTCGTACCAACCTTGGTCGCGCAGCCATTGCAGCACTCGACCGGCGTGCTGGTCGAACCAGCGGATCTCGGCGTCGTACAGGTCGGCGTAGCGCGCCGGATCGCCGTCCCTGCGATCGGACGACGACTCCTCGGGCAGGAACTGGTAGGCCGGGATCGCGCCGCGCACGCCCATGCTCTTGTCGGCCGCCGCGAGGCGTCGTCCATAGGAGGCGCCGCGATAGACATCGGCTTCCTCGGGTGGCGTGTACGGACCGTGCGGATCCTGGAAGTGCACCCACAAGAGGAACTCGTCGTCGCTCGCGGCCTTCCTGCCCTCGAGCCAGCGCAGCGCGGCGTCGGCGCAATCGGCCGCGGTGCGCTCGACGATGGGCCTTTGCAACTCGCGGCTCTTCATCTCGTCGTCGTACAGCTCGAACCCCTGCGCGAGGCCCACGTCGCCCATCTCGGCGGGCGGCCGGCGCAGCACTCCGTTCGACACGAAGGCAGCCGTGTCGATGCCGCGCGCGCGCACCGTCTCGGCCAAGGTCTCGACCTCGGAGGGGATCTGGTTGCGGTTGGTGTAGATCGAACCGATCTCGTGCGGCAGCCAACCCGTGAACATCGACGACAAGGCCGGCACCGTCACCGGCACCGCGCACCACGCCGATTCGTAGACCACCGCGTCCGCGGCGAAGCGGTCGAGCTCGCGGCTCGTGTCGCGTTCGTGCCCGTACATTCCCAGCCGATCGGCGCGCAGGGTGTCGCAGGTGATGATCACGACGCGGCGCGCCTCGCGCTGCTCGCCGCCGGAGCAGGACGCGGCGATGGCGAAGGCGATCGGGAGGATCCAGGCGGCCATGGACCGCGATCGGCGGCTGTGGAGGGAGGCCATGCGGTGGACGATCCTAGCAGCCGGGAGAGGTGCGCCAAGGATCGCGGCCGGCGGGTACCATCTGCCCTGATGCCCCGCAGCTGGAAGACGATCGTGGTGATGCCGGCGTACAACGCGGCCAACACGCTGGAGCGCACCTGGCGCGACATCCCCAAGGAGCACGTGGACGAGATCATCGTCGTCGACGATTGTTCCAAGGATGCCACCTGCGAGATCGCCGCGCGCCTGCCGGTGACCTTGATCCGCCACGAGAGGAACACGGGCTACGGCGGCAACCAGAAGACCTGCTACGACACGGCGCTCGCGCGCGGCGCCGATTTCGTGGTGATGATCCACGCCGACTACCAGTACGACGCGCGCATGATCACCACGGCGGTCGAGGTCATCCGCCACGGCATCTGCGATGTCGTGCTCGGCAACCGCATCCGCACGCGCCGCGAAGCGCTCGACGGTGGCATGCCCAAGTCGAAGTACCTCGCCAACCGCGGCCTGACCATCATCGAGAACATGCTCTCGGGCCAGAACCTCGGCGAGTGGCACTCGGGCTTCCGCGCCTATTCGCGCCGCGTGCTCGCAGGCGTGCCTTTTAGGCGCAACTCGGACAACTTCGTCTTCGACAGCCAATTCCTGGTGCAATGCGTGCACCACGGCTACAAGCTCGGCGACATCCCGGTGCCGGTGCGCTACTTCGACGAGGCCTCCAGCATCAACCTGTGGAACTCGACGGTCTACGCGTTGAAGACCCTGGGCACCTTCGGCCAGTGGTACGCGCACAAGGCCGGGCTGAAGAGCCGGCTGTTCGAGCGCTGACCGCTCGCGCAGCGCGAATGCACCCAGGTCGAGGTGGTGCGGGAAGGGGGGGTCGAACCCCCAAGGGTTTCCCCGCGGGATCCTAAGTCCCGTGCGTCTGCCAATTCCGCCATTCCCGCGCGCAGGCCTCGAGGCGCGAGCAGTGTAGCGTTTCGTTCGGCGCGTCTCGCCCGCTTCGCGCGGGCCCGCGACAGCCGCGCGGGATCATGCCAAGCGCGACTCCTCCCAAGAGCAGCGGATCATCCCGTGGAATTGCGGCGGATCGACCGCGCGGGATGCGCACAATCAGGGCTCGCCGCAGCCATGGTCTCGCTAGCCGGATCCCTCGCCGCCCTGCTCTTGCTGGCGGTCTTCGCGCGCACGCGCCATGCGCCGCGCTCGCGCCGCTTCGCGTGGCTGGGCATGGTGCTCGTCGGTTGCGCGCTCGGCTCGTTCGCCATGGCTCCGTTCCTCGAGGCGCGCCCGGTCGTCGAGCGCCTGGGCTTCGGCATCCTCGCGGCCGCCACCGGCCTGGGCCATGCTTGCGCCTTCAACCTCGTGCCGCTGCCGCATCGGCGCACGCGCTTGCGCATGTGGTTGGTCCCGCTCGGCATGTGGGCGGGCGGAGCCGGTTCGTTCGCCATCCTGACCCAGCACCAGCACCCTTGGGCCGACATCGTCGCCTTCGCCATGGCGCTGCCGGTGCTGGCGGCGTGGGCCTGCCTGCCGCTCCTCGCCAAGCGTCCGAGCCATGTGCAACTAGGCGAGCGCCCCGTGCCGGCGCTGCGCTTCGCCTGCCCGCGCTGTGGCACGGTGGTCGATTGGGGCCGCGGCGTCTGGCCCTGCACGGATTGCGGCCTGTTCCTCAAGCTCGACATGCCGGCCCACCCCGCCAGTGCGTCAAATCAACTTGACGATCCCGCGGGCGTCGTGCGCCTCGAATGCCCCGACTGCGGCGCGCCGCGCCTCGCCGGCCGGGGGCGCAGCGACTGCGCCAAGTGCCAAGCGAGCTTGTCGCTGCACTGGAACATGCATCGCTGAAGACGCGCGGTGCCTCGAAAAAAAGGCTGGAGCCGCGCGCGGCCTGTCAGTCCAGCGTCGCGGCGAGCCGCGAGCGCTCTTCATCCTCGCGCACCGCGATGGCGGCCAGTCCGGCTTCGTACTCGGCCAGCAGGTTCGGGCTCCACGCGCGGCGATCGAAGCCGTGCTCGTGGCGGAAGGCCTTGAGGAAGTGGTTGCGGTCGCGGTCGAGCGCGTCCTGCTCGACGACCCAGCGCTCCATGGTGGCCTGCAAGGCGCGCAGGTCGGCGTGGCCGGCGGGCCACAGTTGCGCGTACAGCTGCGCCCCGCGCGGCGACAGTTCGAGCTCCACCGCCGCGGCCGCGCCGAGCCCGCAGGAACCCTTCACGCGCGGCGCGGCGAGGCGCGCCAGTTCCGAGCCCGCCGCCTGCTTGGCGCGCGAGGCGTAGACGGCCTCGCGCAGGAAGTCCTGCGCGAGCGCCAAGCGGGCCCCGGCGTCCATCGCGCTGTCCATCGCGCTCGGCTTCGCGCTCAGCAGTGCGCGTCGAAGGCCGCCGCCAAGTCCTTGGCGATGGTGTGCGCGTCGCGCCCTTCGATGTCCTGGCGCTGGACCAGCTTCACCAGCTTGCCGTCCTTCATCAGCGCGATCTGCGGCGACGACGGGCGGAACGGCTTGAAGTACTCGCGCGCCTTCTCGGTCGCCTCGCGCTCCATCCCCGCGAACACGGTGTAGAGGTTCACGGGGCGCTTCTGGTTCATCAGCGCCAAGCGCAGCGCCGGGCGCGCGCCGGCCGCGGCGCAGCCGCAGACCGAGTTGACGAAGATCAGGGTCGTGCCAGGCTGGGTCACGGCCTTGTCGACCTCGCCGGGCGTCAGGAGCTCCTTGACGCCGAGGTTGGTGACTTCATCGCGGAACGGTTGGACGAGTTCGGGGTCGTACATGGGTGGGTGTCGAGCGGGGATCCGGTGGGGGCCGTGTTGCGCGCCCCGAGTCGCACAGCCTAGTGCGTGGCGGTCGAGATTCTACCGTTCACGGAAGGCTTGTGTCCCTGACCGGCCTAGAATCGAGCGGTCATGGATCCGAGCGCAGCTCGCCCGCAAGAGGACGACGCCCAGCGACGCCTCGCCGCGTTCTGGCGCGCGCTGTCGGAAGGCTCGACCAACGAGCTGCGCGCGGTGCTGGCCGAGGAACCTGCCTTGGCCCACGCTTGCGACGAGCGAGGGTTGAGCGCCTTGCTCAAGGCGCGCTATGCGGGACGCTTCGCCATCGTGGAGGCGCTGGTCGAGGTGCGTGGAGCCAACATCGACCTCTTCGAATGCGCGGCGCTCGATCGTCTCGTGCAGTTGGAGCGCCACCTCGCCGCGCAGCCGGTGTTGGTGCGCGCCTGGAGCCCGGATGGCTTCGGCGCGCTGCATCTGGCCGCCTTCTTCGGCTCGAGCGCTTGCGTGCGCGCGCTCCTGTCGCGCGGCGCACCGGTCGAGGTCGAGGCCCAGAACCCGATGCGCGTGCGGCCGCTGCATTCGGCGGTGGCGGGCGGCGACGAGGAATGCGTGCGCCTGCTGCTGTCGGCGGGCGCGCGAATCGAGGCGCGCCAGAATGGTGGCTTCACGCCCTTGATGGGCGCCGCGGCCGCGGGACGCGCGGATCTCGCGCGCTTGCTGCTCAAGCATGGCGCCTCGCGCGCGGCGCGCGACGACGCGGGCAAGCGCGCCTGCGACCATGCCTCGCAGCGCGGGCATGTGGCCACCGCGCAACTGCTGCTGTGACGCTCCCCGGCGCGGGGTCGTTGTCTGGTTTGCTTGACATGCTGCCCTTGCCGGCCCGCGAAGCGAGCCCTCGCCGCCGAGGCTTCCGGCGTGAATCGCGCCATGGCGGTACACTTCGAGGCATGTCCTCCCCCCTGCGCCTCCTCGCCGCCTGCGCCCTGCTGCTCGCCCTCTCCGTCGTCGCGGCGGCCCAGGATCCGTCCGCCCCCGGTCCGCACGCCGTGGGCGAGCGGACGGTCTCCGTCGCGCGGCCCGATGGTTCGAGCTTCAACGCGCTGTTCTACTACCCGGCCACCAGCGCCGGCGCCAATGCGCCCTTCGACGCTTCGGCCGCGCCCTATCCGGGCATCACCTTCGGCCATGGCTTCCTGACGGACCCGGTGCTCTACGCCAGCACGAACCGCCACCTCGCCAGCCACGGCCACTTCGTGCTGGCGACCACGACGCAGACTGGCTTCCTGCCCAACCACTCGGCCTTCGCGCTCGACATGCGCCATTGCCTGACATGGCTCGAGCAACAACACGCCAACCCCGCCTCGCCGTGGTTTGGCGCGGTGGACACGGCGCGCTTCGGCGCCACCGGGCATTCGATGGGCGGCGGCGCCTCGATCCTCGCGGCGGCCGCCGACGCGCGCATCAAGGCGCTGGCGCCGTTGGCGCCGGCGAACACGAACCCATCTTCGATCTCGGCCATGGCGTCGGTGCGCGTGCCGACGCGCATCGTGTGCGGAACCCAAGACACGATCGTGCCGACTGCGAGCAACGGCCAGCCGATGTACGACGGTTGCCTCGCGCCGCGCCAGGTCCTGTCGATCCTCAACGGCTGGCACTGCGGCTTCGTCGACACGCCTCCGGTCGGCGGACTGGGTTGCGACTCCGGCGCGTTGCCTCGCGCCGAGCAACTGGCGATCGTTCGTCGCCATCTGGCCGCGTTCTTCCTGCTGCACTTGCGCGGCGACCAGTCGAAGTGGAACGCGGTGTGGGGGCCGCAAGGAGCCAACGACGCGACGACCAGCATCGCGCGCGACCCGCGTGCGCGCTTCACGCCCTCGGCCGCGCGCCAAGCCGGCGTCGCCGGCCAGGTGCTCGACTACGCGCTGGTCGTCTCCAACCAGGGCGCCACGGCGACGAGCTTCACGCTCTTCGTCGAGAACAACCTCTGGCCCGCGTCCCTGTCGAGCAGCCAGACAGCGCTCTTGGCGCCTGGCGCGTCGGAGACCATCCATGTGCTGGTGACGATCCCCGCCACTTCGGCCTACCCGAACGACCGCTGCCTCGTGTCCGCGCGCAGCGATCTCGACGCGGCCACGCGCTGCTACGCCCGCATCGGTTCGCGGCGGCTCTAGCCGCTCGCCGGCCCGCGACGGCGCTTCACGCGCCGCGCGCCTTCGCGCGACCCGCGCGCCGCGTCAAGCGCACATGGATGTCGTGCGCCGGGAGCTCGTCGAAGTAGCGCAGGGCCGGAATGCTCGTCTCCAGCGGCCGAGCGCCCGGCTCCACCAGTCCGCGCGCCTGCATGTGCGCCACCAGCGCGGCCGGGAAGGCGGTCGCGCGCTCCATGGCCGTGAAGTCGGTGCGCGCGTCGTGGCGGTCGAACAGGTCGTATTGCATCCGCATCGGCCGGCCGGCGTGCGTGCCGAGCACCAGCACGCGCAGCAACACGACATCGCGCACGGCGGGGAAGGCCAGGCGCTGCTCGAACAGTTCCTGCGCGAGGCGCAGGGGTTCGAGGATGCGCCCGTCGCGCGCGACGAGTTGCTCGTCCATGAAGCCCAACTCGAACAGCGTGCGGATCCGCGCCCAATGGCCTGGGTGGCGAATGGTCTTGTAGTCGAAGGACTCGAGCCGGCCCCTCCAGGTGCGCGGACATGTGCTCGTGCCCCCGCTCGTCACGCACGCCTCGAGCGGTCCCAGCTCGGACGACACGAAGGACTCCGACTCCTCGAGGGTCGGCACGCGCACGAGCTTGCCGCCGCGGAGGAACTCGGCTTCGCCACGGTACTCGTTCCACAGGCCGTGGAAGTTGAACACGAGCTTGTAGCCGAGCGGACCGACAGGGCGTTCCGGCAAGCCGCCACAACGCACGTGCGCATGGCGTGCATCGTCCATCGAGGCGAGGGCGTGCGCGACGAGATGGTTGCCGAGGCCCGGCGCGAGTCCGCAGTCCGGCACGATGCTCGCGCCGGCGCGCGCAGCTTGCTTGTGCAAGGCCAGCTCCGCGCGCACCACCTCCGTGTTGCCGCCCAGGTCCATGAACGACACTCCGCCTTCGATGGCCCACGCCGCGAGCCGCGCGTTGAAGCGGTAGGGCACGGCCGAAAGCGCCACCTGCGCGTCGTCCAGCGCGGCGCGCACCTCCTTCCTTCGCCCGACATCGCAGCCGCCCGCCTCGAAGCGGCACTTGGTCCGCGGCAGCAGCTTCTTCAACCTGCGCGCCGCCTGCGCCGCGACCTTGCCGTCGACATCGACCAGCCGCACGAGCTCCGCCTCGCCGTTCTTCGCGAGGTCGTAGGCGAGCGCGACCCCCTGCCGACCAGCCCCAAGCACCGTGTAGCGATGTCCCATGGCCACCCACTATCGGCGCGCCGGCGATCCGCCGCCAGTCCCGCGCGGCGGGTCCGCAGGCGGGCCAGGCGACCTAGTCCCTGCGCGGCCACAGCTGGTCGCGCTCGCGGCGCATCTCCAGCAGCAACCGCTCGAGCACCTCGGCCTCGCCCAGCGCCTCGATCGTGTCGTGGTTCAACTGGCACACGGCGCACACCGGGCGGATGCCGCGGTAGCTCATGATGTCGGCGGCTTCGAGCGCGATGTCCTCGATGCCGTAGTCGGCGGCGCGCGCGGGGATGCCGTCCTCGGTGAAGCCCAGGAACAGCTTCACTTCCGCGCTGGTGCGGCGGCACAGGTAGCAGCGATCCTCCTGCCCGCTGCGGTCCAGCGCGGAGAAGTACTCTTGGAAGCGTTCGTCGAGTCCGCTCACAGCAGTTCGCCTTCCGGCACGCGCTCGAAGCCCAGCGGCGCCTCCTTGCGACGCGTGAAGCCGTAGACGAGCTTGACCAGCGGACCTTGGAAGTGGCGGCCGAGCCGCGCCAGTTCCTCTCCCAAGCCTTCGGGGTCCTTGAACTTGGGCGGCACTACGATCGCGGCGACACCCGAGCCGTCGCTGGCGCGCGCGCACGCGCGCACGTACCGGCCCTCGTTGCGGCCGACCTCGACCAGCTCGACGCCCAGCTCGTCGGCCGCCTGCGTGCGCAGATGGTGGACGATGAAGTCGACGCGCGCGTCGTCGACGAGGCGCGGCAGGTCCGGCACCACCGATTCCGTCCACACCTTCGCGCCGCGCCCGGCCTGCAGTTGCGCGGCATGCGGTTGGATGTGCCGGAAGTGGAAGGCGAGGAAGCGATCGGCCACGCGATACACGCCGCGGCGCGAGCGCAGCGGATCGGTGTCGGTCACGGGCACCTCGCGCTCGACGAGGCCCATGTCGCGCAGCGTCGTCAGGTACTTGTTGGCAGTGGGCGAGTCGACGCCCGCCTCCAGCGCGATGTCGCCCACCTTGTCCTTGCCGCGCGCCACCGCGGCCAAGAGCGAGGCGTAGGTCGACGGGTTCTGCAGCTCGCTGCGCAGCAGGAAGTTGACCTCGTCGTACAGGTAGCCTTCGGGCCGCAAGCACTCCTTCACGACGTTGTCCTCGAGCGGCAAGTCCTCGTCGAAGCGCCGCAAGTAGGCCGGCATGCCGCCGAGGATGGCGTAGGCCTGGATGCGCTCGTCCAGTTCGCGCTTCGGCAGGAACTGCAGCGCCTCGGGCGGGCTGAGGGGCTCGAGGCGCAGTTGCGCCGTGCGTCGTCCAAACAGCGGCGAGCGTTCGGCCAACACCTCGCGCTCCATGAACGAGACCTGCGAACCGCACACGACGAGCATCAGCTTGGACGACTTGCCGCTGGTGTCCCAGAAGCGCTGGACGAGGGATGTCAGGCCCTTGGTCGCCTCGCACAAGTACGGGAACTCGTCGAGCACCAGCATCAACCGCTCCGTGCGCGCGCGCTCCACCGCGAACTTGAGCGCCGCGCTCCAGTCGGGGAACTCCAGCGAGGCGATCGACGGATCGGCCAAGGCGTCCGCCATGGCGTCGCGCAACGCGCGCAGATTGTCCTTCTCGCGCACCTGCGCGGCCAGGAAGTACACGGCGCGCCGCCCTTGGCAGAAGCGCTGCAGGAGCTCGGTCTTGCCAACGCGGCGTCGGCCGTAGAGCACGAAGAACTCCGGGCGAGGGGAGCTGTACAGCTCGTCGAGGAAGGCCAGTTCGCGGGTGCGGGCGAGGAACATGAGTTCAATATACTTCGGCGTATAATACATGAAAGTATAATCTTTTACCGTAGTGAACGAGTCGCCCACCGCGGGCGGCATCGCGGATGCAAAGCCATTTCAGTAATGGCTTTGAGCCGCTGGCGCGGCTCAGGACACCCCGTCCCTCGCCAATTCCTCAGCCGTCGCCAAGCGCGCGGTCGTGCCGGGCGGCGCCTCGTACCAGCCGGGCTCCACGCCCTCCTGCAGCTCGTCGCGCACCTTCAGGATCGTGAACATGCCCGACATCGTGATGATGCCGTGCGGCCCGCGGCTGCCCATCATCGGCAGGCTGTTCGGCGGCACGAGGGCGTCGTGGTCGCCGCCGGCCACCATGTCCTCCTCCATCGCCGCGTAGGCGGGGACGTGCTCGTACAGCGCCTCGTCGATGCGCGCGAGGTCCACGCCAGTCGTGTTGGGCAGGCCGTGGCCCATCTGCGTCATGACGTGGTGCGTCATGTGGCAGTGCAGCGGCCAGTCGCCCGGCTGGTCGGCGACGAACTCGATCGTGCGCGTCGATCCGGTGGGCACGAGGATGCTCGTCTCGCGCCAGCCGTTCGACTCGGGCAGTTCGCCGCCGTCGGTGGCGACGACGCGGAACGAGTGCCCGTGCAGGTGGATCGGGTGGTGGCTCATGGCGGACAAGTTGGCGAGCCGGATGCGCACGCGCTCGCCGCGCCGCGCCACGAGGTTCTGCGTGGCGGGGTGGATCTTGGCATTCATGGTCAAGACGTTGAAGTCGACCATCTCGTTGGGATCGGGGCGTCGCGCGCCGGGCTCGATCTTCCACTCCGACAGGAGGATCGCGTAGTCGCGGTCGGGCGGAGGCGTGCGTTCCTCCTTGGGATGGACGATGTACAAGCCCATCAAGCCCAGCGCTTGTTGCGTCATCTCGTCGTGGTGCGAGTGGTACATGTACGTGCCGTGCTGCAGCAGCTCGTACTCGAAGACGAAGCTCTCGCCTGGCGCGAGGGCGCGTTGGTGCAGGCCGCTGACGCCGGCCA
>SXXH01000026.1 GCA_005789645.1 Planctomycetia bacterium
CCGGTCGCGCGCGGCGCGCGTCCGTCCGGTCGCGGCGCCGCGTCGCGCCCCCGGGCGGCGGCGCTCCTCGCGCTCGTGCGCGACCCGACCGCAAACACTCGACCGCAAACACTCGACCGCAACCACTCGTCGCTCCCAACAACTTCCGCCGCCCGAGCGGCGCCAGACACCAAGCACCTGACCACAACGATGATCGGCACCCAACTGCGTTCCGCGCGCCTCCCAGTCCTCCTCCTCGCCCTCGGCACCGCCTCCTGCGTCAGCCAGCAGCAATACGACGACGCCGTGGCGCTCGCGAAGCACCACCAGACGACGCTGCACGAACGCGAGCAGCTCATCGCGCGCCTCGAGTCGGAGCGCGACCAGCTCAAGCGCCAGTTGGCGCTCGACCAGGTCGCCGCGCTGTCGAACGCCGGCTATGGCGATGAACTCGACTCGCGCTTGTCCGAACTGCAGAGGAAGATCGACGGCCTCGGCCGTCCGCTGAACGACATCGAGCGCTTCGATGTCGAGGGCGGCTACGTGCTGCTGGTGCAGGACAAGATCCTGTTCGATCTCGGCAGCTCGGAGCTTTCCGGCGAAGGCAAGTCGTCGGTGACCAAGGTGGCCGAGGAGATCGAGTCGCGTCCGCACGGCCGCGTGTGGGTGCGCGGGCACACCGACTCGACGCCGATGGTCAAGCCTTCGACCAAGGAACGCTACCCGCACGGCAACCTGCAGTTGTCGGCCGCGCGCGCCGTGGAAGTCGCCGCCGCGCTGATCGCCTCCGGCAAGGTGCCGCAGCAGGACGTGGTCGTCGCGGGCTTCGGCCAGCACGATCCCGTCAAGCCCAACGACAACGCCGACAACAAGCGCATGAACCGCCGCGTCGAGATCTTCGTCGCCGACGCCGCGGGTTCCGGCTCGAAGTGACCTCGGCGCCGATCCTCGCGCCGCGTCGTCCCGCGCGGGAGGGACGCGCAAGAGCTCGCCCGCACGGCGCGTCCCGGATCCTCGGCGGTCCGGTGCGCGCCGTGGCGTTGGGGCGCCCGTGCGCCTCGCGGGTCGCGTACCTGTCATGTTTGCTTGACAGACTGCCCCCTGCCGCTCGATCCTTCGCGGCAGGATGCTTGGCGGCTGGCACCTTCGCCGCACCCACCTTCGCCGCGGCGTTGCTCGCCTGCTTGGCATCCTGCGGCGACGCGCCCGAGGAGGACGACGCCGCGTTGGTCGAGCTCGAGCGCTTCGCCTTCGTGCCGGCGGCCTCGGTGCGCCTCGCGCCCGGCGTGGTGGTGCAGAACGCCCGGCCATTGCTCGTCGAGCGCTTCGAGACCACGCGCGAGCAGGCGGCGGCCTTCCTCGCGACCTTGCCCGAGGATGCCGTGCGCTCGCGCCTGTCGGGCGAGGGCGATGGCGCGCGCAGCCTGCCGCAGTGCGGACTCGACCTCGCCGAGGCGCGCCAGTTGTGCGCCTCGCGGGGACTGCGCTTGTTGACGGCCTCCGAGTGGTTGCGCTGCGCCGTGGGCCGCGGTGGCTCGGCCTGGCCCTTCGGCGCGCGCTGGGAGTCCGTGGCCAACACCGCCGAGTTGCGCCTGTCCCGCGCCACTCCGGTCGGCTCCTTCGGTCAGGGGGCCTCGCCCGAGGGCGTGCACGATCTCGTGGGCAACGCCGCCGAGTGGGTCGATGGCACGCTGGATGGAGGGGAGTCGCTGGCTTGGGCCATGGGCGGCTCGTGGGCGAGCCTGCAGCGGCCCATGGTGCGCCTCGGCGACGGCGGCGCGCTCGAGGTCGCGCGCGTGGAACTCGATCCGCGCACGCGCGACGAGACGGTCGGATTGCGCGCGTGCGCGGACGCCGAAGAGCTCTTCGTGCGACTCGCGCCGCGCTTGCCACGAGGTGGTTGGGCGGCGCCGCGCTTGCGGGCGCTCGGGCGCTCGGTCGGGCCCGAGGCCAAGGACGTGCTGGTCCGCGCGCGCGAGCGCGTCGACAACGCGGCGCTGCGCCTCTTGGCGGAGGGAGCCGGCTCGTGAGCCTCGCGGGACGCGACGATGGCCGCGCGGCTTGGCGCGACTTCAAGGGCGAGTTGGACGCGCTTGGCTTCCGGCCATCGCGGCGCTTCGGCCAGAACTTCCTGATCGACGAGAACATGGTGCGCGCCATCGTGCGCGACGCCCAACTGGCGCCCGGCGCGCGCGTGCTGGAGATCGGCACTGGACTGGGCTTCTTGACGCTGCACTTGTTGCGCGAGGGCTGCGAGGTCGTGACGGTCGAGGTCGATGCGCGCCTCTTCGAGCTGTCGGGGCGGGCGTTGGCGGCCGAGCGGCCTTGCACGCGGCTCCTGTGCGACGCCCTCGAAGGCAAGCACTCGCTGGCGCCCGCCGTGCGCGCGGCGCTGTGGTCCAGCGGTGATTGGCACCTCGTCGCCAACCTGCCCTATTCCATCGCCTCGCCGCTCCTCGTGGTCCTCGCCGATCTCGACAATCCGCCGGCGAGCTTCACGACCCTGGTGCAGAAGGAGGCGGCCGAGCGCGTGGCGGGGACACCCGGCGGCGCCGATTGGGGCGCCTTGTCGGCCCGACTGCAGGCCGACTACGACTGCCGCATCGTGCGAGCCGTGGGACCGGGGCTCTTCTGGCCGCGGCCGCAAGTCGACTCGAGCGTGGTGCGCGGCGTGCGTCGCACTGCGGTGCTCGAGCGCGAACGGCGCGTGTTGCTGCAGGGGTTGCTGGCGCGTCTCTTCCAACGCCGGCGCCAGACCTTGGGTCGCGTGCTGACGGACCTGCTCGACGATCGCGCCGCCGCCCAGGCATGGCTGGACGAGGCGCATCTCGTCGGGGGCGCGCGGGCCGAGGATCTGGATTTGGACGCCCTGCTGAGGCTGGTCGACGCCGCGCGGCGCGAGGAGCGTCGTGCGCAGGTCCTGCGTCAAGTCGCCCCTGCTGGCTGCAAGGACGACGCGCAGGCCGAGGCGTCCGACGCGCCGGAGCCGGACTGACAGACAGGGCGGGAATCGCACGGGTACGGGAAATGGCGGCAAGGTGCAGGGGGAGGACTGCCGCCCCGGCAGCCAACGGCCTCGGCCCAGCTAGGCGCGCTTGACCCCGAAGGTGCAACGTCGCGAAGAGCTCGAGGTGTTGGAGTCGCGCCCATCTCCGGCTACATTAGGCGGCTCGCCCGGGCGGCTTGCGTTGCGACTCAAAGGTCGTGCTGCACGTCCCAGGGCGACACCGGGCCGGACTCTCGAGGGTCCTCCGGATCACGCCAACCGCAGCCCCTGCCACGCCCCGCCGCGCGCTTCATCGCCCCGGGCCAGACCGACAGTCCCAAGCTTCGCGCGTGATGGCCGCCATCCCCGGTGGTCGACCTCGAACTCCAAAGTCTCCGTCCTCGGTGCGACCGCGCTCGCCGCGTCCGGGCGTCCTGAACGCTCGGGCGCAACGTGCATGGACACGCCGTGGTGCGCGAGGCGCGCCGATCTCGACCACCGGGTCGCGTCCTTCGTCCACGACGAGGCGCGCAGCACAGGTGGATGAGCCTCGGCCGAGGCTGGTTCTATCTCCTCCGCATCGATCCTTCGCCCCTCCTGACAACCCGGCTGCCGCGGTGCTGCTACTGCCGCGCTCGCAGCCCAGTGCAGCTGCGCCGAGCGACCACGCTCGCTCGCACGCGGCTCGCTCGACCACTCTCGTCCAGAGGCGGCGCGCGCGAGCCGGGGCGCGCGAGCCGGGGCGCGCGCGTCCGCGTCGATCGGTATGTCAAGCAGGTTTGACGCCGACCGCCAAGTCGTCGCCGAGCCGCTAGAGGCTCGTCCGAGCGGGCACGCGCAGCTGCGTGTCTCGACCGCGTCTGCTCGAGACGGGCATCTTGGCGCCAACCATCCCATCCGAGGGAAGGTGGTTGGATTCCCGACGCGAGTTGACCGTCCCGTGCGTTTGCCCTTCCACGAGAGGGCGCGCCACGCGCCGGCCAACACGCGCCAGCCAGCACGACCACCACCTGGACATTCATCGCCCTCACCACGCCTGCCTCCACCACTCGACCACGCCTAGACCGCCACCTTGCTCGACGACGACTTCAAGCGCGCCCTCGAGGCCATCAAGAACCGCGCTCCCATCGAGGATGTGGTGCGCGAGCGCGTGCCCACCCTGCGCAAGGCGGGGGCGCTGTGGCAGGCTTGTTGTCCTTTCCACGACGAGCGCACGCCCAGCTTCAAAGTCGATCCGCGGCGCGGCACTTGGCATTGCTATGGATCGTGCGGCGCGGGCGGCGACCAGATTTCCTTCCTCGAGCGCGTCGACAACCTGAGCTTCCTCGAGGCGGTCGAGATCCTGGCGGCGCGCACTGGAGTCGAACTTCCGCGGAAGAAGCGCGTCGACCCCGCCGTCAAGGAGGGCGAACGGCGCCAACGCGCCGCGCTCGAGGCGGCCGCGAGCTACTACAAGAAGTCGCTGCACTCTCCCGAGGGACGACGCGCAGCGGAGTACCTGGTCGGGCGCGGCCTCGGCGCCACGACGGGCGACGTCTTCGGCGTGGGGTACGCGCCGAGCGCTGGCACGGCCCTATGCGAGCACCTGCGCGGCCAAGGCCACGAGTTCGAGGCGCTGGAGGCGGCCGGCTTGGCGCGCCGCAACGACTCCGGCCGGACCTACGACTTCTTCCGCGGACGCCTGATGATCCCCATCCGGGATGTCGAGGGCGGCGTGCTGGGCTTCGGCGGACGGCGACTCTCCGACGACGACGAGGCGGGCCCGAAGTACGTCAACACGCCGGAAACCGAGCTCTTCAAGAAGGGCCGGCTGATCTACGCCTGGGACCGCGCCCTCAAGGAGGTGCGCAAGTGCGGCCGCGTCGCGCTGGTCGAGGGCTACACGGATGTGATGGCCGCGCATCAGGTGGGCGTGCCCTTCGTCGCCGCGGTGCTGGGCACCTCGACCACCGAAGACCATGCGGCGTTGGTGCGCAGGAGCGGCGCGCGCGTCGTGCAACTGGTCTTCGACGGCGACAACGCCGGGCGCAAGGCGGCCTTCAAGGCGCTGCACGGACTCCTGCCGCTGGAGCTCGAGCTGCAGGTGGCGGTGTTGACCGCTGGCGACGACCCCTGCGACATCTGCGTGCGCGAGGGAGCCGCCGGGTTCCTCGCGCGCCTCGATATGGCGGTGCACTGGTTCACCTTCCTGATCGACGGCTTGCGCGAGCGTCGCGGGCTGGAGTTGTCGCAGGAGGTCGACCGTGTGCTGGCGTTGTTGTCGCGCATCAAGAAACCGGTGCTGCGCCAGTCCTTGATCGCCGATCTCGCCAAGGCGATCGACATGCCTGTATCCGCGCTGCGCGAGCAGTACCAAGCCTTGCCCGACATCATCGCCCGCGAGCGCCAACTCGAGCGGTCGCCTCGTCCCGCGGCCTCGCTGGCGCCGGGCGCGACACGCACCGTCCAAGATGGCAGCGTCCAAACTCGATACGAGGGCGAGGCGGGGGCGCGCATCGCTGGCTCGGGGGCGGCGACGAGTGCTTCGGTCGGCCAAGGTCGTCCGACGGAATCGCCTGTGGCTCGGGAATCAGGTGCGGCCAGAGGTGGGGCCGGCGGAGCTGGCGGGGGCCCGGGTGCGTCAGGTGTTGGATCGCGCGCCGCGGTCGCCTTGCGTCCCTTGCAGGCCAAGCCCAAGCAAGAGGGGGTCTACGCCGACATCTTGGCGGGCCTGCTGCATCGCCCTGAGTATCTGCCGCAAGTAGTTCACCAAGTTGGTGTTGCACCTGATCCCGAGCTCGGCCACCTGTTGCAGGTGCTCGGGTCCTTGTACCAGCAGGGGACGCTGGTGGCGGATCCCTCCCAAGTGGAGGGGGTCGACCTGTCGCGCCTGCTCGCGGCCTTGGGTGACCACCCGGTGCGCCACAGGGTGCTGGCGCTGTGGGAGCGCGGCGCGGCGGCCGAAGACCCGCAAGTGCTGTTGAACGGGGCGCTAAAGGCGTACTACAAGCTCGCCCTCGATGCGGAGCAAGCCCGGATTCTGCAGCGCGTCAAGGAACTGGACGGGGTGCCGGAGGCGTCCGACGAGATCGGATCGCTGGCGGCCCGGCTACGTGAGATTCAGGCCCTGATTCGGGAGGTCAAGTAGGCACGGCCCCCTCTCATGGGCCATACTGCTTGGTGCGGTTGGCCCGGTTGGGGCGCGCAGACTAGGCCTTCCGAGGCGGGGCGAAGGACGAGGAGACACCCTCCCCATGGGCGAGGGTTCAGGCGGAGAGAGACATGGCTGAAAAACCCGACGACATCGTCAAGCAGTTGCTGGAAGAAGGGAAGCGCAAGGGCTCCCTCACCTACACGCAGATCAACAACCTGCTGGAGGACCAGTTCCTGCCTCCGGACCGCATGGATGCGGTCATCACGGCCCTCGAGGACGCCGGCGTCGAGCTGATCGACGATCCGGAGGCCGGCCCGGGCCGGATCGCGGACATCGAGGAGGACACTTCGCGCGTCCGCATGGAGAGCGACGATTCGGAGGACTCCGACGAGCCCGCCGAGCCGCTGTTCCCCAAGGGCAGCATCCCCGAGAAGATCGACGATCCGGTGCGCATGTACCTGACGCAGATGGGCGAGATCCCGCTGCTGACGCGCGACCAGGAGATCTTCCTCGCCAAGACGATCGAGATCACGCGCAAGCGCTTCCGCAAGAAGGCCGTGGGTTCGGGCCTGACGATGAACGAGGCCTTGAAGGTGCTCGACGCGGTGCAACGCGGCGAGCTGGCCTTCGACCGCACGCTCAAGGTCAACCCCAACCCCAAGCCGGACGACGATCCCAAGATCGTCGAGACGCTGGGCAAGAACTTCCTCGCCAAGCGCCTGCCGGTGAACCTCGAGACGATCCGCCGCATGGTGGAGCGCATCCGCGAGGAGTACCGCCCGCTGCTCGACGAGGAGCTGCCGCGCGCGCGTCGCTCGGAGCAACTCGAAAAGGTGCAGTCGATCCGCCGCAAGCTGGTGATCCTGATCGAGGAGTGCCACCTGCAGGTGAAGAAGATCCGTCCCTGCATCGAGAAGATGGACAACCAGTACCGCGAGATGCGCACCATCGAGCGCAAGATCGCGGCCTTGAAGGGCCTGCCCAAGGCCAAGGATCAGGTGCGCGAGTTGCAGGACCGCTTGATGGAGCTGGAGCTCGAGGCCCTCGAGCCGACGCACCGCCTCAAGCGCCGCCTCGACCAGGTGCGCCTGCACTTCGCCGAGTACGAGGACGCCAAGCGCAAGCTGAGCTCGGGCAACCTGCGCCTCGTGGTGTCGATCGCCAAGAAGTA
>SXXH01000270.1 GCA_005789645.1 Planctomycetia bacterium
AGGCGGCGCCGGCGCGGTCGAGGGCCGACACGCCGCGCGAGGGCAGGAGGATCTCCGCCGGCCCGCGCGCGGCGGCGACCTTGGAGCCGAGCTCGCGCCCCAGCGCGGCGTTCTCCTCCACGGTCGTGCGCAGCAGGGTGGTGTGGGCGTTGTGCACGTGCAGGCGCCGGCCGCGGAAGCGCTCGGGGACGGTGGCTGGACCGTGGAAGTTGACCATGTCCATGGCCCCCGTGGAGACCACTTGCGGCACGCCGGCGCGCGCTGCGGCGGCCAGGCGATCCGGTCCGGCGCCCAGCACGCCGCCGACCAGCTCGTCGGCGAGGTCGGTGGTGGTGATGTCAAGCACGCCTGACACGAGGCCGTCCTCGACCAGCGACTCCATCGCTTGTCCGCCGACGCCGGTGGCGTGGAACACGAGCACCTCGAGTCCATGCGCCTCCAGCTCGCGCTTGGCGCGCTCGACGCAGGCCGTGGTGACGCCGAACATGGTCGCGGCCACCAGAGGCTTGTCGTCGCGCTCGTCGTCGGTGCCGGCGCGCAGCACCATGCCGGCCATGGCGTGCGCCGCGTTCGCCAGCACGCGCCGCGAGACGCGATTGACGCCCAGCACGTCGACCACGCTGTTCATGAGCAGGATGTCCTTGTCGCCGACGAAGCCGCGCGTCTGGCCCGAGGCCAGGGTCGACACGCACAGCTTGGGCACTCCGATCGGCAGCGCGCGCATCGCCTCGGTGGCGATGGTGGTGCCGGCCGATCCGCCCAGTCCCAGCACGCCGAGCAGCTCGCCGCGTGCTTCGAGTTCCAGCGCCAGCGCCCGCGCTCCGGCCGCCGCGGCCCGCACCGCTTCGCCGCGATCGCCCTTGGCGCGCAACTCCTCGAGGCTCGAGCCTGCGCGTCGCAGCAGCTCCTCGCGCTCGACGTCGGGCTTCGCCAGCGGCGCGCCCAAGGTGCCCGCGTCCGCCAAGAGCGTCGCGACGCCGCACGCCTCGAGCCGGCGGCGCACGAAGTCCGCCTCGACGCCCTTGGTGTCCAACGTGGCGACGATCAGGACGCGCGGTCGCATGGCTCGCTCAGTTCCAGCTCTTCCAGATGGTCCAAGCCCCGATGGCCACGAAGGCCACGCCGGCGACCCGCGTCAGCACGACCGGCTCGATCCAGCGCGCGAGGAACGTGCCCGCCAGCACGCCGACGGCGGCCGCGGCCACCAAGCCCACGCTCGAGCCGAGGAAGATGGCCCACTTGCCGCCGCCCTGCGCCGCGAAGGTCATGGTGGCTAGTTGGGTCTTGTCGCCGATCTCCGCCAGGAACACCGTGCCCGCCACCGTCGCGAACACCTTCCAGTCCATCACTGCTCCCCCAGGAACGAGTAGCGCCAATCGCGCACCGGCACGAAGGTCTCCTTGATCGTGCGCGGGGAGACCCAGCGCAGCAGGTTCAGGATCGAGCCGGCCTTGTCGTTGGTGCCCGAGGCGCGCGACCCGCCGAAGGGTTGCTGGCCGACGATGGCGCCGGTCGGCTTGTCGTTGACGTAGAAGTTGCCGGCGGCGTAGCGCAGTCGGTTGGTCGCCTCGAGCACTGCGGCGCGGTCGTCGGCGAAGATGGCGCCGGTCAGCGCGTAGGCCGAGCTCGTGGCGCACAGGTCCAGCGTCTCCGCGTACTTCTTGTCGGGGTAGACGTGGATCGTCAGCACCGGTCCGAAGAGTTCGGTGCACATCGTGTCGTAACGCGGGTCGAGCGCCTCGAGCACGGTCGGTTCGACGAACCAGCCCACCGAGTCGTCGCAGCTGCCGCCGAACAAGACGCGCGCGTCCTTGCTCTTCTTCGCGCCTTCGATGGCGGCCTTCTGCTTCTTGAAGCTCTTCTCGTCGATCACGGCGCCGACGAAGTTGCGGAAATCCTGCACGTCGCCCATGCGCACTTCCGCGAGCATCGCGCCGAGTTCCTCCTGCACGCGCTTCCACAGCGACTTGGGGATGTACGCGCGGCTGGCGGCCGAGCACTTCTGGCCTTGGTACTCGAAGGCGCCGCGCAGCAGGTTCGCGCACAAGGCCTTCACGTCGCAGGAGGCGTGCGCGAAGACGAAGTCCTTGCCGCCAGTCTCGCCCACGAGGCGCGGGTACTGGCCGTACGCGTCGATGTTCTCCGCGACGCTGCGCCAGATGCCGTTGAAGACGCCGGTCGAGCCGGTGAAGTGCACGCCGCCGAGTCGCCGGTCCTTGACCACGGCGGCGCCGACCGCCGCGCCCGAGCCGGGCACGAAGTTGATGACGCCGTCGGGCAGTCCGCTTTCGCGCAGCAGTTCGAACACGAACCAGTTCGAGTAGACGGCGGTCGAAGCCGGCTTCCACACCACCGTGTTGCCCATCAAGGCCGGCGCGGCGGCGAGGTTGCCGCCGATGGAGGTGAAGTTGAAGGGCGTGACGGCGAACACGAAGCCGTCGAGGGGACGATGCTCGAGGCGGTTCCACACGCCCGGCGCGGAGATGGGTTGTTCGGCCATCAGTCGCTCGGCGTACTGGACGTTGAAGCGGAAGAAGTCGATCAACTCGCAGGCGGCGTCGATCTCGGCCTGGTGGACCGTCTTGCTTTGGCCGAGCATCGTCGAGGCGTTGATGAGGTCCCTGTGCGTGCTGGCGAGCTTCTCGGCCGCGCGCAGGAAGATCGCCGCGCGCTCCTCGAACGGCATCGCGGCCCACCCGGGCTTCGCCGCCTCGGCGGCGTCGATCGCGGCCGCGATCTCCTTGGGGCCGGCCTGGTGGAAGACGCCCAGCTTGTGGCGGCGGTCGTGCGGCATCCACAGCGAGTCGAGGTTCCCCGTGCGCAGCGCCTGGCCGCCGGCGACCACCGGCACCTCGACCTGGCTGGAGGCCAGCGCCGCCAGCTTCTTCTTGATCGATGCGCGCTCCGGACTGCCGGGCGCGTAGCTCTTGACGGGTTCGTTGACGGGGACAGGGACGCGGAAGGTGCCGAGGTTCATGTGGGGTGGTCGAGCTGCTGGACGCGAAGCTGCCGGTGGCCGTGTTGCAGCCCGATTGTGCTGGGCTGGAGACCGGGAGTCCAACGCCGCCACGGCTGATCCGGTCGGATCGCCGCGGGCCTTGCGACCACGAAGCGTCCCGGGGCTTGGCCCCGGCGGCTCGGGGGGCCATCATGGACCAGCCCGCGCGCCATGGTCGCGCCGCGGGCCAACGCACCAACCATGCGCATCCAAACCGCCTGCCTGCTCCCGCTGCTCTTCGCTTCCTGCTTCGCCGTCGGCAAGAAGGAGGACCCCGCCGTCGCGCCCGAGGTGGTGGCGACGCAGTCCGCCGCGCCGTCGCAAGAGGTCGAGGCCAAGCCAGCGGACGACAAGATGAAGGAGATCGCCGCCAAGACGCGCCAGCTCGAGCATGCGCGTCTCGAATTGAAGATCGAGCGCCAAAAGCTCGCCGCGGCCGCGCGCAAGGCGCAGGACGGCGTGGAGGAGGCCGAGTTCGACCTCAAGCACGCCACCTCTGCGCTCGACCACCATGCCAAGGTCGAGCTGCCGCTGGCGCTCGAGCAGGCGCAGTTGGCGCTCGACCGCGCGGCGTGGGCCATGGAGGAGGACAGGCAGGAGCTCGACGAGCTCTTGAAGCTCTACGCGGAGAACCAGGTGGAAGGCACGACGAAGGAACTCGTCATCCAACGTTCGGAGAAGAAGCTCGCGTTCTCCAAGACCGCGTTCGACCACGAGCAGCGCGAGATGGCCGCCAAGAAGGAGCACGAGCTGCCGAGGAAGCAACGCGAGCTCGAGCGCGCCAAGATCGCCGCCGAGAAGGAACTGCGCGACGCGCGCGCCGACAAGACGCGCGTCGCCGACGAGAACGAGTTGGAGCTGCGCAAGCTCGAAGCCAAGCTCGACGACCTCGAGCGCGAGATCAAGGAGCTCGGTGGCGCCGTTCCGCCCGAGCCCAAGAAGGAAGATTCCAAGAAGGAGCCTGCCAAGAAGGACGCGGCCAAGAAGGATGCGGCCAAGGATGCGGCCCCGAAGGACGGTGCCAAGCCCGCGCAGAAGCCCGCGCAGAAGCCGCAGGACGAGCAGGCACCCAAGGCGGGCGAGCGGTCGTGATCGACGCCCTGGTCCTTTGCGCTTGGGCGACGCTGGCTCAGGATGCAGCCGCGACGCAGGCGGCGTCCGCGGCGACATCGAGCACCGCGGCGACATCGAGCTCCGGGGGGGCTTCCGCGCAAGCGGCCCCCGAGCAGCGCGGCGCGGACGATTCCGCGCCCGTGCCGCTGGAGGAGGTCCAGCAATCGCTGCAACGCAGCGTCGCGTGGTTGTTGGCACGCCAAAACGCAGATGGTTCGTGGGGCCACGCCGCCCCGGATTCGCTGCACGAGCTGAACTACTCGCCGGCTTCCTTCCGCCACTGGCAACTGGCGGGCGGGGCCATCGTGCTGTGGGCCTTCCTGCAACTCGACGAGACGCCGGCTCTCAGGGCGGCGATCGAGCGTGGAATGGACTTCACGCTGCAGGCTCCGCTGCCGTTGCGCGGCAGCGACTGGGACATCGATGGCAACTGGGCGCTCTTGTACGTGACCGTGCTGCTCGATCATGCGGCCGGGGATCCGCGCTTCCATGCGGAGCCGTGGAAGTCGCGCTACGCTGATCGCATTCGCAAGAAGGCCGAGGAGTACCTCGCGCGCCTGAAGCTCATGCAGAGCCCGCTCGGCGGCTGGGGCTACTACGAAGGGGAGGTCGTGGCTGCGGGCCCGAGCTGGGCCACTTCGTTCTCCACCGCGGCCGTCGTGCCGGCGCTGCACTCGGCCAAGGCGCGCGGCTGGGCCGTGGACGAGGCGATGTGCAAGGACGCGCTGGCGTACGTGCGGCGCTGCGCCTTGCCTTCGGGCGCCTACCAGTACGACCTGCGTCCCGTGCCGCGCATCAACGGCGGCGAAGGCATCGACGAGATCAAGGGCAGCCTTGGTCGCATCCAGATCGGCAACTGGGCGCGGCGCGTCGCCGGAGACAAGCTCGTGGACGACGCCAGGATCGACAAGGGGCTCGACTTGTTCTTCGAGCACCATCGCTTCCTCGACGTGGCGCGCATGCGTCCCGTGCCGCACGAGGCGTACTACGCCAACGCGGGCTACTTCTACTTCTTCGGACACTGCTACGCCGCGTTGGCGGCCGACCAGCTTTCCGATCGCGAGCTGCGCCTCAAGCACCATCGCCAGATCCGCGGCCATGTGCTCAAGGCGCAAGCGCCCACAGGGCAATACGTCGACTTCGTGGGTTCGTTCTACAGCTGGACCTACGCCACCGGCTTCGCGCTGGTCGCCTTGCAGCGCGGCTTGCAGGCCGAGGGGGGGGCGCGATGAGCGTCGCTTCGCGATCGTCGCGCGCGATGGAAGTGCTGCGCGCGATGCTGGAGCCGCGCCTCGACGCGCGCGCGCAGGAGTGGCTGGCGCTCGCCTGCGACGAGTGCAGCCGACTGCCGGACAGGGCCGAGGTGCGCTTTCCCACGTTGATCTCCTTGGCTTCGCGCAAGGTGCCGCGCGGCGCGCTGGAGCCTTCGAACTCCGCGCGCGAGGCGGCGCGCGAGCTGGTGCCGGGTTGGAACCCCGAGCGATGGACCATCCTCGACGCGGCGCGGGCGATGCTCGTGCTGTCGCGCGCGCACCTCGACGGGCCGCAAGCCGTGGCGATCCTCGACGAGGTCTTCCGCCACGCCGACGTGGGCGAGCTGTGCGCGCTGCACCGCTCGCTGCAGCTCCTGCCGGACAACGCGCGCTTCGCTTGGCGAGCGGGCGAAGGCTGCAGGTCTTCGATGGGTGCCGTGTACGAGGCCGCGGCCTGCGACACGGGCCTGCCCTGCGCGCGCTTCGACGATCTCGCGTGGCGGCAACTGGTCGTCAAGGCGCTCTTCGTCGGCGCGCCGGTGGCGCGCATCCACGGACTCGACCAGCGCTTGGACGCCGAACTGGCGCGCATGGTGCTCGACCTCGTCGACGAGCGGCGCAGCGCCGGCCGCGGCATCCCGCCCGGCGCGTGGGCGTGCCTCGGTGCGCACGGGGGGCTGCGCGCGCGCGATTCCATGTTGCGCGAACTCGACCGCGGCCAAGCAGCCGGACGAGCGGGCGCGATCCTCGGCCTCGCGCGCGCCGGCCACGCCGACCTCGTCGCCGGCCACGCAGCCGGTGGCGAATCCGATCCACTCGTCCTCGCGGCGCTTTCCAGCGCTCGTTCCGCCCGGCCTTCGCAGGACGACTACGCCCACCTCCACGGCCTCTGAGCCAGTCGAGCCGACCGCATGCGCTTCTTCGATCCCCACATCCACATGACCAGCCGCACCACCGACGACCTCGAGGCGATGTCGAAGGCCGGTGTGCGCGCCATCATCGAACCGGCCTTCTGGCTCGGGCAACCGCGCACCAGCGTGGGCAGCTTCATCGACTACTGGTCGAGCCTGGTGGGTTGGGAGCGCTTCCGCGCCGCCCAGTTCGGCGTGGCGCACTATTGCGCCATGGGCCTCAACAGCAAGGAGGCCAACGACGAGGGCCTCGCGCGCGAAGTGCTGGCCGAGCTGCCGCGCTTCGCCTTCAAGGAGGGCGTCGTCGCCATCGGCGAGATCGGCTACGACGAGATCACCAAGGCCGAGGAGAAGGCCTACCAGTGGCAACTCGAGTTCGCCGTCCAGCACGACATGGTCGTGATGGTGCATTCGCCGCACCGCGACAAGAAGAACGGCATCCGCCGCTCCATCGCCGTGGCCAAGGAGTGCGGCCTGTCGATGGAGAAGCTCGTCGTCGACCACAACAACGAGGAGACGGTGCAGGACGTGCTGGACGCCGGCGCCTGGGCGGCGTTCACGATCTACCCGCACACGAAGATGGGCAGCGAGCGCATGGTCGAGATCGTGCGCCAGTACGGCCCGCGCCGCATCATCGTCGACTCCTCGGCGGATTGGGGCGTCAGCGATCCCTTGTCCGTGCCGAAGACCGCGCGCCTCATGCTCGAGCGCGGCATCGATCCGGCCGCGGTCGAGCTGACGACCTGGCAGAACGCGCTCGACGCCTACGGCCAGTCCGGGCAGATCGACATGGAAGCCTTGCTCAAGACGCCGGTCGTCGACCAACGCCAGCTCTACCACCAGAACTCGGTGCTGCGCGGCCAGGCGCCGCGCGTCGAGGAAACCGTGCCCAACGACTGAAGCCAGCGTGGCGCATCCCCGCGCCGACCTAGCGATGAACGCGACCATCCTGCTATTGCTGCCCGTCCTCGCCTGGCTGTGCGCCTGCTCGAGCGAGGCCCCTCGTCGTCCGAACATCCTGGTCGTTTCGATCGACACGCTGCGCGCCGACCACCTCGGATGCTACGGCTACGAGCGTCCGACCTCGCCCGCGATCGACGAGTTCGCCGCGCGCGCGGTCGTGTTCGAGGACGCGCATTCCTCGGCCTCGTGGACGCTGCCCTCCTTCGCCAGCCTGTACACCTCGCTGTACTCGACCACCCACGGCTGCTGGAAGGTCGACAGTCGCCTCGAGAGCGAGCACGACACGCTGGCCGAGCACCTGCGCGACGCCGGATGGGACACCTGCCTGATCGTGCCGCACATGTTCCTGTCGGGCCAATACGGACTGCAGCAGGGCTTCACGCACGTCGACGACAGCCTCGTGCGCACCGCCATCGAGTCGAACAAGGTCGTCAGTTCCCCGGCGATGACGGAGAAGACCCTCGCCTGGTTGGAGCGCAAGAAGCAGAGTCCCGACGACTCGCCCTTCTTCTTGTGGGTGCACTACTTCGACCCGCACGACCTGTACCTGCCCCACGAGGGGATCAGCGAGCAATTCGGCACCACCGAGGAGATCGACCTGTACGACGGCGAGATCCGCTTCGTCGACCTGCACGTGGGACGCCTCCTGGCGCGCGTGCGCGAGCTGTGGGGCGACGATGTCGTCGTGGCCATCGTCGCCGACCATGGCGAGGAGTTCGGCGAGCACGGCCACAAGCGGCACGGCTACTCGCTCTACCAGGAAGCGGTCCACATCCCTTTCATCCTGCAGGCGCCCGGCTTCCAGCCTCGTCGCGTGCCCGACCTCGTGTCCAACATCGACTTCATGCCGACGATCCTCGATCTGTCGGGCGTCGAGCCGCGCGGACGCATGGAAGGGCGCAGCCTGGTGCCGTTCCTGCGCGGCGAGTCCTTGCCGCCGCGCGGCGCCTTGTCGGAGGTGCGCTGGCACGACGACCAGGACATGCGTTGCTGGCGCGAGGAGGATTGGAAGCTGCACGAGGACCGTTCGCACGGCAAGGAACGCGACGAGTTGTACGACCTCGCCGCCGACCCCAAGGAGCGCGCGAACTTGATCGAGCGGCGCGAGGAGCCGCTCCAGCGCCTGCGCACGGGACTCGGGCACGCGTTGGGCGTCGCGCTCCAATTGGCGAAGTCCTACCCGCAACCGCGGCGCTACCAGCCCTCGCCCGGAGACGCGGCGCGCCTCGGGGCGTTGGGCTACGCCGAGGACGCGGTGGGAGCGGACGGCAAGTGAGACGCCGCGCCATCCTCGTCGCGTCCCTTTGCGGCCTTGCGTTCGCGTCCTGCGGCGATGCCGAGGTGCGCCGCACGCGCCATCCCGACGGGACTCCCTGGACGGAACAGCGCTTCGAAGGCGGCAAGGCCAACGGCCCCATGCGCGTCTGGCACCCCGATGGCAAGTTGGCCCGCGAAGGGGCCTTCGTGGACGGGCACATGCACGGCGATTGGCGCACCTTCGAGGTCGATGGCCGACCCTTGCTCGAGGCGCGCTACGAGCGTGGCCAGATGGACGGGCCTTGGCTCGAGCATTGGCCGTCCGGCAAGGTCCGCACCAAGGGCCAGTACCGCGGCGGACTGCCCGACGGTGTGTGGGAGGAGTACTTCGAGAGCGGGGTCAAGGCTCGCGAGGGGGCCTTCCAAGGCGGGGAGAAGCACGGACTCTGGACCGGCTGGAACCCCGACGGGACCGTGCAGGGGACCGCGCGCTACGAGGACGGCCGCTACATGGGACGTCGCTGAGGCCGCGCGCTGCGTGCCCCCGCGGAGGGGGGGGGGCGGACACGCCAATGTCCGAGTGGATTGACGCCCCCCCCGCCATGGCAAGACTTCTGCAGTGGGGCAGTAGCCTAATCTGGTTCTTGGCAGTCGGCTTATATCCGACGTATTGCGGGTTCAAATCCCGTCTGCCCTACTCGCACGCGACCGCTCGAGCACATCTCACAGCCGCAGCAGGCGTCGCGCGTTGCCGGAGAAGATCGCTTCCGCATCCGCGTCGCTCGCGCCCGCCGCTTGCAGCGCGGCGCGGTGCTCCGCGGCCCGATCCGCGCGCCATCCGGCGGGGAAGACGTTGCTGTCGGATCCGAACAGGATCCTGCGCGCGCCGAAGCACGCCAAGGTCGAGCGGTAGACCGAGACCAGGTCGAGCGGCGGGCAGGCCGTCGCCATCCAGCCGTTCGAGGAGCTGGTGTCGACCACGATGTTGCCGCACTGCATGCCGGCCATCAGCGTCTCGCGCAGGAAGCCGGCGCCGAAGTGCGGCACCACGAAGGTGCAGCGCGGGGCGGCGTTGGCGGCCGCCACCAAGTGCAACGGGTTGGCGAGCGCCACGTCGTGCGTCCGCGGCAGCCCGAGCAGGTCGCGCACCTTCACGACGAACAGCCCGCAATGCACGTAGGCGATGGCTGCGTGCGCGTCGAGAACGGACCACAGCTCGCGCGCCTTGTCCCCGTCGATGGCGCAGCGGAAAAGCGCCGGGAAGCACAGCACGCCCTTGATCGCGCCCTTCGCCAGCAACTCGTCGACCTTCCTCGGCACGCCCTCGACCAGCGGGTTCACCAAGGCCATGGCGCTCACGCGGCCCTTGGAGGCGGCGGCGGCCGCCGCGACGACCGGCGTCTCCTCGGGGACGCTGCCGAAGGCCACGATGTGGTCGACCTGGTGGCGTTCGAGCTCCGCGATCCAGCGCGCGGCATGCGCTCCGTGGTCCGTCGGCGGCAGCTCGAAGCCGGCTTGCTTCGCCACCGCCTCGAGCTTCTCCGCCACGCTGCCCTGAAGCGGCGACTGCGCCGCCAAGGTCTCGAAGTAGGTGCGCGAGAACCAGTGCGTGTGGAAGTCGACGAGGCCCATGCCTGCATCCTAGCTCGCCATCGTGCGCCGCGAAGGGCGGCGTTCGCCGCGCAGGCGCCTCTGCGCTCGGATCCGCTCGCCGGGACGACTTCAGTCTTCGCGCAGGCTGCGCCACAGGCCATGCAGCCGCGCCTTGGCGCCCAGCGCGTGGAAGGGCAGCCCGCGCACGCCGTACAAGTCGAGGCCGCCCTTGACCGGATCGCGCGCCAGGGCTTGGCGCAGGATGCGCGAGAGCGCCATCGGGTAGGGGGCGGCCGTGGCCTTGCCGAGGACGAAGCCCTCGGCCGCCAGGAGCCGCAGCAGCTCCTCGGGCTTGGCGCCGCGCAACGCGTAGGGCCAGAACTCGATCAGCAACGCGAGCCGCGGCGAGGCCGCCAGCGTGCGCGTCATGCCTTGCAACGCGTGCCATTCCGACCCCTGCGTATCGATCTTGGCCACGTCGAAGCCGCCGTGGACGACGTCGTCGACGCGCTCCACGCGGATCTCCAGCGCTTGCGCGTCGTGCATGTCGCCGGGGCGGTCGTCGGCGATGCGGTTGTCGCCGCGGTTGCGCGCGGCGAGATGGATGGTCGCCGTCGCGCGCGACGAGCCGGCGGCGCACTCGTGCACGACCGCCGAACCCGGTCCATGGCGCATGGCGCGCTCGATGTTGCGGCGCGCGATGGCGGCGATGGCCGGGATGGGTTCGAAGGACTCCACCCGCGCGCCGGCGAGCACGCCTTGCACCGCGAACCAGCCGATGTTCGCCCCCAGGTCGAGCACGCGCGCGCCTGCGCGCAGGTGGGCGCGGAAGAGGCGCGTCTCGTGGTCCTCCCAGCCGCCGCGTTCGATGGCCGGCCCGATGACCGCGTCGTCGAGGAGCACCTCGAACTCGCACGGCAGGGCCGGGCTCTTCACCAAGCGCGTCTCGTACACCACGCCGGAAGTCTAGCGCACCGCGCCGCGCAGGACGCTACCCTGCCCCCAACGCATCCGCCCTCCCTCCGGGGGCGAAGAGCACCCCATGGAACGCTGGTCCATCGATCTGGCCAAGGAGTACTTCAAGTTCTCCGCGGCCCACTTCCTCATCTTCCCCGACGGCAGCGCCGAGCGCATGCACGGCCACAATTCCCAGGTCACGGCCGAGATCGAGGCGGCCCTGACGAACCACGGCCTCGTGCTGGACTTCAAGATGGCCAAGCCGGTCGTGCGCGAGCTGTGCGACGAGCTCGACGAGCACTTCCTGCTCCCGGCCGAGCATCCCGTGCTCCAGCACGGCGTGCGCGAGGACGGGGTGATGGAGGTGCGCTACCTCGATCGGTACTACGCCCTGCCGGTCGAGGATGTCGTGGTGCTGCCCATCAACAACAGCTCGTCGGAGAACCTCGCGACCTGGTTCGGCCGCGAGTTGATGCGGCGCCTGCGCCTGCGCTTCGAGGATGTCGACTTCCGCGCGCTGCGCGTCTCGGTCGAGGAGACCCGCGGCCAGCGCGGCGTCTACCACTACTCCGCCGAGCAAGGCGCCTGAGCCGCGTGGGGAATGCCGACGACCAGCGGCGGCCTTCGCCCGTCGAGGCGCCGGTGCTGGAAGCCCGCGCGTTGCGCAAGGTGTTCCGCACCAGCGTGCGCGAGGAGGGGCTCTCCGGCTTCCTCAAGAGCCTCGTCGCGCGGCGCCATCGGGAGATGGTGGCGCTGGAGGCGCTGGACCTCGTCGTGCGCCGCGGCGAATTCGTCGGCTTGATCGGCGCCAACGGCGCGGGGAAGACCACCTTGGTCAAGCTCCTCGCCGGCATCGTGCCCGCGACCTCGGGCGAGGCGATGCTCCTCTCGCGCGACAGCTTCCACCTGCGCGACGAGGAGAAGGCGCGCCTGTCGCTGGTCATGGGCCAGCGCTCGCAGCTGTGGTGGGACATCCCCGCCATCGACAGCTTCCACTTGCTGCGCGAGATCTACCGCGTGCCGCGCGCCGATTTCGAGCGGCGGCTGGCGCGCTTCGCCGAGCGCCTGGAGGTGGCGGACAAGCTGGAGGTCCAGCTGCGCCACCTGTCGCTCGGCCAGAGGATGAAGATGGAGATCATCGGGGCGTTCCTGCACGACCCGGAGGTGGTCTTCCTCGACGAACCAACGATCGGCCTGGACCTCGTCTCGCGCGAGACGATCCGGCGCTTCCTCGTCGAGCACAACCAGCAACGCGGCGCGACGATCATCTTGACCAGCCACGACATCGAGGACATCGAGGCGACCTGCAAGCGCCTCGTGATCCTGGAGAAGGGCCGCGTCATCCACGACGGCGACATCGTCGCGCTGGCGCACGAGCTGACCAGCGAGCGCCTCATCGAGGTGCACCTGGAGCCCGCCGGCGTGGAGCCCGATCTCGCGCTGCTGCCGCTCGACGAGCACTCGGCGCGCCTTGTCGGCCGCGGCCAGCATTCGCTGTCGTTCATCCTGCCGGCCGCGCGCAGCCAGGCCTTCGTGCGCATGCTGTTCGAACGCCTGCAGGTTCGCGATCTCGCGGTCGAGCGGCGTCCGCTCGAGGACCTCGTCAAGCAGATCTTCGCCACTGGGCGCGTCGCGGGCGCCGGGCGCAAGCCATGAGGGCGGTGGGCGAGCCATGAGCACGGGAATCCCCTCATGAGCACCGTCGCGTTCGAGTTCGCGCGCGGGCCTGCGCGCCTCTCGCGCCTCGTGCTGCGCGCGGCGGCGTGGGAACTCCGCAAGGTGGCCGCCTTCCGCGCCGGGTTCTGGCTCAAGGAGGTGTTTCGCAACTTGGCCAGGCCGCTGGTCATGGTGTGCGTGCTCATGTCGGCCTCCGGATTGCCGCAAGGCGTCGCGGGCGATGGCGTGTCGCTGCAGCACGCCGTCGCCTACATGGTGGTGGTGGCGCTCCTCGAGAAGCTCGTCTTCCACGATCGCTGCCTCGACTTGTCGGACCAGATCTTCCAAGGGTACGTGACCAAGTACTTCACGATGCCCTTCCCGTACTTCGTGCTGCCGGCCGGCCGCTTCGTGCAGCACATCGTGCTGCAGGCGGCGATCGTCGTCCCCGCGTGGACCGTGCTGTCCTTGGTCGTGCCCGCGTGGTGCCCTCCGCCGGCCGACTGGTCGAGCGCGGCCATGGCGCTGTGCCTCGTGTTGTTGGGCAGCGCGTGCTTCCTGTTGTTCTACTTCACCCTGCACGCCCTGGCGTTCTGGCTCGACGTGGTGTGGACCACGCTGGTCATGGCGCGCATGATCGCCTTGTTCTGCGGCGGCATGGTGCTGCCGCCGATGTTCCTGCCCGAACGCGTGCAGGCCGCCTTCGCCTGGACCTTCCCGTGGTGGACGGTGGCGGTGCCGGTGCAGTTGGCGGCCGGATCGTCCGAGGCGCGCGCCGACTTCGGTCGCGGCTTGGCCACGCTGGCGTGCTGGCTCGCGGCGCTGTCCATCCTCGCCGCCTTGGTCTGGGCGCGCGGCCGCAGGCGCTACGCCGGGAGCGGCATGTGAGCGCGCCCTTCGAGTCCGCCTGGGGCAAGCTGGCGCGCCATGCGCGCATCGCGCGGGCCTACGCTTCCATCGGCATCGTGCGCCGGGCGCAGTTCCGCATGGAGTTCTTCAGCCAGGTCGTGATGGACCTCGTGTTCTACGGCGTCCACGTGCTGCTGTTCGAGTTCCTCTACCGCCACGTCGACTCCGTCGCGGGCTGGAGCCTCGCCGACGTGCGCGTGTTCCTGGGTTGGTTGTTCCTCTCCGACGCGTTCATGATGGTGTGGATGTCGCACGCTTGGATGCTGCCCGAGGACTTGAAGAACGGGAACCTCGATTCCGTGCGGACAAGGCCGGTGCAGCCAGCGTTCCTCTACATGTTCCAGAAGTTCAGCTTGGAGGCTTGCGTCAACATGCTGATCGCCCTCGGTTGGCTGGCGTGGGCCGTGCAGGCGCATCCCCGGGGCTTCCATGCGACCGACCTGCCGCTCTTCGCGTGGTGCGCCCTGCTGTGCTGCATGGGACGCGCCGCGATCATGGCGCTCTTCGCCACCGTCGAGTTCGTGTTCGTCAACGGCGAGCTGTCGCGCGTCCTCAACCTGCTGGCGGTCGACGTCAACGATCATCCGCTCGACGTGTACGGCCGGCGCGGACGCGCCTTCCTCCTGTATTTCCTGCCCTTGGGCGCGATGAACTACGCGGCGGCTTCGATCTGGCTCGGCAAATGCGGGACGCTCGAGGCGCTCCTTCTGTCGTTGTTCGTGCCAGCCTTGCTCGTGGGAGCCTTCATGCTCTTCGCGCGCATGTTCCGCCACTACGAGTCGGCGATGTCCTGAGCCGCGGCACCCCTGCGCAAGGATGACTGCAGCACCGCGACGCGTGCGCGCAGGGCGCGCACGAAGGGCAGTTCCACGCCGCGCGGATCGCCACCGGCGAAGGCGATGCGCACACGCGTGCGCGCCAAGGCGGCCTCGAGGTCCTCGCTCCAAGGCAGGAGGGTCGATCCCAGCAATTCCACGAGGAAGTCGGGCTGGCGTCGCAACAGCTCCCATGTCTCGCGCGGACCGAATTCGGAGCCGATGGCGAGGCGCAGGCCGGGTTGATCGAGCTCCAGCTCGGCCGCCTCCAACCAGCGGCGCGACGCCTCCGGCGCGTCATCGGAGCACAGGCGGCGCAGTCCGTCCATTCCGTGTCGTGCGTGGACGCGCGACACGACCAGGTAGGCGAGTCCGTACAGCGCCTTGCGTTCGGCTGCTTCGCCTGCGGCCCCCGACAGGCCCGCGTCGACATCGAAGACGCTCCTGGGATCGACGGCGACTTCCTCGTCCGCCTCGAGGCGCAGGCGCGTGGCGTAGGTCGCGCGGACCAGTCCGCCATCGTCAGGCAGGTCGATCATGACTTCGACCAGCAGACCCCCGGTGGCGAAGGCCGCGGCCGACAGTCGGCCCGCGCGCAGGCTCGCCGCGGAGTCCGGCACGACCAGCGCGCTGATCGTGTCCGCGAGACCTTCCTCGAGCGAACCCGGCAGATCGCTCCAGCGCGGCGGGAGGCAAGCGTGCGCCAGTTCGTGCGCCAGCGTGCGTTCGATGCGTTCCGCGCCGCGTCGCAGGTGGATGCGGTGGTGCTTGTGGGCGTAGAAGCCTTCCGCGTCGGCGTGCGACCGCAAGCCCAAGCCTGGTTGCGCCGGCTCGTCCTGCAGCCAGATGCTCAAGGGATGATCCGGGTCGAGCGTCAGCCCGTCCGGTCCGTACAGCTCGAGGATCCTCGCCGCTTGTCGTTGCGCCAGCTCGAGCACCGCCGTGGCTTCGACCGCTCCGGGTGCACGGACGATGCAGGTCGCGCTGCGACGTTCGACCTCCGGGGTCGTGGCGACGCACGAAGCCAGCGCGACGAGCGCGCATGTGGCGGGGATCGACAACAGTGAATGCACGCGCGGAAGTCCTCGACGAAAGCTACCCCTGCCTCGGCGCGTGGGCGCGCAGGGGACGCTTGTCGGCGTGACTGCTCCGTGGACCTCGGAAGTTCCTTCCGGCCGGATGGACTCGTCGGCGTCAACGCGCGGGCGCGAGCACCAGGCCCGTGGGGTGCAGGCGCAGCTCGACCCACTCGATGCGACCGGTCGGCGTCCGCCATGCGGCGCGCGCGAGGGGCCATTGGGGCATGGCATCCACGTCGTCGAATGGTTCGTCCACGCGCGTGCCGAAGCCGTGCGCGCGCAGCGTGTCGAGCGCGTGCACGCTGGCGTGGGCGCGCGGGCTCGTCGGCCGTTGGAGCCAGGCTGCGCTCGAGGCGACGATGCGCAGGCGCCAATCCGACCCGCCTTCCCACGCGCCCACGACCAGCTGGAACACCGCGCCGGCGGGCACGTCCAGCTCCACGCGCAACTCGCCGCAGCCGCAACCGAAGCTCGCCACCGTCTCTTCGCGCACAGGATCGTGGATGTGCAAGTCGACGAGCGCAGGGTCGTAGGTGGTCAACTCGAGCACGAGCGCGAGGTCGCTCCAAGCCCGCAGCGTGAAGCCGTCGTAGGGGTCCCAAGATGCCGGTCCCACGGCGCCGCGCAGCTCGAGCGCGTCGCCGGGCTTGATCCAGCCGAGGTCGTTGGCCTCGGTCGACTTGTCGTTGCGCTCGATTTCGTGCACGACCGGGAGCGCGGGGGCAGCGGGCGTCTGCTGCACCGCGACGCCGCAACTCTGGGCAAGCAGCGCGATGCACGGCGCGAGGAAGAGGGGCGCTGGGCTCGGGCGAAGGCCGTGGGGCGTGCGTGCCATGGGGCGTGTCGGGGTTGGTGGGGAGCGGAGCTGCGCCGCGCGGGACGCGGCTTCGCATCAGCCGGTGCAAGGCGCGTGCCGTGGCAAGGTGATGCGCGGCGCGGCTGCCCAGAGCCGCTGGCCAAGGGACTGCGCCCTGTTCGCCAAGTCGCTGGCCGACGACTGCGTCTGGTGCGGCGTCCTGCCGCGGCTACCATGCGTCCTCCACCGTGGACACTCACCCGCGTTCCGTGTTGTTCGTGCGCCTGTCGGCGTTGGGTGATGTGGCGCGCTCGTTGCCCGTGCTGGATGCCGCGCGCCGCAGCTGGCCGCGAGCGAAGATCGGTTGGGTCGTCGAGGAACGCTGCGCCGGCCTGCTGCGCGGCCATCCGCAGCTGGACCAGCTCGTCGTGTTGCCGCGCAAGGAACTGTCGCAGGCCTTGCGTCGATTCGACTTCGCGCGCGTCGCGTGGTTGCTGCGCGGGTGCGCGCGCGAACTCGGCCTCGGGTGCGACGGGTCGCCGTACGAGCTCGCCATCGACTTGCAGGGCAACTTGCGCTCTGGGCTGGTCGCCGCCGCCTCGCGCGCGCCATGCCGCGTCGCCTTCGCGCCGCCGTGGGGGCGCGAAGGAGGTTGGCGGATGGCGACGCGCCTGGTCGCGCCGCCCGCGGGCGTCGAACACGAGGCCGAGCGCGCCTTGGCGTTGCTGGCGGCATGCGGGGCGTGCGTGGCGGACTCGCGCGCGCATGTGCCGCTCGAGCCCGTTCGATTGGCCGCCATGGACGCCGCGCTGGCGCAGCTCGATGCGCGCGACCCCATCGTGCTCCATCCGGGCGTTTCGCGCTTCGGCGCCTTGAAGGCCTGGCCGGCGGTGCGTTGGAGCGCGCTCGCGGTGCGCCTCTCCACGCGCGGGCCGGTCCTCGTGTCCTTCGGGCCGGGCGAAGAAGAATTGGCGCGGTGCGTGGTGGAAGCCTCCGGAGTCGCGAGCGTGCGTCTGGCCCCGGCCTGCGACGCGGTCGAGACGCTGGCGGCGCTCCTGTCGCGCGCGCGGGCCGTGGTCGCCGCGGACACCGGGCCGTTGCACCTCGCGGCCGCGCTCGATCGGCCGGTGGTGGGCCTGCATGGGGCCAAGGACCCACGGCGCTTCGGCCCGTCCTCGGCCTCGGGCCGCGTGCGAGCGCTCGCTGCAGAGGCTTGGTGCGCACCCTGCGAGCGTCGGCGCTGTCCAGCCACGACATGCATGCAGGCGCTGGACGAAGAACGCGTCGAAGCCGCCCTGCTCGAACTGCTGGCTGCCGCCGCGCCGTCGAGCGGCTAGACTACCGCGCCTGCGCGCAGCGTCATGAGCACCATCCGCACCGAGTCGAAGGAAGCCTCCGTCGAACCCGCGCCGGGCACCGGCCGCGTGCATGTCGTCACGTTCGGCTGCCAGATGAACAAGTACGACTCGCAACTGGTCGAAGGTCGCTTCAAGCGCAAGGGCTGGACGACCACCGACGAGTTGGAGCAGGCGGATGTGGTGTTGTTCAACACCTGCTCGGTGCGCGACCACGCCGAGGAACGCACGATGAGCTGGGTAGGCGAGCTCAAGCGCCTCAAGAAGGAGCGCCCGCAGCTGGTCGTGGGCGTGATGGGCTGCATGGCCCAGCGCATGGGCGAGGAGATCTTCGCGCGCGCCGGGCATGTGGATCTAGTCGCTGGCACGCGCCAGTTCGCGCAGCTGCCCACGCTGGTCGAGGAGGTGCGCCGCCGCCGCGCGCAGGGCGAGACCAAGGTGCGAGTCGCGGCCTTGTCGATGGAGGACCGCCTAGCGCTCGATCGCGACGACGAGCCGTGGGATGGAGGCGCGCACGCGTACCTGACCGTGATGCGCGGCTGCGACTTGAATTGCACGTATTGCATCGTGCCGACCGTGCGCGGACGCGTGCTGTCGTACCCGATCGAACACGTGGTCAAGGAGGCGCGCCACTACGTCGAGCGCGGCGTCAAGGTGCTGACCCTGCTCGGCCAGACGGTCAACAGCTTCGGCGAAGACCTTGCCGCGCCGGGCGCGGGCGAGCGCCAATGGAGCGGTCGCCAGGGCCGGCCGGGGCTAGGCGACCTGCTGCGGGAGCTGCAGGAGATCGACGGCCTCGCGCGCATCCGGCTGATCACCCTGCATCCGAGCTACATCACGGACAACTTCGCGCGCGCCTTGGCCGAGTGCGGCAAGGTCGAGCGCTTCCTGCCGCTGCCGGCGCAGTCGGGCTCGGACGAGATCTTGCGCGCCATGAAGCGCGGCTACACGACCGACCTGTACAGGAAGCGCGTCGAGATCCTGCGCGCGCACGTGCCCGACATCGAGCTGGGCAGCGATTGGATCGTCGGCTTCCCGGGCGAGACCGTCGAGGACCATGCCCGCAGCGAGGCCTTCCTCAAGGAGCAGGGCTTCGCGGTCAACTACATCTTCAAGTACGACCCGCGCCCCGGCACCAAGGCCCACGACGGGCTGGTCGACGACGTGCCCGACGAGGCCAAGAAGGAACGCAACCAACGCCTGCTCGCGCTCGGCGAGGAGGTCGGGTTGCTGCGCCACGGCGCGCACGTGGGCCAGCTGCGCCGCGTGCTGGTCGAAGGCGTCAAGGAGGACGGGCGCCTGACGGGCCGCACCGAGCACGGCCTGATGACCGCGTTCGAGGGCTCCGAGTCGCTGATCGGCGGCGAGGTCGCCGTCAAGATCGAGGGCGCTTCGGGCTACGGCCTGGGCGGTTCCCTCGCAGGGTCTTCCTGAGCCGGCTCGTTGGTGTCAAGTTTGCTTGACGGCGTCCCCTCGGGCGGCGCAGGAGACCGTGCTTGGGCCTGGCCGCGGATCTTGCCGCGGGCCGATGCCCCGGGGTGGTGAACCGGGGTGGTGAACCGGGGTGGTGAACCGCGGCGATCAGGGCGCGCCGCGTTCGCAGGCCCCCAGGTCGACGACGGCGCCTCGTCGCGACAAGTCCACGCGGCGCGGTTGATGGCGCGCGTCCCAAGGCCATGCGGAGTCGAGCGAATCGTCCTCGCCCGCGTCGAGCAGGGCCGAACCAACCGTCGGCACTAGGCTGAAGGGCGGGTCGTCGGCCGTTCCATGCAATCCATCGGCTCCGGGGGCCGGGGGGGCTTCGATCAGCTCGCCCAAGGCGCTGGAAAGGGACTCGCCGCGCACGAGGCAGTTGCGCACCACGAGGGGACGCGCGGCGCCGAACTCGTCCGATCCAGCGTTGGAGAGCAGGCTGCCGGCCAGCGTGGCTAGGTTGAGCGCGCTGCCGGCGAAGCCGGAACCCGCCTGCGCCTCGTTGTCCACCAGCGACAGGTGCAGCAGGTTCGGCTCCGAGAAGGCCATGGCATGCACGCCACCGCCAAGCTTCGCGCGGTTGCCGACCAGCACGCACGACTCCATGCGCGCGCGCGTGAAGTAGCCGAACAAGACGCCTCCGCCCCACCCTTCGAGGGAGCCATGGGCTTCGTTGCCGACGAAGACGCTGCTGCGCAGGATCGGATCCTCGCCTTCGAAGTACACGCCTCCACCTCCGAGCTCGGCGCGATTGGAGCGGAACTCGCAGTCCTCGACGATGCTGTCGGAGAAGTAGTTCGACATGCCGCCGCCGACGGAGAAGTCGGTGCCCGAGGCGCTGTTCTCGAGGAACACCGAGCGGCGCGCGATCGAGGGCGAGGAGAGCGTGTACAAGCCGCCGCCCTCCGTCGCCGCGTTGCGCTCGAACAGGCAATCCTCGACCAGCGCGGCCGACTCCTCGATGTGGTAGACGCCGGCGCCGAAGCTCGCGCGGTTGTCGCGGAACTCGCAGGCGCGCACGGTGGGCGCGCCGCCCGTGCTCCAGAATCCGCCGCCGCCGCTGCCACCGCCGCCGCCGCCGCCGCCTTCGATCTCGAGTCCCGCGGCGTTCTCCGCGAACACGCAGGAGTCGACCATGCCTTCGTTGAACTCGAAGAACACTCCTCCTCCGCCGATCTCGGCTTCGTTGCGCAGGTAGAGGGAGCCCTCGATCGATGGCATGGCTCCCGCCGCGGCGAAGGTGCCTCCGCCGCGTTGCGCGCGATTCTCGAGGAACATGCTGTCGACGACGCGCGGCAGCCTGTGCGAGCGGATGTACAAGCCGCCGCCTTCGTTGGCGGCCTCGTTGCCGGCGAAGCAACCGCGCTCGATGGTCGAGGCGGCGTGGTCGTGCAAGTACAACCCGCCGCCGAAGTTCAGCGAGCGGTTGCGTCGGAACACGCAGTCGATGTAGAGGCTGCCTTCGCCGTGGTCGTTGATGGCGCCGTGGTTCGAGGCGAGGTTGTCCTCGACGATCACCGCCACGAAGGTCGGTCCGCCGCCGAAGATGTTGATCGCCGCGCCCTGGTCGCGACTCTCCGCCTTCGGGCCTTGTCCATCGCCGGTGGCGGCTCCACCGCGCACGACGAGGCCGTCGAGCACGGTCGTCGGAGGGCAGTCGATGGCCACGACCACGTGGTAGGCGTTGTCTTCGCGCGCGCTCCAAGCGGGGCCGTCGTCGCCCAGCAAGTCGCCGTCGAGCGTCGCGACATGCAGGTACGGATCGCGCGCTGCGCGGGTCGTCTCGTGGCCCGCGAAGCCGCCGTAGATCGCCACCCCGGGGGCCAGCTGGAACGCGTCTTCGCGTCGCGTCCCCGGACGGTAGGTGCCGGCCTTCAACCACAACTCGTCGCCGGCGCGCGCGAACGAGAGCGCGGCTTGCAGTCCGATGGGTGCTTGCCAGGTGTCGCCTGCGCCCTCGCCAGCTGGCGCGACACGCCACACGCGCGTTTGCGCGGCCGGCGCGGACGAGCCGCCACCGGAACCACAGGCGCCCAAGCCCAAGGAGGCGGTCAACGCCGCGGCGAAGCAGAACGTGCGCGCGCCGCTTGGGCGCAGAGGCTGGTGCAAGTGGGACATGGACGATTCAGGCCTGGGCCGCCTCCAATCCTAGGGGAGGACGGGACGGCGCGCAGGCTCGGTTCCGGCGGAACCGGAGTCTGCGACGAGCAATCGATCGCGGCGCGGAAGGAACTTCCACCACGCTGGAAAGCCAGAGCCGCCGCCAACAAGGCGCGTGCCGGACGCTAGTCGGGCAGGAACTGGAAGGGCTGGCGCCGGCGCACCCAAGCCATGCCGTCCGGCTCGGCGCCGCCATCGATCCTCGCCACCACGCTCTCGGCCACCAGGTCGACGATGGCGAGCTGGTCGAGCTTCGTCAACGCCACCCACGCGTAGCGTCCTTGCGGCTCGATCTCGATGCCCACCGGCATGGAGCCCTCGGCGAGCGGGAGGCGCTTCAGTTCACGGCGCTGCGGCACGGAGACGAGCGACACATCGCCACTCTGGGCGTTGGACACCAAGGCCATGCGTCCATCGGGCGTGATCTCGACCCGGATCGGCAAGTCGCCCACGGCGAGGCGCGAGCGCTCCGAGAGCGTCCGCGCATCGAGCACCACGAGGTCGTCGTCTCCCCGATTGGCGACCCACAGCTCGCCGCCGTCGGGAGTCAGCGCGAGGCCTTCGGGTTGGTCGCCGGTGCGCGCGCGCGCCAGCACCGCGCCGCTCTTGGCGTCGAGGCGCACGACTTCGCCGCTGTCCATGCAGGTGATGTAGATGCTCGCGCCGTCGGGCGGCACGGCGAGCATGTGCGGGCGCCTGCCGCCGGCGTCGAAGCGCCGCAGCACCTTGCCGGCGGCGACATCGACCACCAGCACCTTGTCTTCGCCTTCGCAAGTCACCGCCACCGTGCTGCGGCGATCGAGGAAGGCGAGGCCATGCGGACGCGTCGCGCCGAGTTGGATGACCTGTTCGCGCCGGTCTTCGGGCAACCAGTACACCGACAACGTCGCGCCCGCTTCGTCGACGCCGTGGTCCGCCACCACGGCGCGCGCGCCATCGTCCGACACGCACACCTCGTGCGGTCCAGCGCCGGTCTCCAAGACGCCACGCAGCGTCCCGGTGCCCGGGTTCCTCGTCGACAGGCGCGCCGCGCTCTTCTCGAGCACGAGCAAGTCGCTGCCGGGCGGCACGACGATGCCGTCGCGCGTGCTGGAACAGGCTGCAAGCAGCAGCAAGGACGCGCAGGCCGAGGATGCGATGGAGGGCTTCATCGACGACGAGGCTAGGCGACGCGCGCCGCGGATGCGAGGGCTTCGATGCGCGGACCTCTTGCAGCGCGTTTCGTCCACTCGTCCCGCGCTACTCGCCCCGTGCTACTCGCCCCGTGCTACTCGCCCCGTGCTACTCGCCCCGTGCCAATGGCCGCGGGGCGAGCCCCGATCGATGGGGGCTCGTCCCGCGGGAGGAGCAGACGAGGCGGAGCCTTGACGCTCGCGCAGCTCAGGACACCAGCGCCTTGACCACTTCGCGCTCGCCTTCGAGCTCCTTGACCGTGGCGGCGATCTTCTCCTTCAAGAAGTCGTTCAACTCGAGGCCCTGCACGATGCTCCAGCCACCCTTGCCGTCGGAACGGATCGGGAAGCTCGAGATCAGGCCGGCCGGCACGCCGTAGCTGCCGTCGGAGGTGACGCAGATCGAACGCCACTCGCCTTGCGGAGTCGCGAAGTGCAGGTCGCGCACATGGTCGATCAGGGCATTGGCGGCCGAAGCGGCGCTGGACACGCCACGCGCCTCGATGATCGCGGCGCCGCGCTTCTGCACGGTGGAGATGAAGGTCGTCTTGAGCCAATCGTGGTCGGCCACGACCTCCGTCACTGGCTTGCCCTTGATCGTGGCATGGAAGAAGTCCGGCACCTGGGTGGCGCTGTGGTTGCCCCAGATCAGCGTGCCCTTGACGTCCGTGATCGGCACGCCGGCCTTCTGCGCCAGCTGCGCTTGCGCGCGGTTCTGGTCCAGGCGCGTCATGGCCGTGAAGCGCTCCGGCGGCACGCCCTTGGCGGCTTGCTGGCAGATCCACGCATTCGTGTTGCATGGGTTGCCGACCACGGCCACGCGCACGTCGGCGGCGGCGTTCTTCGCGATCGCCTGGCCTTGGCCGACGAAGATGGCCCCGTTGTCCTTGAGGAGGTCGTTGCGCTCCATGCCCGGGCCGCGCGGCTTGGCGCCGACGAGCAGGGCCCAGTTGACGTCCTTGAAGCCCGCGTCCAGATCGCTCGTCTGCACGATGCCCGACAGCAGCGGGAAGGCGCAGTCGTCGAGCTCCATGGCGACTCCGCGCAGCGCGGAGAGCGCCTTGTCGTGCGGGATCTCGATCAAGTGCAGGATCACCGGCTGGTCCGGGCCGAAGAGGGCGCCGGAAGCGATGCGCGGAAGCAGGGCGTAGCCGATCTGGCCGGCGGCGCCCGTGACGGCGACGCGAATGGGAGTCTTCATCTTCGGTCCGTGTGCGCCGCGGTGCAGGCGGCGCGGTGTGGGCCCACTGGAGTGGAGGCCTTCGAGGGGGTGTTGCTTGTCGACGCCAGGGGGCCTGACGGCGGCGTCGATCGGCTCAAAGTATGCCCGGCGTGCACGGAAAGGGAAGAGCGGCTGGAGTTCGCGTCTGGATCCGCTCGATTCCTGCCGGAGGTAGCCTAGAGTGGCTCCGACTTGGCCTCCGCATCCATGCGCACACCCACGGCGATCCTGAACGAAGACGCTCTCGCGAGCCTGCTCGACGAGCTGGGTCGCGAAGCCGCCGCCCAACGCTTCGAGGTGGCGCCCAACCCCTGCGTGGGTGCGGCGCTCTTGGCGGGTACGGAAGTGGTCGCGCGCGGAGTCCACCGCTGGTTCGGAGGACCGCACGCCGAGATCGAGGCCATGCGCGCCGCCGGCGCGGCCGTGTTGTCGGCCGACACGCTGGTCATCACGCTCGAGCCTTGCTCGAGCCACGGCAAGACGCCGCCGTGCGTGGATGCGATCCTCGCAGCCGGCATCGGCCGCGTGGTCGTGGGGGCGCTCGATCCCGATCCGCGCCACCGCGGGCGCGGCCTCGAGTTGCTGCGCGAGAAGGGCCTCGAGGTCGTGCTGCTCGAGGGCGTCGCGCCGCTCGCCGAGGTCGCGCCGCACTTCCTGCATTGGACCGACAACGAACGCCTGCGTCGTCCGCGTCCGTGGACCATCGCCAAGTGGGCCCAGACGCGCACTGGCCAGTTGATCCCGCCCGAGGGCGTGGGTGGGGGACGTTGGATCTCCTCGCACGCATCGCTCGAGGAGGTGGCGGTGCTGCGCGGCCGCGTCGACGCCATCGTGACCGGCGTCGGCACCGTGGTCGCCGACGATCCGCGCCTGACGGTGCGTCCGCCCGGAGACACGCGCAAGTCGCCCCTGCGCGTCATCCTCGACAGCCGCCTGCGTACCCCGCCGAGCGCGCGCATCCTCAAGCCCGTGCAAGGCGAAGCGGAGTCGGGCGGTCGCACGATCATCCTGTGCATCGGCGGCGCCGATCCGGCGCGCCACCATGCGCTCCTCGACGCGGGCGCCGAAGTGCACGAGCTGCATGTAGCCACCGACGACGGCGTCGACCTGCGCGATGTGCAACGGCATCTGTGGGAGGAACTCGGCGTGCGGCGCGTGCTGCTCGAGGCCGGGCCGATCCTCGCATCGCACTACCTCTCGCACGGCTTCGTGGACCAGGTGCGCGTCTACACCGGATCGGTCAATGGCGGCCGCGGGCCGACCTTGGCGCCGGAGTTGCTGCGCCAGAAGCTCGCGCAGCGCCTGGATCGCGAGGTCGGGCCCGACGCGGTGTTCGAAGCCTTCGTGGATCCGCGCGGCACCCACCTGCGCGCGTTCCACTGACGACGCAGCGGGCGAGCGCGACAGCGGCGCTTCCACGACCGCTCGCGCCGGGGCCGTTCGCGTCTACTTCTTGTCCCGCTCCGCGTCCTCGATCTCGCGCGCGAGATCCGGCCAGCGCTCGCGCCCCACGCGGGCGGCGCCCGTCTCCCGGTACTTCTTGGCGAACAACTTGCGCGCCGCCTTCTCGGCCTTCTTCTGGTCGCCCAAGTCGGCCGCGGTCTCGGCTTCCTTGAGCAACAAGTCAGCTTCCTCCTCGAGGCGCGCCTTGGCGAGCTCTTCCTTGAGCTCCTTCTGCGCCTCGGCTTTCTTCAGGCTCTGCAGGATCTCCTTCTCGAGCGGCGTGCCGGCGAGTTCCTTGACCAGCAGACGCAGCGCGCGCGAGGCGGCCACCACCGTGCCCGGCGCCAGTTGGGCCTGCAGTTCCTTGACCTTCGCTTGGATGCGCGCGAAGGCCGCGTCGCGACCGGCGATGGCTTCGTCGGCCCACTTGCCGCGCGCGGAGATGGCCAGCACCGCGCTCCACGAGCGCCAAGTCGCGACATCGTCGCTCGACTCGGCCGCGCGCGCGTCGGAGGCGAGCTTCTTGACAGCCTCCAACTGCTCGAGCGTCAAGCCCGGTCCGGCGAGCTTGATCGCCTCGAGGAGCGCGCCGCGAAGATCGTCGGCCGCCGGCACCGTGCCATCGTGCCAGCGCTGGTGCTGCTTCCCATCCGGCAAGTAGAGGATCGCCTGCGGACAACGCAAGTCGCCCGAGTCCTCCTTGTACAGGCCGTAGAGCTCGTTCCAGTTGCGCTGGTGCTTGGCGCACGAGTCGTACATCGGGTAGGCCTCGCAGACCTCCTTCTTCGTCGGCTTGCCGTCCTTCTCCGCGGTCTTGATCTCGATGGACTTCTTCTTGTGCGTGCCGTTGTTGGCGACGACGACCACCGCTTGCACGGAGAGCTTCACGAGCTCCGCGTCGACGAGCAGGTTGTCGCGGTAGGAGTCGTTGTCGCTCTCGCCGTCGAGCACCATGTGGATCAAGAACGGCGCGTTGCGCTCCTTGGCCAGCGCACGCGCCGAGTCGAGGTCCCCGATGTGCGGCACGAGGCTCGGCGCTTCCATCGGCGGCTTCTTTTGCGCGGCTGGCGGCGCCGCGAAGGCGGCGAGAGCCGCAAGGGGCGCGATCCAGGCGGCGGAGGCAAAGCAAGCCGTGCGAACGAGGTGGCGCATGCAGGCGAGTTTCCCTGCCGGAGGCGCCCTCGGCAAGTTCGCGGCTGGAGCGCGCGGCCATCCTGCGCTAGCGTCCATGCATGCGATCCACGTCCACGGTCGCGGAGCGGCCTCGATACGCCCGCTGGAGCGCGCCCGCGTGGCTCGCTCTCATCCTGTGCCTGTGGGGACTCGCCTGCCAAGCCGGGCCGCGCGCCGGCGATCGGCCGGGTGCTGGGCGTCCCGAGGCGCAAGAGGCGGTTTGGCGTGCGCGCGCGGCGGCCGCGCAGGGGGACGAAGGGTTGCGCCGAGCCTTGCTGGAGCGCGCGGCGGACCTGGATCCCGAGTGGGTCGTGCCGCAACGCGAACTGGACACGCTCGAGGTCGAGGCCTTGCGTGGCCCGTCGGCCTGGGCGAGGCGCCAGCGCGCGGTGCAGGAGTCGGAGACTCCCGCACGGCTCTACTTGCTGGGACGCTTGGAGGGCGACGACGGCGCGGCGCGCTTCCAGCGTGCCCTGGAGCTGGATGCGCGCCACGCATGGAGCCAGCACGCCTTGGGCGTGGTGGCCGCGCGCCAAGGCCGCGCGAAGGAGGCGTTGCGCCATGCGCGCGAGGCCGCACGCCACGCGCAAGGCGAGGTCGAACAGGTCGAGTTCACGCGCGTCCTCGCCGCGCGACTAGGAGCCACGGACGCGCGCGACGAAGCCCGGCGGATCCTGCGCGAGGCGCGGGAGCGTTGCACGCGCGCCGAGTCGCGCGGAGCGCTGGACTTGCAACTGGCCGAGCTCGGCTTGGCGCCGGGGAACGCCGACGACGAGGCCATCGATTTGGGGTTGGAGCTCGTGGCGGGTGGCGTGCTCGCGCTCGACGAACTCCAGCGTCTGTGTCTCTTGTTGGAGCTCGCTTGCCAGACCCGCGACTTGCAGGTGTTGCTCGAGCGCGCGCTGTGGGAAGGCGCGCGCGCGGCTCCCCCGGCGACACGCGCGTTCCTCGAGCGGCAACTGGCGTGGCGCGCGGAAGAAGCCGGGGACGCGCAAGCGGCCCTGCGCCGTCTGGAGGCCGCGGAACTGCTCGATGGCGAGTCGGCTTCGGGGCCGCGGCTGCGACTCCTGCGCTTGCGTGCCGGACGCCTAGTCGAGGCCTTCGAGCGGCGCGCGGACGAGTTCGCCGGCTTGTTGGCGGTCGAAGCGCGACTGCGCGAGCTGGTCGAGCCCGCACGGCGCGCGGAGGACGAGGGCGATGCACGGAGCTTGGTCGCGTTGCTCGAGGCCTGCGAGGCGCGCGGGCTGCACGAGGAGTGCGCCGTCTTGGCGCGCCGACTCGGCGAACTCGACGCGCGAGCCGGGGCGGAGTGGGAGCGTCGGGCCATCGCCGGACGCTCCGCGCTCGCGGCCTTGCGGCGCTTGGCGGCGAAGATCGATAGGCGCGCCGACGACGCTCCCCGCGACTTGGATGCCCTGCTCGCCGGGATGGCTGCTTGCGCCGCGCCCGCGCTCGGGCGTCCGGTGGACGAGCTCGCCACGGCGTGGCGCGCCGACGAGCGCGAGTCCCACTTCGGCCTCGCGGAAATGGTCGAGCCCCTTCCCGATGGACGTGCGCGCAACTTGGCGCGCGACCTGCGCGCGCTCGGGCGCTTCGTCCTGTGCGGCGACCATGCCGGCTCGGCCGGCCCCGACCTGGTCGTGTTGCCGCTGATCCTCGAGTCGCCGTTGCGCGGCGAGCATCTCGGCGTGCGCTACGAGGGCACAGTGTCCCTGTGCGAAGCGGCCGACATCGGACCACGCGCGGCGCGCCAAGGCAGCGCCATCGCGGGCGCGGCGCTGCACAAGGGCTATTGGCTCGACTTGGACGCGGTGCGGCCCGCTGCGGCCGCTTGGCGTCGAGCAGCGGAAGAATGGGACGATCCGCGCGCCGTGCGCGAGCTCTTGGCGCAGGAAACGCCGAGGAGCGCCGACCCCGCCAAGTTGGTGCCCACGCACGGAGAGGGCCGACGCCTCATGCTGGCGGCGCTCTTGGAGCGCGGCGGGGGCGAGCACGTGGCCGCGGCCAGCGTGGCCGACGTGGCGAGCCTCGCGATGCTGCACGAGGAAGGGCACCTCGTCGATCGTGCCCTGCATCTGCCCGTGTGGCGCAACTTGCCGGGCGTCATGCGCCTGTTGGTCGATGGGGGCTTCACCGCGCATGGCGTGCAGGAGGAGCTCGAGTTGCGAGCCGAGCTGGTCGGTTGGTGCAAGGCGCCCGATCCGCGCCTCGCCATCGGCAAGGCCCTGTCCGACGCCGAGGCGGGCGACGCGCGCACGCCCCACGCCTCCGCCTATCGCCGCTTGCTGGGGGACTTCCTGCGGCTCCTGCACGAGCGGGTCGCGGAACATCCGCGGCTCGACCCGGGCGCGCCATTGTGCATGCAGCTCTCGCGCCTCTCCGCGGACGAGCTGCGCGAGTTGGCGCTGGAGTTGTCGCGCCGTCGACACCTCGGCTTGCCGCCGTCCGCGCCGATCGGGCGCGCCGTCAAGCAAACTTGACGCTCGCCGGGCGCCGGTTCAGGTCGAAGCCAGCGCCGAGCGCAGCAGTTCCTCGAGACCGGCGCCGGGGCCCAGCGCCTTGCGCGCCTGCTCGACCGCCTTGCGCGCTTCCTTTTCGCCGTAGCCGATCGAGGCCAGCGCGGCCAGCGCGTCCTCGTCGGCCTGCGCCGCGGGGGAGACCGCGCTCGCCGCGCCGCCGGGCGTGAGGGAGCCGCGCGCCTTGGCCGCCTTGTCGCGCAGATCGAGCACGATCTGCTCGGCGGTCTTCCTGCCGATGCCCTTGACCTTCATCAGCGTCGCGTGGTCGGCGCGCACCACCGCGTCGAGCAGCTCGTCGCTCGCCAGGCCGGACATGACCGCCAGCGCGCTGGTGGGGCCCACGCCGCGCACCGTCAAGAGCAGGCGGAACAACTCGCGCGCCTCGCGGTCGGGAAAGCCGTACAAGAGATGCGCATCCTCGCGCACGACGAGGTGCGTCCACACACGCGCCCGCGCTTCGTAGCGCGCGCCCAAGGGGGTGCTCAGCTCGTAACCGACCCCGTGCACCTCGACGACGAGGCGCGTGCCGCTCTTTTGGACGAGCGTCCCGTCGAGATACTCGTACACGGCGCGTCGCCCGTCTTCGCCGGCTTGGGGCTCAGGCGCCCTTGGGCTTGAGCTTGAGGCCCAGCTCCGCGAGCTTGCTCTTGAGCTCTTGCAGCGAGGTCTGGCCGAAGTTGGGCATGCCCAGCAGTTCCTCCTCGGAGTGCTGGATGACATCGCCGACCGTGATGCAGCCCAGCGACTCGACCGTGCGGCGCGCGCGGATCGACAACTCGAGCTCGGAGATCGGCTTGTTGTTGATGTCCGACGCGTCGCTGATGCCCGGCGAGCGGCGACGGTTGGCTTCGATGCTCGCCACCGCCTCCTCGCGCGCCATGCCGAGGCGCAGGCCCTTCTGCCCGAGGATCTCCTTGATCTCGTTGAGCGAAGTCTCGCCGAAGTTCTTGTAGGAGAGCAGCTCGGCCTCGGTCTGCTTGACGAGGTCGCCGAGCGTGGCGATATTCATCTTGTTCAGGCAGTTGCGCGCGCGCACCGACAGTTCGAAGTCGGTGATCGGGATGCGCAGGATCTGGTCGAGGCGGTCCTGCTTCCGTTCCATGTCCTCGTCGTAGTACATGGAGATGCCGGCCTTGGCGTCCTCGAAGAAGAGGCGCGCCTTGGGATCGGCCGGGTGCGAGCGGACGATCGTGTCGTAGCACGCTGCGGCCTCTTGATGGCGACCGAGGTCCTCGTACAGGACGCCCAGGTTCTGCAGGGTCGCGCGGTCGACGGGCAGGAGTCGCGCCAGTTGCTGGTAGGCGTCGAGCGCCAGTTCCTCGAGTCCGGCGCGCTCGCCGAGCCAAGCGAGGCGGAACAAGTTGCCGCGGTGCTGCGGATCGAGCGCGCGCGCGGCGGCGTAGTGGTCGATGGCCGCTTCGAGCTGGCCGCGGGCTTCGTTCATGCGGCCGTGCAGGTAGCGGCCCTCGGCGCTCTCGCCGAACGCGGGCGTGGTCTGCTGGAGCGCGTCCTCGAGGTTGCTGGCGGCCTTGTCGGCGTCGCCCTTGTGGAGGTCGAGCTCGAGGCGCGCCTCGAGCATGCCGCTGCGCGGGCGCGGCTCCTCGGGGAAGCTCTTCGAGAGGCGCTCGAAGATGCTCGCGGCCTTGTCCCAGCGCGCGAGCGACATGCAACAGCGCGCCAGCGTGAACGCCGCCACGTTGTCGGACTCGAAGCGCTCGAGCAGCTTGGCCGCCTCTTCGTAGCGGCCCACCATCCACAAGCCCAGTCCCTTGCGCCGACCTTCTTCGGCCGAGTCGCCCAACCCGCCGATCGAGTCGGAGAAGCGCAGCAGGTCGTGGCGGCTCTTGAACAAGCCGGCGCGCGCGGCTTGCAGGGCGCCGAAGCTCTGGATGGGGCTGTTGCGGATGTCGAAACGCTCTTCGGCCGTCATCGTGGCGCTTTGGCTCATCGTCGTTGTCGTCGATCTGGCTGTGGAGGACCGCGTCGCGGCGGATCGCGCCGCGTCCGGGGATGCAGGCGCGGGAGGCGCCGCCCCGGCGGAGAGGGCGTCCTGGCGGAGGCGGGCCGGGCGGCCGCGCTTGGTCCGCGCAAGAGGACCGAAGACTCTAGCCATCCGCGCGGGGTGGCGCAAACTCCGGCCTGTCAGCGGGCCTTGCGACGTGGCTCCCATGGTGCCCCGGGCCCGCGACCACACGCACGTGGCGAGCCGATGACCAAAGTCCGCGCGACGCGGCCGACGGTGGCTTCGCTAGAGCCTGCGCCAACCAAGGCACGGGGCTGCGCGGCTTGCCGCGATGGACGCGAGCCGGATCAGGATGGTCCTGTGGCGCATCCCCAAGTGCTTCTCAAACGCCCACTTGGGTTCGAGCTCTCGCGCACCTCTTCCATGGGGCGTCGGCAACCTCTACTTCCAAGCCACCAGCTCGGAAACAGCGCCATGGAGTCGACCTGCATCTTCTGCCGCATCGTCAAGGGTGAACTGCCCTCGGCGCGCGTCCACGAGGACGAGCAGTGCGTCGTCATTCGCGACATCCACCCGCAAGCCCCCGTGCACTTGCTCGTTCTGCCGCGGACGCATGTGCAAAGCCTGTGGGAACTGGAGGACGAGGCACTGGCCGGACGCTTGCTTTCCGTCGCCGCGCGCGTCGCGCGACAGGAAGGCTTGGAGAAGGGCTGGCGCCTGATCGCCAACACCCGCGACCACGGCGGGCAGGAGGTCGCGCACCTCCACCTGCATGTGCTCGGCGGACGGCCGCTAGGCCGCATGCTCCCCTCCTCGGGAGCGGGGGACTGAGGTCGACGGCGCTGGTGAACACGAGCGCTCCTGAACACGAGCGCTCGCAGGCACGGGTGCCTTGGCGTGGCGTCTTTCCAGTTTGGAGCTCAAGCGGCGACAGACACACTCACCATCGTCGGCAACAGCAGCACGTGGCACGCCCTCTCGCGCGCCACGCCTAGGGGGCTTCGTGCACAAGTTCGTCATCCAGGGCGGCCGTCCGCTCTCCGGTTCCATCGCCACCGCGGGCGCCAAGAACGCCGTCCTGCCCGTCATGTGCGCCTCGCTGCTCACCAGCGAGCCGCTCACCATCCGCAACGTGCCGCAACTGTCGGACGTGAGGATGATGGGCCTCATCCTCGAGAAGACCGAGACCGCCACGGAGCGCAACGCCGACGGGTCGCTCACCTTGCACGCCAAGGGGCCGCTCGAGAGTCGCGCCGCGTGGGAGGAAGTGCGCAAGATGCGCGCCTCGGTGACGGTCATGGGGCCGTTGCTCGCGCGCGAAGGCCGCTGCCAGGTGGCGATGCCGGGTGGTTGCGTGTTCGGCGTGCGTCCCGTCGACCTGCACCTGAAGGGCATGGAAGCACTGGGCGCGAAGGTCACGCTGGAGAAGGGCTACATCCAATGCGAAGCGCCCGCGGGCGGCTTGCGCGGCGCTTCCGTCTATCTCGCCGGCGCGATGGGGCCGACGGTGCTGGGCACGGCCAACGTGATGATGGCGGCGACCCTCGCCAAGGGCACGACAACGATCCATGGCGCGGCTTGCGAACCCGAGGTCGTCGACCTCGGCGAGTGCTTGTCGAAGATGGGCGCGAAGATCAGCGGCCTCGGCTCGCCGATCCTCAAGATCGAAGGCGTGAAGCACCTGTCCAAGGCCGAACACTCGGTCATTCCCGACCGCATCGAGGCGGGGACCTTCGTGCTGATGGGGGCCATCACGGGCGGCCGCGTGCGGGTCACCGGCTGCAGGCCGGAGGATCTGTCGGCCATGCTCGATAGCTTGGCGAAGAGCGGCCTCGAGTTCGAAGTCGGACCGGATTGGATCGAGACCAAGGCCTATGATCGCCATGTCCGGCGTCCGCAGGCTGTCGACATCACGACGCACCCGCATCCGGGCTTCCCGACCGACTTGCAGGCGCAATGGATGACCCTGATGGCCGTGGCGGAAGGTGCCTCCGTCGTCGACGACACGATCTATCCCGACCGCGTCATGCACATCCCCGAACTCGGGCGATTGGGCGCCAACATCCGGCGCACCGGCTCGATCGCGGTCGTCATCGGCACCAAGCGCTTGTCGGGAGCCGAGGTGACGGCTTCCGACTTGCGCGCTTCGGCGGCGCTGGTCATGGCCGGACTCGTGGCCGAAGGCACGACTGAACTGCATCGCGTGTACCACCTCGATCGGGGCTACGAGCGCTTCGAGCAGCGCCTCAACGCCATCGGGGCCTCGATCACGCGCGTGCGGGACGATGTCCCGGCCGAGGCCTGACTTCCTCCGGCAGCCCCGGCGGGCGCGCGCGAGGGCTGTGCTACCTTCTGGGTTCGCGTGCAGGCGTGTACGAGCCTCAAGCCTCGCGCGAACCCACCGCCATGTTCGAGACACTGACCGAGCGACTGTCCAGCGCCTTTTCCTTCCTGCGCGGCAAGAAGGAGCTGACCGAGGAGAACATCGACGAGGGCCTGCGCCAAGTGCGCCAGGCGCTGCTCGAGGCCGATGTCAACTACAAGGTCGTCGGCGACTTCGTCGAACGCGTGCGCGCGCGCGTCGTCGGCCAGAAGACGCTCTCGGGCGTCGATCCGAGCCAGCAGTTCGTCGGCGCCTTCCACAAGGAGCTGGTCGAGCTCCTCGGCGGTGGCGCGCAGCGCGTCGAATTCGCCAAGAACGGACCGACGGTCGTGCTCATGGCCGGCCTGCAAGGCGCGGGCAAGACCACGACCTGCGCCAAGCTCGCCAAGTTCTACCGCGAGAAGCATGGCAAGCGCCCGTTGCTCGTCGCGGCGGACGTCAAGCGTCCGGCGGCCGTCGAGCAGTTGCAGGTGCTGGGCAAGAAGCTCGGACTGCCCGTGTTCCACGAACCCGGACTTGGTCCGATCGATCAATGCGTGCGCGGCGTCGCCGCGGCGCGCGTCGGCGGCAACGACCTCGTCATCCTCGACACCGCCGGCCGCTTGCACGTCGACGCCGAGCTGATGGACGAGGTGGCGGCGATCGCGCGCGCCACCAACCCCAACGCGACGCTGCTCGTCGTCGACGCCATGAGCGGGCAGGACGCCGTGTCTTCGGCGCAGGCCTTCCACGCGAAGCTGGCCTTGACCGGCGTCGTGCTGACGAAGACCGATGGCGACGCGCGCGGTGGAGCCGCCGTGTCTCTGCGCGCCGTCACCGGGCGGCCGATCCTGTTCGTCGGCACGGGCGAGACCATCGACGCGCTCGACGCGTTCCATCCCGATCGCATGGCCGGCCGCATCCTCGG
>SXXH01000027.1 GCA_005789645.1 Planctomycetia bacterium
CCACCAACTAGCGGGTTGGCCGTTGACGAAATCGGTGGCCTGCCCCGACATCGCGACGCCGGCCAGCGCGACATGCCGCGCGAGCATCGCGGCATTGGCTCCGCCCTACGAGTGGCCCCACACGACGATCGAGCCCCACGCCGGCTCGCCCGAGGGCGCGAAGGACCCCCAACCTTCGCTGGGGTGGAGTTGCTCGAGGTGCTCGACCAGCCGCCGCACGCGGTTCACCACGCTGTTGGCGGGGCTGATGTCGACGAACGGACTGCGGTCCACGCCGTCGAGCGTCTCGCGTCGCAAGTCCCCGTAGCACTGCGAGCTGAGCGTGCCGCACGAAGCGAACGGCACGACCTCGTTCACATAGGTGATGCCCAAGGCATGGAAACCAAGTTCCGCCGCGGTCTTGATCAGCTCCGTCGCGCCCGAGGCGACGCCGCCCAGGCCGTGCAGGTAGACAAACAGTCGATCGCGGTGCGCCACATACAATCCGTACGCCACGTAGTGCGGCCCCAACGCCTAGTCGATGGCCGGGTCGGTGGCCGTGGGTAGGATCGACTCGGTGCGCAGCGTCTGCGCTTGGAGCGCGCCCGTGCACAGGGACAGGGCCACGCACGCGGCGGCGCATGCATGCACGCTCCTCGATCGCATGGAGCAGGCATACCCGCTTGACGGGTACCTCGGGGGCAAGAGCGCAGTCGGTGCAGCCAAGCTGCAGGCAGCGCTGGTTCGACCGCACGAAGCCAAGCCGGGACGGATGTCCAAGCGGTTGATTCCGAGGCGCGGCTGCCGCCAGCGCGCACGGGCCGTCCGTCTGCGATGCGCGGCGGGTTCGCGCGGGACTACGCGTAGGGCCAGCTCGACGGGGCCCACGAGCGCGAAGGGCCCTCGTCAGCCCGACCAGTCGATGCGCACCGCGTTCGACAAGTTGAACGTCGAGGGCGTGCAGAACCCCGCGGCGTTGCGGTACCAGATCTGGTACCAGCGCGTTCCCGGCGCCGCGATCGCGCCACGCACCGAGACGGGCGGATCGCCCGGCCCTGGATGGAAGGAACCGCCGCCAGCGTTGGTCACGGTGCGCAGGCGCACTACGAGGCCACCTGCGCAGCGCAAGCCGTCGCCGAAGGACTGGCCGATGCCGCCTGCGCCCAGCAGCGCCGAACCCTGGAAGTAGAGCGCCGAGCTGTTGGGCATTCCGTCGCCGACCAGCAACAACGTGTCCTGCGCCAAGCTCGCCGTGCCTTGCGCCACGAGGCGCGCACCGACGCCCAGCGAGTTGCGGCAACCCGCTGCGGCCCCCGATGGGCTCGCGTTCCCGCAGGGACACGCGGCGCCCGTGCCGTCGCCGAAGCACACGGGTGTGCCGGCACCGCCCGTTTCGCACGCGTCGAGCAGGCCGTCGCCGTCCGCGTCGAGCGCGCCGTTGGCGACATCGACATCGTCCAGCAGTCCGTTGCCGTTGCAGTCGTTGAGCCGCAGCAGGAGGAACGCGCGGGCTTCGTTGTCGATCGCGTTACCCAAAGCTCCATGTCCGGCCGCGGGCACGGAGCGCCACTCGTGCTCGACATTCGCGGCGACCAGCGCGGCCACGAGCCGCACGCTCTGGTTGCGCGGCACGGTGGTGTCGAGTTCGCCGTGCGCCACGTAGAGCGGCGGGTCGTTCGTGTCGACGTGCGTGATCGGGTTCAGGAGCGTCGTCAACGCCGCGAGCGCCGGGAACGGCGCGTTGGGGTTGGCGAGGTTCGCGCGCAGCATGCCGATGCCTTCGCCCGTCCCGTCGTACCCGATCAGTCGCGACTCGGCCGAGCTGGGCGCATCGTGATTCGTCGTGCTGCCCGGTGGATTCGTTACGTCGAGGCTCATCTGCACGATGTCGGTCGGGCCGAAGTAGTCGACTGCCGCCAACACGGTGCTCGGCTGGTCTAGGTTTCCGCCCGTCGTGCCCTCGCAGTCCGCGACTCCGCCTGAAGTCGCGAGCAACGCCGAGAGGTGTCCTCCCGCCGATGAGCCCCAACAACCGATGCGCGCCGCGTCGATCCCGAAGGTCGTCGCGTTCGCGCGCAGGAAGCGCACTGCGCCCTTCACGTCTTCGATCTGCGCCGGGAAGATCGCCTCCGAGCTCAGGCGATAGTCGACGGTCGCGACGGCGATGCCGCTCGAGAGCAGTGGCTGCACGAACACCGGCAGGCTGTCGTGGTCGCCGCTCTGCCAACCGCCGCCGTGGATCCACAGCACCACCGGCACCGGTCCCGAGGCTCCAGCGGGGATGCGCAGGTCCATGCGCACCGCCACCGAGCCGCCCGCGTCGAGAGGCGCTTGTCCGATCACGAGGTCGTTGAAGGTCGGAGCGCCTTGGCCCGCGGCCGCGGGCGCCAAGCTCAGCGCAACGAGGGCAGGCAGCAGGGTGTCGCGCATGGATCGTCTCCGTTCACTGGCAGGGAACCGTGTACCCGTCCGGGAACCGTGTCCTGTCGGGGAAGCTGCGTGCGAGTCGAGCACCGCCGAGGATGCAGCATCACGGTAAGAGTGTACATCCACGAACCGCCTAGTGGGCGGCTGGTTGCGTTCAATCGGGGGCGTCGAGGCCGATGGTCGACGCAGCTCGATTCGCGCCGCATCCGCCATGTAGCACCACACCGGCACCGAGGAGACGCTAACCTTGCCCAAGATGCGCGTCTTCGTGATCGTCCTCGACTCCCTTGGCGTGGGAGCGCTGCCTGACGCCGACCAGTTCGGCGATGCGGGCGCGCACACGCTCGACCATCTCGTCGCGGCGGCGGGCGGCTTGCAGGCGCCCAACCTCGTCGAGCTCGGGCTCGGCTGCGTGCCGGGCGTGTCGTCGCTGCCGCGTCCGGCGCGCGCCAAGGGCGCCTACGGACGTGCGCGCGAAGCTTCGCCGGGCAAGGACACGTCGACCGGGCACTGGGAGATGATGGGTTGTCCGCTGGCGCAGGCGTTCCCGGTGTACGAGCGCGGCTTCCCCAAGGAGGTCGTCGACGCGTTCATCGCGCGCACGGGCGTGCCGGGGATCCTCGGCAACACGGCCGCGTCGGGCACGGAGATCATCGCGCGCTTGGGCGTCGAGC
>SXXH01000271.1 GCA_005789645.1 Planctomycetia bacterium
CTGAAGGCGATGGTCATGATCAACAAGATCGATCGTCCCGACGCGCGCGTCGCCGCGGTGCTGGACATGGTGCTCGAGCTCTTCATCGAGCTCGGCGCCAGCGACGAACAGCTCGACTTCCCGGTCGTCTACGGCTCGGGTCGCGACGGCTACGCCAAGAAGTCGCTCAGCGACGAGAACAAGGACATGGAGCCCTTGTTCGACATGATCCTCACGCACGCGCCCCAACCTCCGACCGACGACGACGCACCCGTGCAGTTCCAAGCGGCCACGCTGGACCACGACGACTTCCTTGGCCGCATCGCCATCGGCCGCATTCGCCGCGGCACGCTCAAGAACGGCGCGCGCGTGGCCGTGTGCCACCCCGACCGCGACAAGTCGATCGTGGCGCCGATCAAGGGCCTCTTCCGCTATGAAGGCTTGACGCGCGTGCCGGCCGAGTCGGTGGGAGCCGGCGACATCGCCGTGGTCGCGGGCATCGAAGACTTGACGATCGGCGACACCCTCTGCCCGCCCGACCAGCAAGAGCCGTTGCCGGCCATCAAGCTGGACGAGCCGACGATCGCGATGGAGTTCTTCGTGTCGAACTCGCCGTTCGCCGGGCAAGAAGGCGACTTCGTCACGAGCCGCCAGATCTTGGCGCGCCTCGAACGCGCCGCCTTGCGCGATGTGGCCTTGCAGCTCGTCAACAACGAGGCGAGCGACGGCTGCTACGAGATGAAGGGCCGCGGCGTGATGCACTTGGGCGTGTTGATCGAGAACATGCGCCGCGAGGGCTACGAGTTCAGCGTCGGCAAGCCGCGCGTCATCTTGAAGAAGGTCGATGGCGCGTGGTGCGAACCGTACGAGCGCACCATGGTCGAAGTGCCCAGCGAGCACGCCGGCCGGATCATCGAGTACTTCGGCCGCCGCCGGGGCGAGATGACCCACATGGAACCGTTTGGCGACACCTCGACGCGCCTCGAGTTCCTGGTGCCCTCGCGCGGCCTGATCGGCGCGCGCACGGCATTGATGACGCTCTCGCAAGGCATGGCGATCCTGAGCCACGTCTTCGAGTGCTGGCGTCCGGACGGCGGCCCGCTGCCGCTGCGCATCAACGGCGTGTTGATCGCCGATCGCGCGGGTGAAGCCATCCCCTACGCGTTGTTCGGCTTGCTCGACCGCGGCACGTTCTTCGTCGAACCGGGCGCGCCGGTCTACGAAGGCATGATCATCGGCGAGAACAACAAGGACAACGACCTTGGCGTCAACGTCTGCCGCGAGAAGAAGCTGACCAACATCCGCTCGGCCGGCAAGGACGACAACGTCAAGCTGCCACCGCCGCACGTGATGTCGCTGGAAGAGTCGCTGGAGTATCTGGAGGACGACGAGCTGCTCGAGGTCACGCCCAAGAGCCTGCGCCTGCGCAAGCGCATCCTGCAGGAGATCGAGCGCCGCAAGCAGACGCGCAAGGAAGCCAAGACCGCCAGGGCGGATTGACATCAGGCGCTGGATGACGACTCGCCGCGGGGCGTGCTTCGCGACTCGCGAAGCGCGCCCCGCGACTCTTGGGGCTCAATCCTCCTGCAAGTGCAAGCAAGCCCCGAGGCGCGCCAGCAGCCCGCTCGACGCGCGCTCGCCGAGCAGTTCGACGATGGTCGCCAAGGCGTCGGCGTCGGCTCCGCTCCGGGCCACCACGGTCGCGCGGCGCGTGTCGCTCAACGCTTGGCCGTCGGAGGGCTGCACGATGTGCGAGCGGCGCTCGCCATCGAGGACGAAGCCTTGCGCATCGTCGCCGGACGTGGCGACGCCGCAGTGCGCGACCACGAGGCGCGCGTCCTCGGCCTCGACGCCGGCGCCGGCGCTGACGATCCAACCGGCGCGGCCCGGAGGCGGCGCTCCGCAGGCGAGATCGCCGCCCAGCTCGACGAGCGCGCGGTCGATGCCCACTTGCGCCAGCGTCTCGAGCGCGCGGTCGCAGGCCCACCCCTTGCCGATGGCGCCGAAGTCGAGGCGCACGCCCGGCGTGGCGAGTTCGATCCTGCCATCGGCATGCAATGTCAGGTGCCTGGCGCCGACCAGCGCGCGCGCCTCGGCCAGTTCGAGCTCGCTCGGCGCCCGACCTTCGGCGCGCGCGCGGCGCCACAAGCGCGTCAACGCGCCCACCGTGGGATCGAAGGCGCCATTCGTCGCATGCGACAACTCCATGGCGCGTTCAAGCACTCCGCGCAAGTCCGCGCTCGCCGCTTGCGGACCGAGTCCCGCCGCGCGCTGCAGCCGCGCCACCTCGGAATCTTCGCGCCAATCGGACAAGGCCTGCTCGACGGCCTCGATGCGCGCGAACGCGGACTCCGCGGCGCGCTTTGCGGCCTCCGCGTCGCGCGCGTAGAGTACGATCCGCGCTTCGCAGCCCATCGCGTGGCGCGAGTACTCGTGCCGCGCCTCCACCGAGGTCGAGCGGCAGGCGGAGTAGATCCACGCGGTGGCGATCGACACGCACGCCACGACGACCATGCTCCAACTACGAGCTTCGCGCCTCCTCGCCACGCACTGCATCCTAGTCCTGTGCGCCGCTTGCGGCAGCACGCGCAGGGACTTGGAACACGAAAAGGCGCAAGCGACTCCCGCCGCGACCGTGGGCCACGCGCCGGAGGCCCGCCCCTTCGAGGTCGCCGTGCCCGGCTGCACCCAGTCGCTCGCGCTGCAGCCGATCGCCGGCGCAAGCGTCGAGGTGGCCGATGGCAAGGGCGGCCTCGCGACGACGACGGTCGCGGCGTTCTGGATGGCCTCGACCGAGACGACTTGGGACATGTACGACGCCTTCGTCTTCGCCATGGATCGCGCGGAAGGCGCCACGGACGAACCCGACGCCTACACGCGGCCGAGCAAGCCGTACATCCTCATGGACCGTGGATTCGGCCACAAGGACTACCCGGTCATCAGCGTTTCGCCCAAGGGCGCCAGCGAGTTCTGCAAGTGGCTCTCGACGAAGACGGGGTTGCGCTTGCGCCTGCCCAGCGAAGCCGAGTGGCAGCTCGCCGCGCGCGCGGACCAGACAGGCGAGTGGGGCTTCGCCGGTGGCGAGACGGCGTTGTCGAACCACGCCTGGCACGCGGGCAACTCGCTCGACGACGAGGACATGCGCCTCGAGACGCGCGCGGTCGGCCTGAAGTCGCCGAACGCCCTTGGCTTGTTCGACATGCACGGCAACGCATCCGAGTGGACCCGCGCGCTCGATGGCGCGCTCGTGGCCAAGGGCGGGTCCTTCAAGGAGAAGGGCGCCGCGCTCCACTTGTCGGCCCGTCGCCCGCTCGACGGCTCGCTCAATGCCACCGATCCGCAGATCCCCAAGAGCATGTGGTGGCTCGCCGATGGCGGCTTCGTGGGATTCCGCGTCGTGTGCGAAGCTCCCCCCGCGATGCGCTGAGGCGCGGGCACGTCTCCACGCGCGCGCTCCGTTCGTTCAAGCTTCGCGCAGCGGACGCAAGGCCGCGAGCGAGGCCTCGCGCGAACCGTGGCGCGCCGCCAAGCGCTCCTCCAGCCGAGCCAGGGCCGCGTGCAAGTGCGCTCGCGCGGCGGCCTCGTCGGTTCCCAGAGCGCGCGCGATGCGGGCCAAGCCCGCGCCGCGCAAGTAGCGCAGCAACAGCACGCTGCGCGCGGGCTCGTCGAGCGACAGGACCAGCTCGGCCAAGGCGCACGCCGCGCGCGCCTCGTCCAGCACGAGGGCTTGCGACGCGTCGGCGCCGCGCGTCGCGGGCCGATGGTCCTGCTCGTGGCGCGCGAGCCTGCGCGCCAAGGGCTTGAGCCAGCCTGCGCGCCGCAATAGCGCCGCGAGATCGGGCTGGCGAGATGGTCGCTTGTCGGCCATGACCGCCCAGCGCCGCGTCGAGCCCACGTGGTTCAGCCCAGCGCGCTTTCCGAGGACGCTACCAGCGCAGGCGCGTCACGCCGTCCGGCGACAAGCGCAATGCACGACGTCCGTGCTCGGCGCCATTGGATCGGAACACCACCGTGGCCGCGGTCTCGACGAGCTCGATCATGGCGAAGGCGCCGCCGGAGCGCTGCAAGGAGCGCGCGCGCACGGGACCCAACGGCAGCCACGCCACGAAGTCGAGCTCCTCGCCATCCGGTCCCAGGAAGCGCAACTCGTCGACGCTGGCGTCCTCGACGCCGAGATCCACGCGCAGCTCGCGCACGCGCGCCAGTTGGATCTCGCCGGACAGATCCGCGGGCACGGCGACGGGGATGGCGACGAAGTCCGCGCCCGCCGCGGCGAGTCGGGCGCCCGAGCGCGGCACGCGCCGCAAGACGCAACGACCTTCGGCGTCGCTCATGGCCTCGGCCAAGGGTAGGAGCTCCATGCGTCGCGGATCGCGCGTCCGCTCGGCGTGCAACTGCACCTTGACGCCCGCGAGCGGCGCGCCTCGCGCGTCGACGACGCGGCAACGCACCTCTTCATGCCAGGCATCGGGCCCGCCGCGCAACTCGACGCCCGTGGTGCCGGCGGGCACGGCGCGCAAGAGCGCGACCACGCCCGACTCGTCCCACGCCACGAGGTCGTAGGCCTTCTCCCGCAGGCCGTCGAGCGTGAACGCGCCGTCCTTGCCCGAGCGCACCACGGGCACCTTGCGACCGACCGACAGGTGCTCGGCCTCGAACTCCGACAAGCCGCACTTCAACCCGTCGAGCAGCGCGACCTGCACGCGCGCGCGCGGAACGCCGGTCTCGTCGAGCACGCGACCACGGATCGCCAAGGTGCGCGGACCGAGCCGCAACTCGATCGGGCGCGCGGTGGCGCTCGCTTCGACCTGCACATCCTCGAGGAAGGTGGCTTGACGGCCCTTCTTCCACGCCACGAAGCGCGTGGGTCCGAGCTGCGGCGCGACCGGCAGCACGAACGACCCGTCGTCGTCGACCTTGCCACGCGCATCGCCCCAAGCGACCTCGGCGCCGACCGCCGGCGAGCCATCGACCTCGAGCACGCGGCCCACCAGCGCCGGGCGCTCGATGGACTCGCCGGGGCGCAGCACGACGCGCAGATCGACCATCGAGGTCGCCGGCACCGGCTGGACAGGCGCGTGCAGCGTGCCCGCCGCGGCCCTCCACTGCGCGTTCTCCAACAGCGGAGCAAGCAGCGCGAAGCGGCCCTCGACGTCGGACATGCGGGCGAGGTCGCGCTGCTTGAGCACCTCGATGTCGAAGGCCAGGTCGCGCAGGCTCGCCAAGTGCACGCCCGCGTCGACGACGCCACCGCGCACTGGCGATCCGTCACCGTCGACGAGCACGCCCGCGAGCAGCACCATCGACCACGCCATCGGGTCCTCGCGCAGCTTGGCGAGGCGCCCGGGCTCGACGGCCTCGCTCATGGAACGCGCGTGCAGCACGCCATCGACGAAACGCGGCCGCGGGCCGGAATCGTGCGGCCCCGGCGTCCAACGCACGCGCACTCCCGCGACAGGACTGCCGTCGGGACGCACGCACCTGCCCGAGACGGGTGCGTACATGCCCTCCGCGCTCTTCGGCGGCGCGACGACTGCGGGCACGGCGCTGGCGCGCACGCTCGAATCCGTCCCGCGCGCGGCCGAAGCGAGTTCATTCACCGCGCCGAGTTCCGTGGCGGGTGCTTCCTCCACGGCGATGAGCGCCGCCGTCGCGGGTCCATCCGTGGAGCGCGACGACCAGGCCACCGCGCCCGCGATGGACAACACCGCCGCGGCTGTCGCCCAAGTCGCCCACCCCAAGCCCGCAGGCGCGAGCGAAGCGGTCGCCAAGGTGGGAAGATCGCGCGCAAGCGGCGCGTACAGCGCCATCCATGCCGCACGGCCGCCGTGCTTGGAATCGAGCCGCTCGCGTAGGCGCTCCACGCCGCGCCGGATCTGGGTGCGCACGGTCTCGTGCGGCACGCCGCGCGCCGCGGCGATGTCCTCGCTCGGCATGCCGCGCCAATAACGCAACAGCAGCACGGTCCGGTAGGGCTCGGGGAGCTCGAGCACCTCTCCCGCCAAGGCGCGCGACAACTCGGCCTCGAGCACCAGTTCGCTGGTGTCCGGCAACGCTTCGGAGCGCGCCGCGGCGAGTTCGCGACGACCGCGGCGAACGCGCGAACGACCCAACGAGCGTGCCACATTGCGCGCCACCGCCGCCAACCAACCACGCGGGTTGGCATGGTCGCGCGGAGGCGCCTCGAGGGCCTGCCGCCAGACCTCTTGCTCGATGTCTTCGGCACTCGAAGGATCGGCGACTAGACGCCGCGCGAGCGCACGCAGCCAGTCCGCATGCACAAGCAGGTCGTGGATCCCCTGCTGGCCAGGGGCGGAGTGCTGCTCAGCGGGGCTCATGAGGAGGGCGTTGCATAGTGCCGCCGCGATGCGGGCTGGTTCAGGACGAAGCTGGATTCTGAGTTCATTGGCATAAGCTGCTATTGAGGATGGATTTACAGCCGCAACTGGGTGCGACTCAACGGCCGAGAGGATCCCCTGCGCAGTGCGCAGTCCTTGCGCCTGCTGCCAAAGTTGGATGCTGGCCCCCCTCGTTGTGCGCTGTCGCGATCGGAAAAGCGGATTGGGTGCTGCCTGCTGCGCGTGGGCGTGCGTCTAGCTCCATATGGAGCCCGCAATCTCGTCCAGGCCGAGGCTCGGCGCCATGGCTCCCAAGGCCCGAGAAAGCGGGTCAGCTTCGAGGGAGCCACATATTGGAGCGAAGTCCAGAGCCTCCCCCTCGACAACGGTGCCGCACTCCCGTCGTGAACTGCTCCGCGCAGGCGTTGAGATCCCTCCAAGTTACCGATGCAACCCCAACTCAGCTCCGGAGTCGAAGAGCCGGCCAGATCGCCGCCAGCGAGCTCCTGAAAGCCCGCAAGGCATGCGTGTAGGCTGACGGACCAGTGGTTTGCCGACGATCCGAGACGCCCAAATAGACTTGGACGCCCGCGGCATGGCCGCTGCAGCAGTTGCGTGGCGATTTCCCCGCCAATTCGTCAAACCTGGCCATTTTGTCCACCTCGACCGCGCACAACGAAAGGGGCCAGCATCCAAACCCTCGGCTAGAATGCCCAAACGCGGCCTCCAACGATCGCCTCTCACCCTGCCGCGGCGCCGCCGCCCGGCGCGACCATCGGGAACGACCATGACCGGACTGCACTCCTCCAACTTCGCGCGGCGCGACCTGCTCAAGGCCGGCGCGCTGGCCACGGCGACGCTCGCCGCCAACCATGCGCTGGCACAGGACAAGGCGCAACCAGCCGCCGAGGTCCCGCAGAAGCCCCAGTTGCCGCCGATCAAGGTCGGGCTGCTCGGCTGCGGCGGACGCGGCACGGGCGCTGCGTTCGATGCACTGCAGGCGGACAACGGCGTCGTCATCCATGCCATCGGCGACATCCTCGGCGATCGGGTCAAGGCCTGCCGCGCGAACCTCGAGACCAATGTCGAGCACGCAGCGCGCGTGAAGATCAAGGAGCGCGAGTACATCGGGTTCGACGCGCTCGAGCGCATGCTCGACTCCGGGATCGAAGTGATCCTGCTGGCGACTCCGCCGGCCTTCCGTCCGGCGCAGGTGGTCAAGTCCATCGAAGCCGGCAAGCATGTGTTCGCCGAGAAGCCGTTCGGCGTCGACGTGCCCGGGGCGCTCGAGATCCAAGCCGCGGGGCTCAAGGCGCGCGAGAAGAACCTGTCGCTCATGTCGGGCTTCTGCTGGCGTTCGAGCCTGCCGGAGCGCGCGGCGTACAAGCAGATCCACGACGGCGCGATCGGCGCCATCCGCACGATCTACGCCACCTACAACGGCTCGCCCAACGCATCCTTCGCGCGGAAGGACGGGCAGACCGACATGGAGTGGCAGGTGCGCAACTGGTTCCACTTCCTGTGGCTGGGCGGCGACCACCTCGTCGAGCAGGCCTGCCACTCGGTCGACAAGCTCAACTGGGCGATGGACAACCAGACGCCCCTGCGCTGCTGGGCCGTCGGTGGTCGCGCCCAGCGCGGCGACGGCATCGGCAACATCTACGACCACTTCGGCGTGACGTGGGAGTACAAGGGCGGCGTGCGCGCCTTCCTGCAGGCGCGCCAATGGGAGAACTGCCCCACCGACAACACGGACTACGTCTACGGCGAGAAGGGCGTCGCCTTCATCAACGGCTGGGGACCGAGCCACGTGATCAAGGGCGAGAGCGCCAACTGGGTCTACGACGGCCCGACCTCGAACATGTACGTCCACGAGCACGAAGAGATGTTCGCCGGCATCCGCAGCGGCAAGGTGCGCAACGACGCGGAGTGGGCCGTGCAAAGCACGCTGATGGCGATCCAAGGTCGCATCGCCGCCTACACCGGCGAAGTGGTCACGTGGGAGAAGCTCCTGACCTCGACCGAGCGCCTCGGCCCCGCCACTCCGGCGATGGGGCCCGTGCCGACGACGCCGGTGCCCCGTCCGGGCTACACGCGCTTCGCCTGAGGACCAAGACGCGAGGAACGCGACGGCGCCGGGGAATCTCGACGCCGCCGCGCTCGTTTCCAGCGCGCGGCCCCGCTCGGCGACTAACGCGCGCGGCCGTCGGCGCGCAGCAACGCGAGCAGCTCCGTGTAGCCGCGCACGACCACCAGCTTCTCGCGCAGCTCGGGATCCTTCAGCGTGGATCCGATGTCGGCGAGGATCTCCAGCTGGGTCGCGGGGTTGTCCTTGGGAGTCAGGATCAGGAAGCAGATGCGCACGGGCTTGTGGTCGGGCGCGTCGAACTCGATGCCATCCGGCGCTAGGCCCAACGCCACCACGGGCTGGCGCAAGCCGTCGAGTCGCGCATGTGGCACGGCGATGCCCTCGCCCATGGCGGTCGTACCCAGTTCCTCGCGCGACCATGCGGCCTCCGCGACCACTTCCTCCTTCAGCCCACCGACGCGCGCGGCCGCGGCGGCGAGCTCGCGCACCGCGCCTTCGCGCCCCTTGGCCGCCATGCGCGGCAGGAAGCCGCGCCCCGCTAGGTAGCGCGCGAAGCGACGCGGCTCGGCGCGGTTCAAGGCGCGGCGGATCAAGGGACCGGCCAGCATCGAGGTCGAGAGGGCCATGACGACCAGTGCCACGAACAGCTCCTCGCCGATCATGCCCAGCTGCAGCGCGGTCAAGGCGAGGATGATCTCCATCGAGCCACGCGCGTTCATGGCGATGCCCGTCGCCAGCGCTTCGCGCCTCGGCATGCCCGCCACCAGCGCGCCGAAGCCGCAGCCGGCGATCTTCGCCACGCAGGCCAGCAGCGTGACGATGGCGCACAGCTGCAAGTCGAAGTTCGCCACGAAATCGACGCGCAAGCCCACTCCCGCGAAGAACAGCGGCACGAAGAAGGAGCTGACGAAGTCGGTGATCGTGGCGCGCGTGCGCTCGCGCAGGTGGCTCGAATCGCCCAACGCGACGCCCGCGAGGAACGCGCCGAACACGGCGTGCACGCCCGCGTAGTCCGCCACGGCGGCGCCGATCAGGGCGATGCCGATCGAGAAGACCAGCACGCCCGCGGGCCAACTGGTGTGCGCCTGCACGAAGGGCAGGATGCGGTGGATCGCCCATCGCCCCACCGTGAGGAAGAGCCCCGCGGAGAGGATCGTCAGGCCCACGACCACGAAAGGCGAGGTCGTGCTCGCGCCGATCAAGCTCAGCACGACGGCGAACAGCAACCAGCCGACGATGTCGTCGAGCACCGCCGCCGCGATCACGGTCATGCCGAAGTCGCTCCTGTACAGGTACAGGTCCATCAGCGTCTTGGCGATCACGGGCAACGCGCTGATCGACAGCGCGGTGGCGAAGAACAAGGCGAACAAGCCGGGACCGAGACGCCCGTCGTAGCCCACCACATGCGGCGCGAAGGTGGCCACTCCGAAGCCGATGGCGAACGGCCCGAGCAGTCCGAACGCGCCCACGTAGCTGAGCGCTCGGCCTTGGCGCAGCACGCGCGACAGATCGACCTCCATGCCCGCCACGAGCAGGAAGAGCGCCAAGCCGAGCTGACGCACTCCATCGAGCGTGGTCGCGCTCGCGCCCGTCTTCGGGAACAAGAGCTCGAGTCCCTCGGGCCACAAGCGTCCCATGACGGCGGGACCGAGCAGGATGCCCGCGAACAACTCGCCCACGACCGAGGGCTGACCCAGACGGCGCGCCACCTCGCCGAAGGTGCGGCCGACGATCAGCAACACCGCCAACGCCAGGAACAGGCGCGTCTCCGCCGTCATGCCCCCCGACCCGGCCATGGGCGCGAGCAAGCTCAGCGAGGCGAGGTCGACGATCATGGGCGGCTAGGCTAGCCCTGCTCGACCCGCGCCCACAAGGTTCACCACGCGCGAACCGTGCGTGCTTCCCTTGGACCGGGCGCGGGTATCCAAAGCGTGGCGCTGGAGTCCTGAGGCGCGGCAGGCGAGAATCTCGGCCCCATGAGCCAAGAGGACGATCGCTACAGCGCCTGGGAGGAAGAGGACAGCGGACCGACCGTCGAGGACGAGTCGCTGGAACGAGCCTGGGCGGCGCTGGACGCAGGCGACGCGGAGCGCGCGCTGCTCGAGATGCACTCGGTCGACCCCGACTGGCCCGAGCGTTGGGTGCCCGAGGCCATCGCTCGCACGATGGTCGGCGAACTGCGCGAAGCCGCGGTCGTGTTGGCGCGCGCCAAGGAGGTCGAGGAGCTGCGCGACGACCCCGATCTGCTGTGGGCCGATGGGCTCCTCGCGCTCGCGACTTGGCGTCTCGCGGACTCGCGTACCGCGTTCGAGCGCCTCGCCGCCATGGAGGAGTCGACCGCGGTGCTGGACAAGCTGGCCTTGCTCGACGACCTGTCGGGCGACCATGCGCGCTCCGACGAACGCCTGGCGCGCGCCAAGGAGATCGACGCGGCGTTCCCGCTGCCGTCGCGCCTCTCGTCCGAGGAGTTCCTCGAAGTCGTACGCGAGGCGATCGAGTTCCTGCCCGAGCAGTTCCAAGGCCCGCTGGAGTCGACCGAGGTGATCGTCGAGCCCATGCCGGCCGACTGGATGATCGACCCGCACGATCCGTCCGAGACGCCGCCCGACATCCTGGGCTTGTTCGTGGGCACCTCGGAGATCGAGGGCACGGAGACGCAGGACGCGGCCTTCCCGCGGCGCATCTTCCTCTTCCAGCGCAACCTCGAACGCGACGCGCAGGCCCGCGAGCAGCTCGTCGAGGAGATCCGCAAGACGCTCTTCCACGAGATCGGCCACATGCTGGGCTTCGACGAAGAAGGCGTGGCCCAGATGGGCCTCGAGTGAACCCGAGGAAGTCCAAGTGGAACGCAGCCAGTACCTTAGGCGCGCCGACGAGTGCTTGGAGCGCGTGGCGAAGTGGCTCGAACGCTTCGATCCGGACGAGGTGGATTTTTCCACCACCGATGGCGTCGTGACGATCGAGTTCCCCGATCGCGCGCGGTATGTGCTGAACCGCCAGACCGCGGCCGACCAGATGTGGCTCGCCGCGGGCGCGCGCGCATTCCACTACGACTGGAGCGACGAGCGCGGCGCGTGGGTCGACGACCGCGACGGCCACGAGCTGTGCGCGCGCATCGCCGAGGCGGTGTCGGCGAAGATCGGCCGCCAAGTCGGCTTCTGATCCAGCTCGCGGAGGCGGGCGCGCGAGCCGCTCAGGGCTTCTTCTTGTCCTTGCCGCCGCCGAAGAGGTCCTCGAGCGCCTTCTGCGCCGCGCGCTCGACTACATCCTCGAGGAACTTCTTCTTGATGCGCAGTTTGGGCGAGGACCAGCTGCCCGACAACTCGATGGGCACCACCGTGTCGGGCGGCAGGATGTCGCGCACGGAGTCGAGCTCCTTGACGACCTTCTTGCCGAACGCCGCGAGTGGCACGTCGGCCGACAAGTTCAGCTTGCCGTCGACGAGATCGTAGCTGCCGGAGAACGACTGCTCCTTGCCGCCGAGCTTCACCGGCAGGCGCTGGTATCTCGCGACCCCGTCGACGATCTCGACCTCGATGGTCGGCAGTTTCGATGTGCGCGCCGCGAGTTCCGGGAACCACGCTTCGAGCCCCGGAAGCAGCGCGTACTGGACCTCGCCGAGCTCCAGGCGCAGCTTCGCGTCGAGCTGGCGCAGGTCGCCATCGAGCGGAACCGTCAGCCCATCCACGCGCAACGCGAGCGGCGCCGCGCCTTGCGGCTTCTGGACCCGCACCAAGGTCGGCACGAGCTTGCCCACGACGCGCTGCGAGACGAGCGGACCCAGCCCCACTTGCGCCACCACGCCATCGATCTGGTCGACGACGAGGCGCGACTCCTGGATGCGACCGCGCGCCACCACGCCGTGCAAGGGCGAACGCAGCTCGGCTGCGAACTCGCCCGCCTGCATCGACAGGGACGGGCTGCGCAGATCGACATCCACGCGCGGACCCAGGGCCTCGACGAGCAGCCCATCCTGCGCGGCAAGGATGTCGACCAAGGCGGTGGGCGCGCGCTCGACGCGAGCCTCGATGCTCGCGCGAGCGCGGCGCCAGCCATCGGGCTCGGCGAAGATCGCGGGGGCGTCGAGCAGGGCGACCCTGGCGGACAAGCGACCCGCGGGGTCGTCGACGACCTCGCCCTCGAGCGAGATCTCCGGCTTGGCGGCGGGATCGAGCGTGGCGACGAGCCGCACGCCGCGCAGCGCGACTTGGCGCCGCTGCGCGCGCAAGCCCTCGTCGGACCACGAGCATTCCGGCAGCTCCGCCTGCAATCGTCCGCGCGCGCTCGCCAGCATGGACCACGCGTCCCCGCCCTCGGCGGGAGGCGCGAAGTCGACGTCGGCGAGCCGCACGACGAGCGGCGTCGCGCCCGACACGGAAGCCTGCTGGCCAACCGGCAGGAGCGGCGCGAGCCGACGCGCGACGACCTCGGGATCGAGCGTCAACGACATCTCGAGGAGTCGCGGCGCCTGGACGCGGCCACCGGAGAAACGACCGGCGACGGAGACGTTCGCGCGCGGCGCGCGCAGGTCCAGTCCGGCCTCGACGCGCGGCGCGTCGCCGGGCCAACCGTCGAGCTTGGCGTCGAGGGAGAGCGCCGACTCCGCGCCGCAGAGGTCCGCCCACAGTCCTTCGACGCCCGCGAGGCGGTCGATCGCCAGTCCCGGCAGGCGCGCGGACGAGGCGCGCAAGGAAATCGTCGCCGGGCGGCCCGCGGCGAGCTCCCACGGCGCGGCGCAACCGACCTCGAGCGACAGCTCGAACGGTTCGACCGCGACCAGGCTCGCGCGCGCGGCGACGGTGGCCGGCTCGCGCGGCGCCACCTTCGCGTCGAGTTCCAGGGCGCGCAGCTCGAGCTCCTCCAAGCCCAACTCCGCCAGCGTCGCGTCGGCGAGGGCGAAGGACGAGAGCGACACGCGCAGCCGCGCGCGCGCCTCGCGCAGCCACGC
>SXXH01000272.1 GCA_005789645.1 Planctomycetia bacterium
AAGCACCCCGAGCAAGCCTACATCCAAGTCGACACGACCAACATCCTCTTCATCGTGGGCGGGACCTTCTCGGCCATCGAGGACATCATCGCCCGCCGCGTCGGACGCGACTCGATCGGCTTCGGCCGACAGCAATCCGCGCGCGAGATGGTGGACCGCGCGCGCAAGTCAGGCGCCATGGTTTCGTCCGAGGACGAGGTGCAGAAGGGCCGCGCCGCGCGCGACGAGTTCGTGCGCTTCCTGATCCCCAAGGACCTGGTCGAGTTCGGCATGATCCCCGAGTTCGTCGGCCGCCTGCCGGTGATCGCCACCCTCGACACGCTCGATCGCGCCGCGCTGGTGCGCATCCAGGCAGAGCCGAAGAACGCGTTGGTCAAGCAGTACCAGCAGATCTTCGCCATGCAGCAGAAGGAGCTGGTGTTCACGCCCGAGGCGCTTTCCGCCATCGCCGACCTCGCGCTGCAACGCGAGACCGGCGTGCGCGCGCTGCGCTCGATCGTCGAGGACCTGCTGCTCGACTTGCTCTACGAGCTGCCCTCGCGCCAGGATCAGCGCGTCTTCCTCGTCGACGAGGATGTTGTGCTCAAGCGCCGCAGCTTGGCGCTGGGCTTGGTGGCGCCGCCCCCCGCCGCCGAGGCGCCGGTGATGCCGCTGCGCGACGCCGACGAAGGCGAAGCGGTCCGCGAGATCGCCTGACGGGTTCCGACTCGACTCGCGCGCGGCGCTCCGCCGCGCGCGTTCAGTCGAGTTCGAAGCGCGCGCGGTACGCGGCCAGTTCCGCGGCTGGATCCGCCGCGCCAGCCAAGGCGGCCAACGCTTCGCCGCGCTCGCGCAGTTCGGGATCGAGCTTGGGCTCCAACTTCGCGAGCCACTCGCCGATCGCCTGCGCCGCGACAGCAGCCTTGCCGGAGGCCACCTGCTTCTCGGCGGAGAGGAGCTTCTTCTCGGCGCGCGTGGACTCCTTCCAGGCCTTGCCGCCTTCCAGCTTCGCGAGCGCTGCTTGCGCGGCTTCAGCCTGCGCGAGTCCGCCATAGGTGCGCGCCACGCGCGCGTGCTCGCGAGCACCTTGCAGCACGCGCCCCGCCGCGGCGAGTTCCTCGGCGCGCGCCATGCGGGCCTGCGCCTCGGCGGCGAGTCCCGCCAGTCCGGCCTTGGCGCGCGCCACCACCGGATGCTCGGTGGGGATCGCGGCCAACTCCCGCCACGACGCCAACGCGCCAGGCACATCGCCCTTGGCGCGCCGGGCATCCGCCTCCTCGAGGCGTGACGACGCGACGCGCAGCTCCTTCCAGCGCGATGCCTCGAGATGGCGCGCCAGCGGTTCCTCGAGGTAGCTGCCGTACTCGGGCTTCCAGTCGGGATTGCCCTCCCACACGACGCGTCCATCGACGCCGACGAGCTTGGCGTGCGGCAGGCCGACCTTGCCCGCCGCGTAGGCGTCGTACGCGCGGTTGGTGGGATCGCACACCACGGGGAAGGGCAGCGAGTTCGCGCCCGCCCACGCGCGCACGACATCCTCGGTTTCGTTGCTCACGAGCAGGAACGCGATCTCGTCTTCCTTGTGCTTGTCGGCGAGCGCCACGAGCCCGGGCAGCACGGGCACCTGCGACTCCTGGTAGGTGCTCCAAAGGACGAGCACCAGCGGCCTGAAGCGCAGCGCGTCGAGCTCGCGGCCATGCGGCGCGTCCCCCACGAGCGCGCCCGGACCGACGAGCGGCGGCGCTTCCTCGAGGTAGGCGACGCGACCAGGCTCGGCGCGCAGCAGCGGCGCGATCTCGCCGGAGGTCGAGGGCGCGAGGAGCTCCTTGCGGCGTCCGATCTGCGCGCGGCGCGGCAGGCCCGGATCGTACTCGAGGAACTTGATGTCGCGGAAGGCGCTCTGGCCGTCGCCGGCGAGCAAGCCGAAGTCGCCGGCGAGGCGCGCGCGCGAATCGAAGGTCCACTCGAGCACCTGCTCGTCGTCGACGTGCGCGACGAGGCGCGTGCCGGCCGTCTCGATGCGCAGCACGTGGCGCAGGCCCTTCCAAGGCTTCTTGACGCGCAAGAGCGTCTTGCCGTCGGAGCCGAACGCGCCGAGGTCGACATGGCCCTCCGGCAACAGCACCACGCCATGGAAGGAGTCGTCGCGCTTCTTGCCGAAGCACAAGCCCGCGAGCCGCGCGCCGGCCAGGTCGATCTCCGCCGACAGCGACCAGTCGCCCGCCGGTTCCACGTCGACGAACAAGCGGCGATAGGCGAAGGCCGACTGCTTGGGCGCGGCCGCGACCGAACCCGTGGCGGGCCCCTTGTCCCCGCCGCCGGCGAGCCCGGCGATGGTGGCGACGATCGCGCCCTCGTGCACGCGGAAGTCCTCCTCGCCACCCCCGTAGAAGCCCTTGAGCGTGCGTTCGTCGAACAACAACCGCCACGACTCCAGCGAGACCTTCGACTCGTCCGAGACGGCGAAGTACAGCTCGCGCGCCGGCACGCTCGGCGGCGTAGCCGTGGCGGGTCCGCGCAGCACTTGCAGCGCGATGCGCGGCAGACCGGCCTTCTTGTAGTCCTGCGCCAGCTGCAGCGCATCCTTGTGGAACGCTTCGCGCAGGCGCTCGAGCCGCTTGGCGCTCGTGTCGAGCTTCTGGATGCGAGCCAGCGCCTCCGCACGGCGCTGGGACTCCGGGTCGGCCGCGCCCGGCGCGGAGAGAGTCGCGGTCATCCACTGGCGCAGCGTGCCGGCCGCGCGGTCGGGCTGCTTGTCGGCCTCGAGCGCGGTGGCGAGCTTCCACAAGACCGCTGGATGCCCGGGGTCCTTCTTCAGGCTGCGTTCGTACAACTCGATGGCGCGCTTCCACGCCTGCTTGGCCGCTTGGCGATCGGCCTTCGCCTCGCTGGCGCGCGCCAAGTCGACCAGCCCCTTGTCCACGCCCTCGAGCTCGAGGATGTAGGCGCGGAAGCGAGCCTCGAACTCGTCGAGGCCCTGCACGCCCGGCACCCCGGGGCGCGCCACGAAGTGCTCGACGAAGCGCCCCATGTGGTCGGGCTCGTGGTATTGCTGGAAGTACTCCGGCAGGCGCTCGCGATAGAGCAGCGTGCCGTCCTCGTCCTCGGCGTTGTGCAGGTAGTACACGATGCCCCAGCCCCACGGGTAGAAGCTGCGGTAGTCGGCGACGCGTCCCTCGACGATGGCGCGCAGGTCGTGCTTCTTGTCCTTGATTTCGTCGAGCAGCGGATAAAGCCGGCCCGGCACGACGAGGTTCCACTCCAGCTTGCCGTTCGACAGGAGCCGCGTGCCCTCGAAGAAGCTCGCCATGCCCTCGTTCAACCAGGCGGGCACGGCCGAACCGCCGGCGAGGCTGGTGAACTGGTGGCTGGCCTCGTGGAACAAGGTGTCAAGCAAACCAGACAGACCGCCGTCGCCTCCGCCACGCGGATCGTAGGTGACGACATTGGTCCCGTCCCAGTGCCCGGCGGCCCACTCGACCGGTTGGCCGCCGAGGTCCTTGTACTCCTGGGCGCTCTTGAAGATCAGCACGTTGGCGACGGGCACGCTGTCGCCCTTGCCGAGCTTGTAGCGGTGGAACTGGCGGTAGAAGACGTGCACCTGCTCCATGGCGTGCGCCACCGTCTTCAACACGCGCCAACCGGCGTTGGTGCGCACGACGTAGTGCTCGGTGGCGAGCTCCCAAGCCGCGTCCCACTCCGCGTGCAGCGGATCGTTCTGGGCCACCCATTCGGCGGTGACGCCCGAGAGCGGATCGCTGCCGCCGGTCTCGTCCTCGACCGCCAGCTCGTTGCCGCCCTCGAGGCGGATGCGCGCCAGCGCCGCGACGAGCTGCGGATGGTCGGGGTCGGCGCCGCGCGCCTCCTTCAGCACCGCTTGGGCGCCATGCCAGTTGCCGGCGTCCATCTGCGACGCGGCCACCTCGAGCAGCTTGGTGACGTGGTCGCGCTTGAGCGCGTCGTGCCGCTTGCGCAGCGGATCGGCGCCGACCACCCAAGCCTCGAGCTCCTTGGCGGGCGCGACGAGGTCCGCCGGGCGCTCTCGCAGGCGCTTCCACTGCCACAGGAAGTCGCCGGCGCGCCACAAAGCCTCGTCGAGGCGCGGCGGCTCGGCCTTGCGCGCGAGTTCCGACAGACCAAGCAGCGCGCGCAGATGCCGCGGCTCGCGCTCGAGCACCTTGGTCCACGCCGCGCGGGCCTCCTCGACGCGACCGGCTCGCGCGGCCGACAGAGCGGTGGCGGAGAGCCGCGTGGCCATGTCCTCGGGCTCGGCCGCGCGGGCGGCCGGCTTGGCGTCACCCTGGCCGAGCAAGGGCGCGGCGCTGGACGACGCGACGGGCCCCGACGCGACGGGCCCCGACGCGACAGGCCCCGGCGCGAGGCCTGCGCATGCGAGGACGACGAGGAGCGGGAGGACGCGACGGAAGCAGCGACGGATCATGATGCGGACGCAGAGCCTACTCGCCTGGGGCGGATCGCAGTAGTCCGCGGCGCTCTTCGCGAGGCGGGCCATCCGAGCAATCGCCGCTTCCCCTACGCTCGCCGCTCCTCGCGCCCTAGGATGTGTTCTTCCACATGGCCACGGAACGCCTCTGCATCCACTACCACCGCGACTTCGACGGCATCGTGTCGGCCGCGGTGCTGGCCAAGGCCTTGCGCGAGCGGGCTGGCGAGGACCCGTGCTGGGAGAGCGTCAACTACGACCAGCGCGCCGATTGGCGCTCCTTCGAGAGCGGCCGCCGCTTCGCCATCGTGGACTTCCACTTCCACCCGCGCGCCGAGTGGTGGTTCGACCACCACCCTACGACCTTCCTCGACGAGGAGCTGCGCGGCCAATACGCCGAGAGCGAGCGCTGGCGCTGGGACGAGACCTCGCCTTCCTGCCCGCCGTTGATCCTGGCTCACATGCGCCGCCACCACGGCTTCGAGGCGCCGGCGCGCTTCGTCGAGATGGCGCGCTGGTCCGACATCGTCGACGCCGCGCGCTACAAGGATGTGGACCAGGCGCTGTTCGGCGAAGAGGCGGCCTTGCGCATCGCGCGCGCCTTGACGGCGGCGCCGTCGATCGAGTGGGTCGACTCGCTGGTGGATGGGCTCGTCGAGGGCGACATGGAGGCGCTGGCGTGCCGCGCGGACGTCGAGAAGAGCTTCCAGCGCGCTTCGCGCAACCGCGACAAGGCGCTCGAGCAGTTCCCGCCGACCGTCAAGTGGAAGAAGGACGGCGTCGTCGTCTACGACGCCTCCAGCAACCAGATCCGCCGCGAGCGCTTCGCGCCGTTCTACCACCATCCCGATGCGCGCTACGCGGTGGGCGTGATCCCCACGCGCGCCGGCTTCCATGTTTCGGCCGGCGAGAACCCGTGGAACCCGCCCGTGCCCGGAGCGCACGTCGGCCAGATCATGGAGCGCTACGGCGGCGGCGGGCACAAGGCGGTGGGCGGAGCCAATCCGCACGGCCTCGAGGCCACGCGCGCCGTGGCCGAGGAAGTAGGCCAGATCCTGCGCCGCGCCTTGGTCGAGGGCGGAGGCTGACGAATGGCCGGCACGGCGGCCGAATCGTCAAGGCAATTTGACAGCGACCGGCGACCGTCGCTGCTCGAGTTGTTCCTCGCCGAGCCGCCCGCCTGGCCCGCGACGGCCGAACGCCTCGGAGCCAGGCCCTTCCACGCGCGCATCGTGCGGGAGCAGGTGCTCGAGAAGGGCGTCCTCGACTACGCGCGCATGACGGCGCTGCCCACCGCGCTGCGCGCCGCGCTCGCCGCCGAAGTGCCGGTTCTGTCGGGCGTGGAGGTGGCGCGCAGCGTGGCCACCGACAGGACGACCAAGTTGGCGCTTGAGTTCCCGCGCGAAGGAACGCGCGACGCCACCATCGAGACCGTGCACATGCCCTCGCTCGATCTCGGCGAAGAAGACGAGGAGTCGCGCGCCGGCGCGACCTTGTGCGTGTCCACGCAGGCTGGATGCCCGATCGGCTGCCCCTTCTGCGCCTCGGGGCAGTTGGGCTTGTCGCGCAACCTGCGCGCGCACGAGATCCTCGAGCAATACGTGCGCGGTCGCGAACTAGGCGCGCTGTCGCGCAGCGTGGTCATGGGCATGGGCGAACCACTCTTGAACTACGCGGCGCTCGAACGGGCGCTGGACGCGGTCCACGACGAGATGGGACTCGGCGCGCGTCGGGTGACAGTCTCCACCGTGGGCTTTCCCGAGCGCCTGCGCGCGCTCGCGCCGCATCGCCCGCGCTTCCAGTTGGCCATCTCGCTCCACACGCCCGACGACGAAGAGCGCGACGAGCTCGTGCCCGCGATGAAGGGCGTCCCCGTCGAGGAGGTGCTGGCCGCCGGCGACGATTGGTTCGACAAGACCGGGCGCGAAGTGACCTACGAGTACGTGCTCCTCGGCGGACGCAACGACGACGACGGCCACGCGCGCCGATTGGCGACGCGGCTCGCCGGCCGACGCTGCACGGTGAACCTGATTCCCTTCAACCCGGTCGCGGGCAGTCCGTGGCGCAGGCCCGCTGGCGCGGATGTCGAGCGCTTTCGCGCCGCGTTGGAAGCCGCGCGCATCGTGGCCACCGTGCGCTGGTCGCGCGGAGTGGAGAGCGATGCCGCCTGCGGGCAGTTGCGCTTGCGCCAGGCGCGCCCCGCGCCTCCGCCTGCTAGCTTGTAGCCATGTTTTGGCCCCTCCTGCTCCTGTTGCCCTGCCTCGCGCCGCAGGCGAAGCCGATTCCGCCCGAGCGGGACGCGCGTCGGCCCGAGAACCAGAACCAGCCGCCGCCCGGCGCCGCGGAAGGACGCCCCGCGCCCGTGCAGGCGACGCCGGGACGCGACAAGCGCAGCGCGCTCGTCGATCCGGTGCAGCGCCAACGCGAGTTGGCGAACCATGTGGCGCGGCTGGAAGCCGACCACCGCTCGCGAGTGGCGCGCCTCGAACGACTGCTCGAGGTCTACACGGGTCTTGGGGATAGCGCCAAGGTCCAGCAATGCGAAGAGCTGCGCGCGCGTTGGCTCAAGCAGTACAAGGGCGCGTTGAGTGCGTACAAGAAGAGCTTCGCGCCGGAGGCGTGGCAGCGCCTCGTCTCCGGGCTCGGCATCCAGGAGCCGACTTGATGCGCGCGTCCGCCTACGTGCCGGGGATCGCGCTGCTGCAGTTGCTCGCGGCGCTTGCTTCCTGCGCGCCCGAACGCGAGACGCCCGCCCCTGTCTCCTTCGACGACGAGGCGGCGAGTTCGCAGCCCGCGCTCGAACGACAGCCCGCGATCGAGGTCTCGCAACCAGGCCCGCGCACCGCCGAGCGCGTGGAACTCGTGCCAAAGGGTCTGGCGGAGTTCGACATCAGGGCGCTGCCGCCGGCCCTCGACGACCTGAGGGATGCGGCCAAGCGGGACATCGGCCCGGCGAACGCGGACGCGGAGCTCGAGAAGCTCAGGACCGAGCTCGGCGATCGGCAGCCTTGAGCGCCCGCGACGCGCGTGCATCCGGTGATGCACGCCGTCGCTCAGCCGACCTTGGCGCAATCCGCCAGGATCTCGAGCGCTCGATCGACCTCGCTCGCCGCGACCGAAAGCGGCATCCGGAAGCGGATCGACTGCGCGCCGGAGGGCAACGCGAGGAAGCCGCGCTCCTGCATGCGATCGAGCCACGCCCCGCGCGTCGCCGTGTCGGGCAGCGTGAACGCCGCCAGCGAGCCGACGCCGCGCACGTTGGAGATGGCGGAGGCGCCGCGCGCCAACGAGCGCAGCCCGGCCACGAAGCGCGCGCCTTGCGTCGCGACGTTTTCGCCGAGCTTGTCGGCCACGACGACCTCGAGGATGCGCTGCGAGCGCACCATGTCGGTCAGGCTGCCGCCCCAGGTCGAGTTGATGCGCGACGGCAGCGCGAACACGTTGTCGGCCACCTCGTCGATGCGCGTGTTGGCGTAGAGCCCGCAGATCTGCGTCTTCTTGCCGAAGGCGACGACATCCGGCGCGACGCCGTGGTGCTGCCACAGCCAAGGCTTGCCCGAGCCGAAGAAGCCGGTCTGCACTTCGTCGAACACCAGCAACGCCTCGTTCTCGTCGGCGTAGCGGCGCAACTTGGCGAGGAACTCGGTGCGGAAGTGGTTGTCGCCGCCCTCGCCCTGCATGGGCTCGACGACGATGCAGGCGACGCGGCCCTTGAACTGGCGGAAGCCTTCCTCGATGTCGGCGCAGGACTTGCGCTCCTCGGCTTCGATGTCGTTGGCGATGTTCCCATCGAGGTCGAAGACGATGGCCGGATTGTGCACGCGCGGCCAGCAGAACTTCGGGAACAACGCGACCTTCTTCGGATCGGTGTTCGTCATCGACATCGTGTAGCCCGAACGGCCGTGGAAGGCTTGGCGCAAGTGCATGGCCACCAAGCTCGCGCCATCGTCCTTGATCGAGTCGATGCCGATCTTGCGCGCCTTCCAGTCGAAGGCGACCTTGATGGCGTTCTCCACCGCCAAGGCGCCGCCCGAGATCCAGAAGTGGTGCGGATAGCCCGCCGGCGTCGCGTGCGTGGCGAAGCACTGCACGAAGTCGGCCATCAAGCTCGTGTACAGGTCGCTGTTGCTCGGGTTGTTGAGCGCGGCCTGCAGCAGGCGCTCGCGGAAGGCGGCGTCGCGCAGCCCCGGATGGTCGTAGCCGATCGGCCAGCTGGCGAAGCAAGTGAAGAAGTCGAGGTACTCGCGACCATCGCGCGCATCCACCAGCCACGACCCGTGCGAGCGCGCGAGGTCGAGCACGAAGTCGAAGCCGTCGGCGAGCTGGTGGCGGGCGAGAGTGGAGTGGACGTTGTTCGGGGCGATCATGGCGGTCCTCGAGGGGGAGCTCGGAGGCTTGGGGATCGGCTGTCCGAGCGGTCCGGCTGCAGCCACGCAGTTGCACATTGTGCCCGGCGCCGGCGTGCGGGGCCAAGACGGGAACTTCCTTCCGAGCGCGATGCCCCCGGGCGAAATGCAAATCGGTCAAATCGCCCGCGAGGAGGCTAGACCCTGACGACGAACACGACGGGACCAGCCAGCGGGCGATGCGCCAATCGGGAGCGCAAGGGCAGATGGAAGCCGAGGCGCCCATGGGTGCCGACCACGGGTGGCAACAGGGTCGCGCCGGCGATGCTGGCCTCGGCCGCAAGCTCCACCGCTGTCGCGGCACCCTCCAGCGCAGCCAAGGCGAAGGGCGCGCGCCGCTCGGGATGCGCTTCGAACGCCTCCAGCAGCGCCGCCGCGTAGGCGCCGTGATCCTCGTCGGCGACAAGCACGACATTGGGCACGCCCTCGCGCGCTCCGCAAGCGCCGAGCTCCGCGCCGAAGACGGCCTCGACCACGCGTTGCGCATGCAGAGCCGCCCCCGCCCCTGGCGGCGCACGCACCACGCGTCCATGGGGCTTGCGCCACAGCGTCGCGCCGCCCGCGAGCGAACGATCCAAGCCCTGCAGGATGGAGACCAGGCCCGCCGGCAAGGACTCCGCCAAGGGCAGCAAGCAATCGCCGGCCGCGCACAAGCGCGGATCAGGTGCGAGCACGCAGGCTCGACCGGCGCTCAAGGTCGCGATCATCCGGAGCAACAACCCCTCGAGGCCCGCGCTCCAGTGCGGCGCGACAAGGGTCCAGTCGGACCCTGCTTCGGAGTCGTTCGCGGTGGACTCGCGCTCGAGCTGTTCGAGCAAACGCGCGCGCACCGCCTCGTGCTGGGCGACGAGCGCGGCGCGCGTCCGTCCCGTGTTGCCGGCCAACTCGTCCCAAGCCACTTCCGTCGGGATGCTCGCGCGCAAGGCCTGCGCCAAGGTCGCTTGGCGCTCTGCGCCGGGCAGCGCGCCCCACGCGCCCACAGCCGCCTGCGCAGCCTCTCGCGCGGAGTTCCATTCCCATGCGCCGGAGCGCGGCCAACGACCGAGCAAGCGACCCGAGGCGGGCGCGTGGGCGTCGAAGGTGGCGCCGGAGCGGGCGGCGAGGCGCGCGCCGGAGATCAGGTGGCGTTGGCGAGTGTCCATTCCGATGCTGGCCCCGTTGATTGTGCGCGACGAGGCGCCGTCAGGGCGAGAAGAAGCCGTCTGGGTGCTGCACCCAGAGGCGTGGCGCGCGTCCATCTACATGGGAGCCGGGCCGCACGCGCTCCAGGCCGAGGGCTGGATCCCCGCGCACGGCGCGCAGCAAGGTAGCTGGCGCCCTTGCGACACCTCTTCGGGCCAGACGACGCGCAGCCCGACGGCGACCCGGAGAGAAGACACCGAGCAAGAGCACGCCAACCACCAACCACGTCAAGGATGGAGCACACCACCGCGTAAGCACCGCAGAGGCCACGCAGAAGCACACTCGAGACGACAAGAAGCGCATGGCGAAGCCAATTGCCCCTATCTCGAGCTCCAGGAGCGCGAGGGATGGCGTTCGGCCTCGTCATGGCCGCTTGGATCGCGTGCGCTGCGCGGCGTGGCCCTGCGAACGACCGGACCGGGTGGGGTTGGCTCGGCCGCCGCGCCAGGCGCGCACAATCAAAGGGGCCAGCATCTCTGCTAGGCTCACCCCGTGCCTCCCCCTCCGCGCCTGCGCTTCACCCGCCACATGCGCATGTCCTCCGGCAAGGACTTCGACCGCGCCTTCCGCCTCGGCGGTCGCGCCAAGGGCAAGCTCGTCTCGCTCGTGGCGGCCGCCAACGGCGGGGAGCACACGCGCCTGGGGTTGTCGGTTGGTCGCGCCTGTTGGAAGGGTGCCGTGCAGCGCAATCGCGTGCGGCGCGTGTTCCGCGAGGCATTCCGCTTGTCCTACGCGGATCTGCCGAAGGGCTGCGACCTCGTGCTCATGCCTGCGACGCAAAAGCTCGCGCCCACCCTCGCCGCCGTGCAGGCGGAATTGGGCGCCTTGGCGAAGAAGGCCTGGGCCAAGCGCAAGGTGCCGGAGGTACCGGCGCAGGCCCGCTCGGGCCCGCAGGAAGGTTCCGCGAGTTCGTGAGCGAGGTTCCGCGATCAAGCGAAGACGAGCTGCCGCGCGCCGCGTCGAGAGGCGCCTTCCTGCTCGGCTTGCCCATCCGCGCCTACCGCCGTTGGATTTCGCCGTTGAAGCCCCCCATGTGCCGCTTCGCGCCGACCTGCAGCCAGTACGCGCTCGAGGCGCTGCACATCCACGGCTTGTACAGGGGCGGCGCTCTTGCCTTGTGGCGCGTCTGCCGCTGTCATCCCTTCTCCGAACCCGGCCCGGATCCCGTGCCGCCCCGCCGCGACTCCGCCAGAGACCGATGAACACGACCCAACTCCTCGCCACCGCACCCTTCCTGTTCCTGTGCGCCTGCAGCTCGACCGAGTCGGGCCTCGTCTCCGCCACGCACGGCCGACCCAAGTCGCCGAGCGAGCCCATCGAGGGGCTCGAGCGCGTCGACCATCTGATCCTCGAGGGCGAGACGCACTTCGCCGGATTGTGGAAGGTCACCAGCGGCATCGAGAACGCCGCGGAAGGCTACTGGAGCTTCGACGGTGCGCGCCTCGTGATGCAGGTGACCGACCAGGCCGGCGCATGCGATCGGATCTGGACCACCGATGGTCGCGGCGGCCTGACGCCGGTCTCGAACGGCAAGGGCGTGACCACCTGCGCCTACTTCCTGCCCGGGGACCAGGAGGTGATCTACGCCTCGACCCACGCCTTCCACGCCGATTGCCCGCCGCCGCCCGACAAGAGCCAAGGCTACGTGTGGGCCATCCATCCCGAGTACGACATCTACGCCAAGGACCTCGCCTCGGGCGCGGAGCGCGCGTTGACCACGGATTGGGGCTACGACGCGGAGGCCACGGTCTCGCCCCGGGGCGACCGCATGGTCTACACGAGCACGAAGAGCGGCGACCTCGAGCTGTGGACCGCCAAGCTCGATGGCAGCGACGCGCGCCAGGTCACCGACGAGATCGGCTACGACGGAGGCGCCTTCTTCAGCCACGACGGCCAACGGCTCGTGTTCCGCTCGACCAGCTTCACGCCCGAGAAGCGCGACGCGGAGATCGCCGAGTACAAGGCGCTGCTGAAGCGCTGGCTGGTGCGCCCCTCGCGCATGGAGATCATGGTCTGCGATGTCGACGGCGCCAATCGACGCCAAGTGACCAACCTCGGTCGCGCCAACTTCGCGCCGTACTTCTACCCGGACGACAAGCGCATCATCTTCTCCACCAACCACGCCGATCCCGATCGGCGCGGCCGCAACTTCGACCTCTACGCCATCGACGTGGATGGCGGGAACATCGAGCGCATCACGCGCCACGAGGAGTTCGACGGCTTCCCGATGTTCTCGCCCGATGGACGCTGGCTGGTGTTCGCCTCGAACCGCGGCGCGACGCGCTCGGGCGAGACGAACCTCTACATCGCCAAATGGAAGTGAGCGCGGGGCGAGCCGCGCCTTCGCGCGGGGCGCGTGCTCAACGCGCCCCGCGGCTGCCTAGCGTGACCGCCACGCGTTCCAACCGTCCATCGCGCATGTAGCCGACCTGCACCAGATCGCCGGGCTTCTTGGTCTGCAGCACCCACATGAAGTCGTAGATGTCCTTCACCTCGACATCGTCCATCCTCACGAGGATGTCGCCCTTGAGGAGCCCCGCCTTCTCCGCCGGGCTGCCCGCCGAGGTGCCGTCGAGCAGGACGCCCTCGTCCTCCCACGCGTAGTTGGGCATCGAGCCGAACCAACTCGAGAAGCCGCTGCGCACTTCGCGCCGGCCCTTGTCGTCGAGCTTGGGCGCGACGTAGGCCAAGCGCGGCGCGGAGCCGATGGCGCGCACGAGCGCCTCGGACATCAAGACGACCTTGGCGCAGCCTGCGGCCTCGAACTTCTCGTGGTCGTCGGAGGGCTTGTGGTAGTCCTCGTGGAGGCCGGTGAAGAAGTGCAGCGCGGGGACTTCGCGCTTCAGGAACGTGGCGTGGTCGCTCGAGCCGCCGAAGGAGGAACCGGATGTGTTCTGCGACAAGTCGAGCCGCGCATGCGCGGCGCTGCGCTCGAGCAGCGCCGGGAACTCGCTCGCGCTGCCGGCGGCCAGCACCTGCAGGTTGTCGTCCTTGACGCGCCCGACCATGTCGTAGTTGAGATACGCGACGATGCTCGCGATGGGTGCCGTGGGTTGCTGGATCCAATGCTCGCTGCCGAGCAAGCCCATCTCCTCGGCGGTCCACCAGGCGTAGACCACATCGCAAGGCGGCGCCTCGAGCGTGCAGCCGAAGACGCGCGCCAACTCGAGCACGGCGGCGCTGCCCGAAGCGTTGTCGTCGGCGCCATTGTGGATGGCGCGCGCGCCACCATGCAGCGAACCCGACCCGCCCCAGCCCAAGTGGTCGTAGTGCGCACCCACCACGATCGTGCGCGAACGATCGACGCCGGCTTGGCGCGCCAGCACGTTGCGCGCGAGTCCCTTGCCGCCGTCGATGTCGCACACGAGGCGCGCACGCACGCCCCAGTCCAGCTTCACCTGCCCCGCGGGGACGCGCAACGCGCCCTCGAGGTCGCCGCCGACCAGATGCGCGCCGGCTTGTCGCGACAAGGCGATGGCCGGCAAGCGCGCCTTGCCTCCTCCACCGCCAGCATCGAAGGCGAAGGGCGCTTCGCCCTCCCCGCGCGACACGACGACCACCGCCGCGGCGCCGCGACGGCGCGCGGTGACCACCTTGTGGAAGATCGTGCCGCCGCCCAACCATCGGCTGGCGTCGCTGGCGATCTTGGCGTCGGACTTCGCATCCGCCTGCGGCGCCGCCTCGCCGGCGCGCGGCGCAGGCTCGGGCGGAGTGCCACGCACGATGACGGCGATCTTCCCGGCCACATCGCGTCCCGCGTAGTCGTCCCAACCCTGCGCCGGGTCCTCGATGCCGAAGCCCAGCCAAGCCAGCTCTCCTTCGACCACGCCCGCTTCGCCGCATGCCAGCGGTTGGACATCGTTCGCTCCGCTCCACGCGGCGAGCGCGCCATCGAACGGCACTTCGAGCTTGGACTCGCCACCGTCCTTGGGCTCGAGCTCGACCTCGAAGTCCTGGAACCAGCCGTTGGAACCGGCGGGCTCGAGGCCGATCTCGGCGCACTGCTTGGCGAGCCAGTCGGCGGCCTCCAAGGCGCCGGGTTCGCCCGCGCGGCGTCCGGCGCGCGCGTCGTCGGCCAACCAGCGCACGTCCAACGCGAGGCGTTCGGCGCTGGTCGACAAGCGCGCGGCGAGCGCGGCCTCCACGGCGGGCGTGGACGAGGTCGACGGAGCGACGTCCGGCCGATCGGCGGCGCAGGCGGCGAGCAGGGCGAGCAGCATGATGCGCTTCATGGCTTGGAGGATAGGTTCCAGCGCGCTCCGGGTCGACGCGCCCACGCTTGGTTCGGGCGACTCGAGTCCGGTTCCGTGCAACCGGCCGCGGGCGCGCGCGGCGCGCGACCACTAGACTGCTTCCCACCGCTTGGCCCCCCCCCGTCCTTCGATCCTGCGCCATCCCTTGGCGTGGCTGTGCTTGCTGCCGCTCCTCCTCGTCGGCCGGCGCATCCTCGTGGGCGATTGGTTCGTGGCCGCCGCGCCTGCCGCCTTCGCGCCGTGGAGCCTCGAGGACCCCGGTCGCGCGGCGCGCGCGCAGGCACGCCTCGACTCCCATGCCATCGACGGCCTCGCGCCCGTGTGGAGCGATCGCGTGGCCGCGCGCGAGGCGCTCGCGAGCGGCGCCATGCCGAGCTGGGACCACCGCGCCGGACTGGGGGCGCCGCTCTCCGGCCAAAGCGTCGCCGGCATGTGGTACCCACCCAACCTCGCGACGCTCTGGCTGCCGCCCGAGCAAGCCTTGGGTTGGCTGGCGCTCTTGTCCTCGTGGCTCGCCGGCGCGTCGCTCCACGCGCTGCTGCGTTCGCGCGCGATCGAGCCGCGGGCGGCGCTGGTCGCCGCGCTGGCCTGGCAGGGCGGAACGTGGGTCCTGGCCCACCTGCACCTGTCAAGCAAACTTGACAGCCTCTCGTGGAGCTTGCTCGCCAGCACGGCGTTGCAGGCGCACCTCGCCGGACACGCGCGCAAGTTGCCGGTCATGGCGGCCTGCATGGGCATGGCGTTCCTCGCGGGCTTTCCGCAACTGGCGGCGCTGGGTGTCGCCGCGTTGGCGCTCCAGGCGTTGCTGGCGCCGCTGCTCGAAGGACGGCCGTGGCGACGCCTGGCGCTCGTGGTTCCGATGCTCCTCGCCGGTGCGGCGCTGGCGGCCGTCTGGTTGTTGCCGCTGCTCGAGGCTAGCGCCAACTCCTTGCGCCAGGCACAGGTCGCGCCGCAGCTCGAGCTTGGACGACTGCCGTTCGGCGCGCTCGCGAGCTTGGTCGTGCCCGACTTCTTCGGCGCGCCGCAGGACGGCGTCTGGGCGCCGGCGAACGCCGCGGCCTGGCTCGTCACGCGCAGCGTGGCCCTGGCTTCCAGCGCCAACGGCCTCGAGTGGAACCTGCACCTGGGCGCTTTGCCGTTGGCGGCCGCGGGCGCGGCGCTGCTGCGACCTCGCAGGCGGCTGGCCGCGCCGTTCTTGCTCGCCTTGTCCGGCTTGGGCTTCGCGCTGCAACTGCCGCCCTTCGATTGGCTGGCGCAGTTGCCCGGCTTGTCGAGCGGCGCGCCCTCGCGCGCGGGAGCTTGGGCGCTGGTGGGAATGGCGTGGCTCGGCGCGCACGGCATCGAGGGTTGGCTCGCGGGCGATCGCAGGTTGATCTTCGGTGGAGTCGCGATCCTCGGCGCGCTGGCGCTGGGCTGCGGCGCTACCGCGGTCCACCTGGATCCGCTGCGCCACCCGGCCGAACTCGTCGAGCATTGGATGGCCGTGCACGGGGTCGGACGAGCCACGGTGGAGGGCACCCTGCCCGCGACGGAGCTCGCACGCCAACTGGAGCTGTTGGCGAGGCACGCCTGGCTGGGAGCGGCGCTCGCCGGCGCCGCGCTCGTGGCGTTGTGGCTGGCGCGTCGCCATGCGGAGCGCGGCGCGCAGCTGCTCGCGCTGGGCGCGCTGGCAGGAGTCCCTTGGCTCTCCACGGTCCGCGCCTCCGCGCAGGAATCAGGCCCCGGGGGCTTCCTGCCGAGCTCCGAGTTGGTGGCGGCGACGCGCGAAGCCTGCGGCGACGGACGCATCGTGCGCCACGACCGCAGCTTGTCGGGCGTGGTCGACGTGGAGCGCCTGTTGCGGCCCGGCTTGGCGCAAGCGGCCGGCATCGCGGATCTCACCCCGTGGATCGTGTTCCAACCGCGCACGCTCGTGGAGCTGTGGGCGCAGGCGGATCCGGCCTCGACTTGGCGCAGCGGCATCGCGCGCGCCACCAGCGTCGCCGCGCTGGAAGGACGCATCGCCGACGAGCTGCGCATCACCGCCGTGCTGGCGCGCGAGCCCTTGGGTTCGCCGCGACTCCGAGTCGCGGCGGAGCGCGATGGCTTCGTAGTGCATGCACGCTCGGGAGCCAAGCCGTTGGCGAGCTTCGTGGACGGCCTGCGGCTGCATGACGGCGACGCGGCCGTCTTGTCGGCGTTGCTCGCCGACGAGCCGGGCGTGCACGCCACGCGCCGCGAGCTGGCGCGCCTCGCCGTGGCCGAGCCGGGCGTCGAATCGGGCGAACGAGAGCTGCGCTGGACACGTCCGGCGCCGGACGAGCTCATGATCGAGTTGCCCGGCCTGCAAGCGGGTTTCGTCGTGTGCCGCGAGCAATGGGCGCCGGGTTGGCGCGCGCAGGTCGATGGCGTCGAGGCGCCCGTCTTGCGCGTGAACCACGCGCTGCGCGCCGTGCCCGTGCCGGCGGGCGCGCGGCGCGTCGAGCTGCGCCATGCGGACGAGCAAGCGCGCCTTGGATTGGTGGTGTCGATCCTGGCCGCGCTGGCGCTGTGGGCGGCGTGGCGGGCGGAGCGGAGCGCGCCATGAAGCTCGCCGTGCTCTCCAGCGGCAGCGAAGGCAACTGCGCGCTCGTGCGCGCGGGCGGCCTCGTCGCGTTGTGCGACGCGGGGTTGCCACGCATGGCGCTGGAGGCGCGCCTCGCCGCCGCGCGCCTCGCCAGCGGAGCCATCGAGCACGTGCTCGTCACGCACGGACACCTCGACCACTCCCGCTCGGCGGGCCTCGTGGCGAGGCGCGAGCGCGCCACGCTGCACTGCGCGCTCAACTTGATGTCGCACGCCTCCCTCAAGCGCGCCAAGCGCTTCTCCACCATCTCGCCCGGCGCGCCCTTCGTGCTCGCGAGCGAGCGCGGCGGGACCGACGAGCTGCGCGTGGACCCCGTGCTGCTGCCGCACGACTGCGATCCCACCGTGGCGTTCCGCTTCGAGCACGAAGGCCGCGTCGCCGTGGTGCTGACCGACATGGGCCGACCCGACGAGCACGTGGCTCGCGCGCTCGCCGGAGCCCACGTGCTCGTGCTCGAGTTCAACTGGGATCCGGAGCTGATGGAGAAGAGCCCCTATCCCGCCGCGCTGCGTCGTCGCATCGCCGGCGATCGCGGGCACCTATCCAACGCCCAAGGCGCCGCGATGCTCGAACGCCTCGCGGGCCCGCAGCTGCACACCCTGGTCGTCGCGCACCTGTCGAAGAAGACCAACCATCCCGAACGCGCGCTGGACGCGGCACGCGGCGTGCTCGCGCGTCTCGGGATCGAACAACGCGTGCGCGTGCTGGTGGCGTCGCAGGACGAGCCGGGGCCCGAGCTCGAGGTCTGAGGGGGCGGGCCACTCGCGCCCCTCGCGCGCGGCGCGTATCTTCGCGCCATGGCCCGTCCGTCCTTCGCGTGCGCCCTGTTGTGCGTCCCCCTCGTCCAGGACCTGCCGACCTCCGGCGGCCCCGTGCGCCAGCCGCGCGACCTGACCGCGCAGTTCGAGGTGCCGAAGAACGTCAAGGTGCAGGAGTGGGCGCTCTCGCCGCTGTTCTTCAATCCCGCCGCCATCGACGTCGACGAGCACGGTCGCGTGTGGGTCGCGGAGGCGGTCAACTACCGCCAGTGGAACGGCCGCAACCCCGGGCGACACCACGCGGAGGGCGATCGCATCGTCGTCGTCTCCGACGAGGATGGCGACGGCATCGCCGAGACGAGCCAAGTCTACGCCCAGGACGAGGAACTAGTCGCCCCGCTGGGCATCGCCGTGGTCGGCGACGTGGTCTACGTGAGCTGTTCGCCGAAGCTCTACGCGTTTCGCGACAAGGATGGCGACCTGCGCGCCGACGAGAAGGTGGTCGTGTACGACGGCTTCGGCGGACGCGACCACGACCACGGGCTGCACAGCGCGGTGGAAGGACCGGACGGCGCCTTGTGGTTCGCCGCGGGCAACGCGGGGCCGCACATCGTGCGCGCCAAGGACGGTTGGACGCTGCGCTCCGGCTCGCTGTACCGCGATGGAGGGCCGGCGTGGGTCGACAACCAACCCGGACTCGCGAGCGACGATGGACGGGCGTGGACCGGCGGACTCGTGCTGCGCGGCGATGGACTCGGCCGCTCGCTGCGCGTCTTGGCCCACAACTTCCGCAACAACTACGAAGTGGCCCTCGACTCGCATGGCGACTTCTACCTGGGCGACAACGACGACGACGGCAACCAGGCCTGCCGCACGCTGTGGTGCCTGCCGGGTGGCGACCACGGCTACTTCTCCGCCGATGGATCGCGCTACTGGATGGCCGACAAGCGGCCTGGACAGTCCACCGTCCGCGCGCATTGGCACCAGGACGATCCGGGCGTGGCGCCGACCGGCACGATCACCGGCGCCGGGGGGCCGACCGGCGTCTGCGTGCACGAGAGCCGCTTCCTCGCGCCTGAACTGTTCGGCGCCGTCTTGTGCGCCGACGCCGGCCGCAACCGCGTGTGGGCGCAGAAGCCGCGCATCGACAAGTCGCGCATCGAGCTCGACACGGGCGTCTTGATCGCCTCCAAGGGCGACGACCAGGCGGCGCGCTGGTTCCGTCCCAGCGACGTGTGCACCGGCCCGGATGGCACGGTCTACGTCGCCGATTGGTGGGATCCGGGCGTGGGCGGCCACGGCGCCGGGGACGGCGAAGCGCTGGGTCGCATCCTGCGACTGGTGCCGCGCGACGATTGGCCGTGGCGCGCGCACCACGACTGGTCGCTGGTCGAAGACCGCATCAAGGGCCTCATGTCGCCTTGCGTTTCCGTGCAGGCCAAGGCGCGCGCCATGCTGCGCACGAACCTGGAAGGCGCCGCCAAGTCGCTCTTGGAGAAGTTCGAGCATGGCGAGCCGCACCAGCAAGCGCGCGCGCTGTGGCTGCTCGCCGACAGCAAGACCTACGGCGACGAGGTGCTGAGGAAGGCGTTGACCTCGTCGAACGCGCGTCTCGTCACCGTAGCCGCGCGCATCTTCGCCGCGCGCGAAGGCGGCCTCGCTCCGATCGCGGCGAGCCTCGCGCGCCACTCGTCTCCGCTGGTGCGGCGCGAGGTCGCGACGCTCTTGCGCGAAGCACCCTTCGAAGCCAAGCGTGCCGCGCTCGTCGAGCTGATGCAGCGCCTCGATCCCGACGACCGCACCATGGTCGAGGCCCTGGGTCTCGCCTGCGAGGGCGACGAGGAACGCGCCTTGCGCTTGTCGAGCGAGCTGTGGCGCGCCACCGGACCGCTCGCTTGGCCGCGGGCCCATGCTCGACTCGCGTGGCGCCTGCACCCCGCCTCCGCGGTGTCCGACTTCGTCGCGCGCGCCATGGCGCAGGATCTGGACGAAGCGACGCGCCTGGAGGCGATCGACGCCATCGCCTTCGTGCGGGAACGCCCCGCCGCCGAGGCGATGGCGACCTTGGCCCTGGCCTTGGACGGGAACTTGCAGGAGCGCGCGCGTTGGTGGACAAAGCAGCGCGCCACCAACGATTGGGCCGTGCACGAGCTGGAGCCGGGTGGTTCAGGACCGGGCCTCGAGGACGCGCGCTCCTTGTGGCGCGGCGAGCGCTTGCGCGCTGGTTCCGTCGCGGTCGATTGCCCGGTCGAGGGCATGGATGTCTTGTGGCTGCTCGTGGACGCGGCCGGTTCGGACGCCTGCGACTGGGCCGATTGGCTGGAGCCGGAAGTGACCACGCGCTCGGGAGCGGTGGTCGACCTGTCGCTGGAATCGATGCTGGTGGCCGAAGCGGGCTTCGGTGCCGTCTCGCGCGGCGCCAACTGCGCCGGCGGAGCGTTGTCCGTCGCCGGAGCGAAGCACGCGCGCGGCATCGGCACGCATGCTCCCTCGCGCCTCGCCTTCGCCCTGCCGAAGGACGCGCTGCGCTTCCGGGCGCGCGCCGCGGTCGACGACGGTGGCGCGACCCAGGGTTGCGGGGACGGCATGGTGTTCGAGGTGCGCGCCACTCCCGCGCGCCTCGATGTCGATTGGAGCGCGCGCCTGGAGCCGCTCGCGCGCGAGGGAACTTCCAAGGAGGCGCTCGAGGAGGCGCTGGAGGCGTTGTGCGCCGAGCCGCGCGGAGCACTGCTGGTCGTCGCGGCGGCGCAGAAGGGCGAACTCTCGGCCGAGGCGCGCGCGGCGGCGACGACGCGACTCGCCTCGCACCCGGACCTCGGTCTGCGCGCCTTGGCCGCGGCCGCCCTCGGCGCGAGCGCGGCACGGCGCGAACCCGCGGCCGTGCTGGCCCTCCAAGGCGACGACAAGCGCGGCGAGGCGTTGTTCTTCTCGGCCAAGGCCGGCTGCTCGACGTGCCACGTGCACCACGGCCGCGGCGGCGAGATCGGACCGGACCTGACCGCGCTGCGCGGCAAGCAGGCGCGCGCGGAGATCCTGCGCTCCATCCTCGAACCCGGGGCGGCCATCGCCTTCGGCTACGACTCGTGGCTGTTCGAGACGGTGGACGAGGAAGTGGTCGGAGGGTTCCTGCTGTCCGATGGCGACGTGGTCGTGGTCAAGGACACGCAAGGCGCGCGCCGCGCGTTGAAGAAGGAGGAGATCGTCGCGCGCCGCAAGCAGACGGCCTCGCTCATGCCCGACGGCGTGGCGCTGGGCTTGTCGGACCAGGAGCTGGCCGACCTGCTGGCTTTCCTCGAAGTGGACCCCAAGTCGCCGGGACGGCCGGGCGCGACGATCGAGCTCTTCAACGGCAAGGACCTGTCCGGTTGGGTGCCGTGGCTGGCCGATGCAAGCGTCGATCCGGCCACCGTGTGGTCGGTCGCCGATGGCGTGCTGCGCTGCGAGGGATCGCCCGCGGGCTACATCCGCACCGAGGCGCGCCACGAAGACTTCATCCTGGAGCTCGAGTGGCGCTTCGATCCGGCGCGGACCGGCAACAGCGGCGTGCTCATGCGCACGACCGGCCCCGACCGCATCTGGCCGCGCTCGATCGAGGCGCAGCTGATGCACCGCAACGCCGGAGACATCTGGAACATCGGCGACGTGCCGATGCGCGTCGATCCGGCGCGCGTGGAAGGCGCGCGCGCGAGGAAGGCGCTGCCCTGCAACGAGGTCGAGCCGGGCGGATGGAACCGCTACAGGATCGTCCTGGACGGAGGCGAGATGACGCTCGAGGTGAACGGCGAGCTGCAGAACTCCGCCAGCTGGTGCGAGCGCATCGCCGGCCACATCTGCCTGCAGTCCGAGGGCGCGACCATCGAGTTCAGGAACATCCGCCTGACGCCGCTCTCGCGCTGAGGCCGAGCGTTCAGCGAGGCGGCGGCAGGTTGTCGGGCGGGAAGATCCGGTCGAGTTCGTGGAAGGTCACGAGGCCCTTCTGCAGCTCGACGTAGCCGCGTTCTCCCTCGATGCACCAAAACGGCTTCTGGAACAACGCGAAGATCTCGGAGTCCGGCCTGCGCCGCAGCGCCTGCACGCCCTTGCGCCGCTCCATCCAGTGGTCCCAGTTGCCGAGGAGATCGTTGAGGGCGACGAGATCGGCGGCGCCGATGCGGCGGAACTCGATCGTCTCGTCGAAGCGCGCCTGCGCCTTCTCGAGCATGCGGCGAAACATCGAGCTCGCCGGGTTGGTGGCTTGCTCGATGCGGAACTCCGCGTCCTTCTCGTGCAGGCCGCTGTTCATCCACATGCGCCGCACGAACAGCGACAGGATCGCGGGCATGACCTGGCGCAGGTGCTCGTCGTCGTAGTTCTTGAAGCACGCGAGCACCGGGTTGCGCACCTGGATCAGGCGCACCATCTCGATAGGCAGGCGGCGCGAAGTGCTCGAGTGGTGGTGCCAGCACTGGCTGCCGGGCACGTAGTGCACTTCGCCCCCGGCGAGCCAAGTGCGCCAGCCGAGATCCACGTCCTCGTAGTACGCGAAGAACTCGCCGTCGAAGCCGCCGATGCGGCGGAACTCGGCCGCGTCCATCGCCATCGCGCCGCCGCAGGCGAAGAGCGTCTTCATCGGCGCGTCGAAGGCCGGCGAGGGCGGTTCCTCGTAGCCGCGCTGGATGCCGAGTCCATGGAAGTTCATGCCACCGCCGGCGGAGTTGAGCACCTTGCCGTCCCACGACCACATCTTGGAGGTGGTGGCGACGCATTCGCGGCGCACGAGCGGCGCGACCAGCTCCTTGAGCCAGTCCTTCGCCACGCGCATGTCGTTGTTCAGGAAGACGAGCACCTCGGCCTTCGGCGAGAGCTCCGCGCCCTGGTTGCAACCGACGCTGAAGCCCAGGTTGCGCTCGTTCACGTGCAGCCGGACCCACGCGTGGCGCGCGCGCATCTCCTCCACGCTGCCGTCGTCCGAGCCGTTGTCGACCAACACGACGTCCAGGCGATCGACCGGATAGTCGAGTTGGCGCAGGCTGTCGAAGCACGGCTGGAGGTGGTGCCGACCGTTCAAGTTGAGGATCACGATGGAGACGCGCGGCAGCGCGGACTCCGGCACCGCTCCCCCTGGACGCACGCGCAGGTGTTCGGGCGGCTCGAAGCCCAGCTTCGCTCCTGCCGCTTCCGACACGCCGCGCGCAGGCCCCGCCCGGCCGCCCAGCAGGCGCTTGAGCAAGTCCTTCATGTGGTCGGCTCCACGAGGCGCAGCACCTGCACGCGCGCGATGCGCGCATGGCCAGCGCCGGCCCGCAACGCCAGGCGCGAGGCCTCGCGCGGCAAATCCAGCTCGATGCGCGTGGCGTCGAGGCGATCCTCGCCGGCGCCGCGCACGGGGGACATGTTCCCCACCGCGCGGCCGTCGACCAGCACTTCGGCCGACAGGAGCAGCTGCGGCTCGGCCCCCAACGCGTATTGCTCGACCACGAGCGCGCGCCGTCCACCGCCGCAGCCCGCGATGTCCCAATCCGCGCTCGCGCCCGGCCGCAGCAGCAGGTAGCTGGCGCCCTGCGTCTCGCAGCCTGCGCCGCGCTCGCGCGCGTCGGATCCGGCGGCGTCGTAGAGCGGCCGCGCGCGGCGCTCCTCCTTGCGCGCGATCGCGGCGCAGGCGAGGCCGCGGTAGCGGAACTCGGTGGCCGCGGCGTCCTCGGCGATGGTCTTGGGCGCCGGGGCGGCCCCGGCGAGGCGCGCGGCGAGCCCGGGTTCGTCGATGAAGCGCTTCAACGCCGCGGCGAGGCTCTGGGCGTCTCCCACCTTGAACAACAGTCCGTCGATGTCGTGGCGCACGTACTCGGCCATGCCGCCGATGTCGCTCGCCACGACGGGCGTGCGCGTCAACCACGCTTCGTGGATGGTCACCGGAGAGTTCTCGAACCACACGGACGGGACGACGAGCACGTCGATGCCGGCGTGCACCTCGGACAGTCGGCTGTTGTCGAAGCGGCCGTGGAAGACGACGTTCGGGCCCGCCATGGACGCGAGTTGGGCGTGGTGCGGGTCCTTGCCCCTGTCGAACGCGCCCCACAGGTGCAGTTCGCACGGAAGTCCCTCGAGGAGCTGCATCGCGCGCAGGAGCGTCTCGCCGCCCTTGTACCAGACCAGGGTGCCGACGAAGCCGACGCGCAGCTTGCCCCCGGCATCGCGCGCCTTGTCCATCGCGCGCACGTGGTCAGTGCGCATGCCGTTGTCGCTGTATACGAGCCGATGCGCGTCGAAGCCGGCGGTGTCGACCATCTTCGAGCGCAGGAAGCGGCTGGGGCTCGCGCGCAAGTCGGCGGCCTCGTACGCGCGCAGCACCGCAGCGTGGCGCTCGACGAGGTCGGAGTACTCCTCGCGACCGGCCGCGTGCGCCACGAGTTCGGCGACCGGGCCGAGCAGCTCGCCGGCCTTCTTCGCCGCGGGGATGGCCTCGAGGCGCCGCTCCTTGATGCACAGGAAGCAGCCGGCGCCCATGTTCTCCTCGCAGCGCTCGCCATCGGGCCGGATCAACTGCACGCGCGGGCACAGCGCCCAGTAGTCGTGCATGGTGAGGAACGTGGCGCAGCCCTCCTCCTTCGCCAGCTGGACGAAGTTGGTGGAGAGGTGGATCAGGTGCTGGAAGTGCACGACATCCGGCTTTTCCTGCGCCAGCACGCGCAGGAAGGCGGCATCGACGCGTTCGTCGACGAAGGTGTCGGCCAATCGCCGGTAGTGCAGGCGGTTGACGAGGCGCAGCACGCGCAGCGCTCCGCCGCCCCCTTCGACGAAGCGCTCCTCGAGCACCGTGAAGTCCGGCAGCGACTCCTCGCCTGGGCGCCCCGGCGAGCGCGCCAAGACGACCACTTCGTGGCCGCGCGCCTGCATGGCGAGCGCAAGGTTGAGCGTGTAGACCTCGGTGCCGGCCCAGGTGTTCGGCGGGAAGCCGTGCAGCACGTACAGGATCTTCAGGCGCGACGAGCCGAGCAGCCGCGAGCCGCCGTGGCGCGCCGCAGCGCGGCCGCCCTCCCACAGGCCTTCGAAGGCGGCGGCGCGGAGCTCGGCGGCGAGCTGCAGCTGCCGGCCGTACTCCGCGTCTGTCAAATTCAATTGACGTAACGCCTCGCGGTCCGACTCGAGCAGGCGCGCGGTCAAAGTGGTGGCGTCCTGCCGCGAGGCCACGCACACGCGTCCGAGCCACTCGGCGTTGAAGCGCCCGTCGATCCTGGCGCGCGCGCGCGTCTCCTCGACCGAGTAGTCGTGGCTGTGCTCGACCACGGCTTCGTCGTCGTACGCGATCGCGTGGCCCGCCTCGATCAAGGCGCGCGCCATCAGGATGTCCTCGCCGAACCAGGTGCGCGGGAACGGATGCAATTCCCACAACTCGCGCCGCACCGCGCTGGCGACGTCGTTGAAGTTGAACAGGAGGCGCTTCTCGTGCGCGTCCATGCGCTCCCACGCGTCCTTCCCGGGGTGGCCGGCGCGACGCCGTCCAGCCGCGTAGCCCGGATCGCCGGCGGAGAAGATCTTCGTCAGGGGCCACGCGTCGGGTCGCGGCACGTTGCGGCAATACGCCGCCCCGATCCCGGCATCGTCGAAGTTGGCGACGAGCCTCGCCAGCCAATCCGGTCCGCCGGGGATGGCGTCTTGCGTCAAGTAGACCAGCAGGTCCCCGGTCGAACGGGCCGCCAGCAAGTTGCGCGTGTCGCCATGGTCGAACTCGCACTTGTCGATCTTGCCCAGGGCGAAGGGCGCGGGGAAGCGCGCGCGCCACGACTCCAGCAGCTCGAGCGTGCCGTCGGTCGAGCCCGAGTCGATCGCGAGGAAGTCCCACGGCCGATCGAAGCGCTGGCTCGCCAAGGCCGCAAGCACCCGATCCAGGAACTCGATGCCCTGCCAGGTGGGCATCAACACGGACACCGTTCGGATCGGGCGCATGGGGGTCTGCCTCTATCGGCTATTCTGCGCCTGCCCTCGCGCCACTTGCCACGCTCGAGGGCCCGATTCGGCCGCGGCTGCCCGCCCACGCCCCCCCCACCTGGGCGGTCCGCAGGACCAAGGCGCGGGGCAGGAGGCCGAGCCCGCCCTCGCGACGAAGGAAGTTCCAGTCGCGGCGCAGCTCGAAGACGAGCCCGCGCAACGCGCTTCCCAGCCCGGGTCGCACGCGCCGACCGAAGGCCTCGCGTTGGAAGGCTGCGTCCTGGCGCCAACGCCGCCAAGCCGTGCGCGCATCGTAGCGGTGGGCGTGCAGCACGACGGCCTTGGGCTCGAAGGCCAGTTCGTGCCCGCGCTCGAGCGCCAGTTCGGCCCAGCCCGCGTCCTCTCCGAAGTCCACGTCGGGGAAGGGCAGCGCGCGCAGGACCTCCGCCCGGTAGGCGGCGGCGACGTTGTCGAAGGCCACGCGCGAGGCGCGCTCGGCGGGCGAAAGCGCCGCCAGTCCGGCCCGAGAGAGCGCGTGCCGGCGAGGCTCGGACGCGGCTTGCGGCTGGTCGAGCACGCTGCGGCGAGTCAGCGGATCGTCGTCGTCGCGCGGCAGGATGCGCGCGGTCGCAGCGGCGACGCCCGCCTCGGAGAGTGGCGCCACCAACGCGGCGAGGAAGTCGTCACCGACCGGCAAGGCGTCCTGGGAGAGGTACACGAGCGACTCGCCGCGCGCGAGGCGCGCCAGTTGGTTGCGCGTGCGTCCGTGCCCGAAGTCGCGCTGCGCGATGCGCTCGACGCGCGCGCCATGCTCGCGCAGGAGTTCGAAGCCACCGTCGGTGGACGAGGAATCGACCGCCACGATCTCGAAGCCGCCCGCGAGCCGCTGGCGCGCCAAGGCTGGCAGGAGCCGGCGCAAGTCGGCGACGCCTTGCCAGACAGGCAGGCAGACGGAGACGCGCACGCTCTTCATCGCGCCGCCTAGCCTACGCGGGCGCGGCGTGGAGTCGAGGGTCTCCCGACCGACCTCTCTCCTCTGGTCCTCTCGCTCAAAGCGCGCGCGCCTCAGATTCGCGCGCACCCTCTCCTTCAGTCCTTCAGTCCTGCGGTCGGGAGACCCGGCGACGAGGAGGTGTCCGCGCGAGCTCGGCTGGACGGGGGCGAAATCCGCGAGAAACCACCGCCTCGCGCACCTCGCCGGCCCCGAGCCCGGCCCCGAGCCCGGCCACGGACCCGATCATCCAGCTCCGGTCATCCAGCCCGACGCGCCGAGGCAGGTCGCGCCGAGAGGCGGACGCTCGCGCCGCGCGCCAGCGTGTCGAGGTGCACCGCGCGCCCCCACAGGCGCGCCAGGTTGTCCAGCACGGCGCGCGCCGGCGCCGCGTCGAGGTCGCGGCCATCGTGCTGGTGCACGAGCAGCAACTCGCCCCTGCGCAGATGGTCGTCCTCGCGCAGCTCGATGCGCGGCGCGGCGCCGTTCGAAAGGGCGCGCAGCAGCTCCTCCTTCTTCTCCCGCCACGAGCGCAGCTTGCCGTCCGGACCCGGGCTCGGTGCGAAGAGCTCCACGCGCGCGGCGAAGTCCTCGTCGACCAGCTCGTCGATCAGGGTCACGTCGTGGTGCGCGCGGCGCAGGCGGAACAGGTCGAGACCGCGCTCCTCGGCGGCGCGGAACAGCTCGATCCCGAGCTTGTACGGATTGAGCCGCCCCGGCGCTGCGGCGGTGGCGCCCGAATGGCAATCGGCGAAGTCGACGATCTCGGCATGCGACAAGCCGCCCTCGACGAGGATCTTGGCGTGCCAGTAGCTGGCCCAGCCCTCGTTCATGACCTTGGTCAGGCGCTGCGGCAGGAAGTAGATGCTCTCGGCGCGCACGATGCGCAGCAGCGATCGCTCCCAATCGAGCAGCGGCGCGTGGTCGAGCAGGAAGCCCAGCACGTCGCAGGTGGGCGCGCGTCGCTCCTCTCCCCGTCCGCGCCGCAGCACCGCTTCGAGGTCGGCGGCCGGTCCGCTGGCGCGGCGCGAGCCCTTCAGCCGCTCGCGCGATGGACCCCATGGATCGACCAGGTTGTCGAGCGACAAGCACGCGTCGAGGAACGACTCGACCTCGTCGTGCCCGCGTTCGTCGATCAAGCGCCGCACCTCGGCCGCATGGGCCGCCATGGTGTCGACCATCGAGCGATCCGTGGCCTCGAACCACAGGTTGTGCTTGAAGAAGTCGACGTGGCCGTAGACGTGGGCCATGACGAGCTTCTGCTCCATCTCGCTGTTGGACCTCACGAGGTAGGCCCAGGCCGGATCGTTGTTCACGACCAGCTCGTAGATCTTCGAGAGCCCCCACTGCCGGCCCTTCTCGAGGCGCTCCCACTCCATGCCGAAGCGCCACGAGGGATGGCGCACGGGAAAGCCGCCGTAGGCCGCCACCGCGTTGACTTCGGAGGCGTCGAGCATGACGAAGCGCGTCTCGAAGAAATCGAGTCCGCGCTCGCGCGCCATGTGCTCGATCCGCGCTCGATGCCGCTCCAGTCGCGGCGGCAGCCCGTCGGGGCCGTTCATCGTCCCCTCCCGAGGAAGGCGCGAATGGCGTCGGGCACGTCCTCGCGGCCATCGAGCGCCACCGAGACCAGCTTGTCCTCGCCGGGCAGCGCGAGGTCGAGATCCTTCTTGAACTGGCCCGAGCCGTAGGCGCTCTTGACCTGGCCGTAGCAGAACTGGTTGCAGCGCGGCAGGATCTCGTCGCGCAGGAGCGCGATGCAGCGCTCGGTGTCGCGCGCCGACCAGTTGTCGCCATCCGAGTAGTGGAACGGGTAGATGTTCCAATCCTCGGGTCGCCAGCGCGAGCGCAGCTCCTCGAGCAGGACTTCGTAGGCCGAGCTGATCTTGGTGCCGCCCGACTCGCGCAAGTGGAAGAAGCTGTGCTGGTCGACCACCTTGGCCACGGCGTCGTGGACGATGTAGACGACCTCGAGCTGCTCGTACTGGCTGCGCAGCCAAGTGTCGATCCAGAACGCCTTGACGCGCACGATCTCCTTCTGCTCGCGCCCCATCGAGCCGGACACGTCCATCACGTGGAAGACGACGGCCGCGGCCTGCGGCTCGTCCACCACCTTCTTGCGGCGGAAGCGTTCATCGCGAGGCTCGGGCAGCACCAGCGGCGCGTCGGGGTCGTAGGTGCCCGAGGCCACGGCGCGCTCGAACGCGTTGCGCCAAGTGCGCTTGAAGTGGCGCAAGGAACGCGGACCATGCTCGGCGAGGCCGCTCCAGCGACCCGCGGCGGCGCGCAACGCGCGATCGCCACGCGGCTCGATGCGCGGCAGTCCCAGCTCGCGCCCGAGCAACTCGGCCAGCTCCTCGAGCTCGACGTCGACCTCGAGGATGTGCTCGCCCGCGCCCTCGCCGGCCTCGCCGCCGCCTTGGCCCGGGCGCGGCTCGCCGCCCTCGGCGGGTTCGCCTTCGCCGCCGCCTTCCCCGCAGCGTCCATCACCTGGCCCGTCGCCATGGCGCAGCCGCGGCAGTTCGATCTGCGGGATCGGGATGGAGACGGCGTGGTCGCCGCGGCGCCCGAACAGCTCGGAGCTCGTCAAGTACCGCCGCAGGTCGCTGCGCAGCCGGCCGCGCACGATGTCCTTGAAGCGCGCGCGGTCCTGCCCGATCCGCGAGAGGCTCATGCCGCCTCGCCCAGCGGCTTGTCGTCGCCGCGCGCGTGCAGGCCCGCGACGCGCCGCAGCACGCGCTCGGCGCTCCGCTGGTCGTAGTGGAAGTCGCGCACCAGCCGGTCGCGGATGACGGCGATCTTGTGCAAGGCGTCGGGGTCGACGACGGTGGAGACGAGGCTCGTGAGCTGGATGCAGTCGCGCCGATCCTCGAAGACCTTGGCCTCGAGCGCGCGCACCAGCCGCGCGTTGTCGCGCCACTCGAAGACGCCGCCCTCCGACTGCACGGCCGAGACGAAGGCCAGGAGCTCGTGGCGGAAGTCGGCCTTGCGCGCCTCGGGGATCTCCATCTTCTCCTCGATGGCGCGCATCAGCCGCTCGTCCGGCTCGCACTCGCGGCCGCGCGCGTCGACCAGCTTCTCGCGCGTGGCCCACGCCTTGGCGTTGTCGACGTACTTCGCGCACAAGGCCTCGACCTCGGCCGGATCGGAGGCCACGGCGGCCTGCACCTCGCGCTTGATCGTCTCCTCGTGCTCCGAGCGCGCCAACGCCACAAGCCGCAGGCAGCGCTTGCGCACCTCCTCGTTGGACACCAGCGAGTTGTGGCGCAGGCCGCGCTCGATCTCGTCGAGCACCTCCTCCGCCCCCACCACCGGGTCGTCCCCCGACAACGCCGCCGCGATCCGGTCCTGCACGTAGCGCGGACCGATGCCGGAGAGGCCTTCGCGCGGATGCGACTCGCGCAGTTCGGCCACGGCCTCGGCCGTCCAACCCGCCAGCGCGCCACCGTCGTACAAGCGCGCCTTCTGCGCCAGCGTCAAGCTCGAGTGCGACGGATCCTCGAGGCGCGTCATCACGGCCCACAAGGCCGCCATCTCGATGGCGTGCGGCGCCAAGACGCGCCCCGGCACGCCGCGCTCGACGAAGCGCCGACGATGGATGGCGGCCTCGTCGCGCACGGACAGGTTGTAGGGCACGTCGATCTTGATGGTTCGATCGCGGAAGGCCTCCATCAGGTCGTTCGCCACGAGCTTCTTGTACTCGGGCTCGTTGGTGTGGCCGATGATCACCTCGTCGATCGAGACCTGCGCGAACTTGCGCGGCTTGACCACGTGCTCCTGCGTGGCGCCCAGCAGGTCGTAGAGGAACGCCACGTCGAGCTTGAGCACCTCGACGAACTCGAGCAGGCCGCGATTGGCCACGTTGAACTCGCCATCGAAGTTGAAGGCGCGCGGATCCGAATCCGAGCCGAACTCGGCGATCCGCCGGAAGTTGATGTCGCCCGTCAGCTCGGTCGAGTCCTGGTTCTTCTCGTCCTTGGGCTGGAAGGTGCCGATGCCTACGCGGTCCTTCTCGGACAAGGCGAAGCGCCGCACGCGCACGTGCTCGAGCACGCGCCGCCAGTCGCCGCCATGGCGCGCCAGCAACTCGCGCTGCCAATGGCGCGAGACCGGATCGAGCTCGCCTTCGATGCGGATCCTGCACTCGCCCTTCAAGGCGCGCGTCAAGCGCTGCTCCACGACGCGACGCGCCTCGTCGGACAAGAGCAGCAACGGATCCTGGTTCATGGGCGAAGGCACGATGGTTCCGTCGACCAGCCAGTCGAAGGTGTAGAGCGCGCCCGCCGCGCAGCGCGAGTACTGCTCGAGGCCGCGCTTCAGGAGGCGCGCGATGCTGCTCTTGGCGCTGCCCACCGGACCGTGCAGCAGGATCACGCGCCGCTCCGGCCCCAACCCGCGCGCGCCGGCGCGCAACACGCGCACCAACTCGCACAAGGGCTCTTCGAGTCCCAGCACCGCGTCCTCGCCGCCGTGGAAGGGATCGTCGAAGATGCGCCAACGCGCGCGGCCCGAGGGCAGCCGTTCGACGCCGTGGCTCTCGACCATGTCCGCCAGGCGCTGCCAAGCGTTGCGTGCGGGACGCGGATCGGCGTCGAGCAGCGCGAGGTAGTCGGCGAAGCCGCCGGTCCACGACAGCGCCTCGTCGGGTCCCTCCTGGTGCGCGGCGACCAGTTCATGCAGCGTGGGACGGCTCGTGCTCATGGCGAGTGCGCGGCGGGGACGCCGCGGGGGCGTGTGTTTGGACGGGGAAGGGGCGGACGGCGGGAACGGTCCTCGACGACCTCGTAGATCGGATCGGCGCGGCGCACCCCTGATGCCTTTCGCGGCCATGCGGCGGCGTCTTCCTGCCTCAGGGACCCTCTGGGCGCCCCATGGCGCGATTCCAAGTCCATTTCCGGCATTGACTTGCATCCAAGCCATGCTCCTCGCCCGCCACGCCCGCCCGAGCCTCACTACGCTGTCGCGCATGGACCGCTGCCTGCTGCCGTTCCTGTGCGCCTTGGCCCTGGCCTCCTGTCGCCCCGAAACCGCGCCTCGACCCGCCGAGGTGGCCTTCGAAGAGGATCGCGCCTGGCGGCTCCTGCTCGAGCAGGTCGCCATCGGCCCGCGACCCGCCGGCAGCGCGGGCGCCGAGCAGAACCGCTTGTTGATCGAACGCGAGCTGCGTGCGGCGGGGCTCGCGCCCGTGCGCGAGACCTTCCGCGCGCCGACGCCGGCGGGCGAGATCGAGTTCGTCAACGTGCTCGCCGACCTGCCCGGCACGGGCGACGACATGGTCATCCTCGGCTCGCACTACGACACCAAGCGCCTGCCCTTCCACTTCGTCGGCGCCAACGACGCGGCGTCGAACACCGCCGTGCTGCTGGAGCTCGCGCGCGTCATCGCCGCCGGCCGCAAGCGCGGTCCCACCTACCGCTTCCTGTTCATCGACGGCGAAGAAGCGGTGCGCGAGCAATGGATCGATCCCGACAACACCTACGGCTCGCGCCACCACGCCAACAAGCTGCGCGACACCGGGATGAGCGCGCGCGTGCGCGCCTTCGTGCTGCTCGACATGGTCGGCGACGCGGACCTGCGCCTGACGCGCGATGTCTATTCCGATCGCAGGCTCGTGGAGATCTTCCACGGCACGGCGCGCAAGAACGGACTGGGCAAGCATGTCGACGGACCGTCGATGGACGTGCGCGACGACCACATCAGCTTCCTCGCGGTCGGCATCCCCTCCATCGACCTGATCGACTTCGAGTACGGGCCACGCAACTCGCACTGGCACACCGACCAGGATGTGCCGGAGAACTGCTCGGCCGACAGCCTTGGCATCGCCGGACGCATCGCGCTGATGGGCTTGGACGTGCTGGAGAAGGACTACGCGCGCCGCTGACAGGCGCGCATGCCCGCGAGGTCGACGACGCGCCGATGACCGTGGCGCGCTTGGTGGACGCCTCGACCGCGCCCAGCGTGCCGAATCCAACGCACTTGCCGCGCCGCGCCCACTCCACCGCGTTCACTCCACCGCGTTCACTCCACCGCGTTCACTCCACCGCGTTCACTCCGCGGAGGCCACCGGTTCGACTTGCGCTGCGCCCGCGGCGCCACGTTCGGCCCGCGGCGCGGGCGCGAGTTCCACCACCGGCTCGCCCGACTCGGCGTCGACCACGGTCGCGCGCGGCTGCGGGGCGACCGCTCCATCGACCACCTTGGCCGAGGAATGGTCGCGTCCAGCCCAGCGCTCGACATCGCCCAACTCGACCGAGACTTGGCGCGAGACGCCCTTGACCTCCATGGTCACGCCGTACAGTCCCTGGCAGGCGGCCATCGTCAGCTTCTTGTGCGTGACGACGACGAACTGCGTGTGGGAGCGGAACCCGTCGAGCATCGCGAGGAAGCGGCCCACGTTGGCCTCGTCCAAGGCCGCGTCGACTTCGTCGAGGATGCAGAACGGGCTCGGACGCGCCTCGAACACGGCGAACAAGAGCGCCAACGCGGTCATGGTGCGCTGCCCGCCCGAGAGCAGGCTGATCGGCAGGAGCTCGCGGCCGGGTGGACGCGCGTAGATGTCGACGCCCGCGTCGAGCGGGTCGGCGCCCTCCTCGAGCGTCACGTCGGCCTTGCCGCCACCGAACAGCTGGCGGAAGATGCGTTGGAAGTTGGCGCGCACGGTCTCGAAGGTCTCGAGGAACAGCTTCTTGCTCTCGACGTCGATGGTGGCGATCGTCTCCTCGAGGCTCGCGCGCGCCTGCGCGAGGTCGGCGCGCTGGGTCTCCAGGAACGACAAGCGACCGCCGGCCTCCTCGAGTTCGACCATGGCCTCCATGTTGACCGGGCCCAGCTTGTCGAGGCGCGCCTTGGATTCGCGCACTTGCGCGTCCAGCGCGTCGAGCGCCTCGGACGCCGACAACCCGGCCTCGGGCTCGAAGCCCTCCGACAGCGCCAATTCGTCGAGCGACAGCTCCTCCTGCGCGCGGCGCACGATCTCGTCGCGCGCCATGGCGACGCGCTGTTCCTCGAGGCGCAACTCCGACAGGCGCGCAGCTAGACCTTCCAACTCGCGCGAGAGCGAATCGAGCGCGCCGCGCGATTGCGCGAGGATCAGGCGCGCCCCATCCAGTCGCGAGCGCAAGTCCGCCACCTCCTCCTCGATCCCGGCGCGCTGGGCGAGGATCTCCGCGCTGCGC
>SXXH01000273.1 GCA_005789645.1 Planctomycetia bacterium
CGTGCTGCGTCGCGCGCGCGCGCGCACGGACGATCCGCGCCTCGTCGTGCGCGAGGCCGACCTGTTGGCCGAGGATGGGCGCTTGGACGAGTCCGCGCGCCTGCTCGAGGCCCTCGCGGCGCGCCGACCCGACGATCGCGCGCTGCGCGAGCGCCTGGAAGCGCTGCGCGCCAAGCTCGAGGAGGCGCGCGGCGCGGAGCGTCGTCCATGAAGCGTCGCGCGGGACTCGCGCGGCTGGCGGGCCTGCTGGCCCTCGGTTGTCCAATCGCCTTGACAAGCTGCGGCGACGGGGCCGGGGAGGCGCGCTCCGCCGCCGACGAGTCCTGGTACGCGGATTCCACCGAGGCGAGCGGCCTGCGCTTCGTCCACGACGCCGGTCGCAGCCCCGAGCGCCACCTGCCCGAGACCATGGGCGCCGGCGCGGCCTTGTTCGACGCCGACCGCGACGGCGACCTCGATCTGTACCTCGTGCAAGGCGGTCCCATGCCGCCCCAAGGCGCGACGCCATCGAGCTACGGTCCCCCGCCCGCGGGCGCGCCGACGAACCAATTGTGGCTCAACGACGGCGCGGCGCGCTTCGTCGACGCCACGGCCGGAAGCGGAGCCGCCGCCGACCCCCACCATGGCATGGGAGTCGCGACAGGCGACCTGGACGGGGACGGCTGGGAGGACATCGTGCTGGCGAACCTCGGACCGGCGAAGGTGCTGTTGGCCGACGGCCCGGCGCGTTGGCGCGACGCCACCGAATCGAGCGGCGTGCTGGTCGACGAGTGGAGCGCCTGCGCGGCGTTGTTCGATGGCGACGCCGACGGCGATCTCGACTTGTTCCTCGTCTCCTACCTCGCCGTCGACCTGTCCAAGCCCGAGCACTGCGGCCAGCGTCGCGAAGGCTGGCGCTCGTATTGCCACCCTGATCGCTACCCCGGCTTGAACGATCGCTACTACGAGAACGACGGCCGCGCGCGCTTCGTCGAGCGCACGCGCGAGGCGGGCTTGTTCGATCCCGACGGCAAGGGGTTGTGCGTGGCCGTGGCCGACGTCGACGACGACGGCGACCTCGACGCGTTCGTCGCCAACGACTCGACCGAGAACCGCTTGTGGACGAACGACGGACGCGGGCGCTTCGAGGACTCGACGCTCGTCTCCGGGGTCGGCGTCGACCGCTACGGACGCACCGAGGCCTCCATGGGCGTGGCCATCGGCGACATGGACGGCGATCGCGACATGGACATCTTCGTGACGGGCTTCGACGACGAGTCGGACACCCTGTACGTGAACTTGGGCGAGCTGCTGTTCGACGACCGCACGCACTTGTCGGGCCTCGAGCACCCGACGCGCCTGCCTGTAGGTTTCGGCTGCGTGCTCCTGGACCCCGATGGCGATGGCGACCTAGATCTGGTCGTCGCCAACGGCCACATCCTCGACAACATCCACCTCTACCACGATGGACAGACCTTCGCGCAGCGCCTCTTGTGCTTCGAGCGCGAGGGCGGTGGGTGGACGGACAGGTCGGCGCGCGAGCCGGAGCTGTGCGGCGTCCCGCGCGTCGGACGCTGCCTGGTCTCGGGCGACCTCGATGGCGACGGCGACGAGGACCTCGTGCTGACGGAAAACGGAGCCCCCGCGCGGGTGTTCCTGCGGCGCGGATCCGAGGCTCGCATCCTCGCCGTGCGCGGACTGCCGCGCGGCACGCGCGTCGAGCTCGCGCGCGACGATGGAGTGGTGTTGGCGCGCGACTCGCACCCGCAACCCTCCTACTTCGGCGCGTGCGAGGAGGTTCCGCGCTTCGGCCTCGGCGCCGCGCGAGCGCGCGGACTGCGCCTGCGCGCCCCCGGCGACGCGTGGAGCGAACTGCCGCTGGCAGGCCTTGGTCCGGGGGACGCGCGCGTCGCGCGGGACGGTTCGGGCTGGCGGCTGGTGGAATTCCGCGAAAAAAAGTGAGGGTCGCCGTCTCGCGCACGCCGCGCGCCACGCGTGCATGATGCGCGCGAGCGCGCGGGCAGGCGCGTGGGCCCGCACGCGCGCGAGGCCGATAGGAGGCTTGCCGAGCCCAGTCGCGGCTCGTATGGTTCGCCCGACATGACGAACCTGATCATCGTCGAGTCGCCGACCAAGGCGAAGAAGATCCGCGACTACCTGGGCAAGGGCTACAAGGTCGTGGCGAGCCAAGGCCATGTGCGCGACATCCCGGGGTCGAAGGAGATCCCGGCCAAGTACAAGGGCTTGTCCTGGGCGCGCCTGGGCGTCGACATCGACAACGACTTCACTCCGATCTACGTGGTCAGCGACGATCGCAAGAAGCAGATCAAGGAGATGCGCGAGGCGCTGGAATCGGCCGAGGTCGTCTACCTCGCGACCGACGAAGACCGCGAGGGCGAAGCCATCGCCTGGCACCTGCTCGAGGTGCTCAAGCCCGAGGTGCCCGTCAAGCGCATGGTGTTCCACGAGATCACCAAGTCGGCCATCCAGAAGGCCGTCGACACGGCGCGCCAGCTGGACGACAACTTGGTGCAGGCCCAGGAGGCGCGCCGCGTGCTCGACCGCCTCTACGGCTACCAGGTCTCGCCGCTCTTGTGGAAGAAGATCGCCCAAGGCACCTCGGCCGGCCGCGTGCAGAGCGTGGCCTCCAAGCTGCTGGTCGAGCGCGAGAAGGAACGCATGCGCTTCGTCTCGGCCGAGTGGTGGGATGTGAAGCTCAAGCTCGAGAAGGGCGACGCGTCCTTCGAGGCGGAACTGGCGAGCATCGCGGGGCGCAAGCTCGCGCGTGGCGGCGACTTCGACGAGTCGGGGCGCCTCAAGAAGAAGGACGCGCAGGTCTGGGACGCCGCGACCGCCGCGGCTCTGGGCGAGGCCTTGCGACGCGGCGCGTTCCGCGTCGAGGGGATCGAGCGCGAGGCGAAGACCTCGCACGCCCGCGGCCCCTTCACCACCTCGACCTTCCAACAAGAGGCCGGTCGCAAGCTCGGACTGCGCGCGCAGGAGGCGATGCGCGTGGCGCAGCGCCTGTACGAGAACGGCTACATCACCTACATGCGCACCGATTCGATGTTCCTGTCGGGCGAAGCGCGCTCGGCTGCGGCGCGCATCGTCGAGGAGCTGTACGGCAAGGAGTACCTGCCGCCTTCGCCGAACTACTACGGTTCGAAGAAGGGTGCCCAGGAGGCGCACGAAGCCATCCGGCCGGCCGGCACCAGCTTCCGCCACCCCGAGGAGGTGGCGAAGGAGCTAGGCGCGGGCGGCATCGAGGCGCGCGTCTACGAGATGATCTGGAAGCGCACCCTGGCGAGCCAGATGGCGGAGGAACGCTACACGTCCATCGTCGCCAGCTTGTCGGCCGACGCGCCCCAAGGCCGGGTCCTGGCCGTGGCGCGTGGACGCACCACCGACTTCGCCGGCTATCGCCGCGTGTATGTCGAAGGCAGCGACGATCCCGAGGCGGCGCTCGACGAGCGCGAGAAGCCCCTGCCGCCGCTCGCCGTCGGCGATGCCGCCAAGGTGCTCGACGCCGTCCCGGAAAGCCACTCGACCAC
>SXXH01000274.1 GCA_005789645.1 Planctomycetia bacterium
TCGAAGAAGAAGTGGCCGATCTGACGCGTCCACATGGCGATGATCCAACCGAAGATCGCGGCGGCCACGGGATGGAACGGCAGCAAGGCGAAGGTCGTCAGGAAGCTCAGCGCGCTCAGCAAGTGCAGCGACTGGTTGATGTAGCTCTGGTGGTAGTAGCGGTGGTCGTCCCAACGCTGCTCGCGCAGCTCGGCGAAGAAGCCCGGTTCCTCGTCGGTGACGGTCGTGGTGGTCATGTGCTCGCGTGCTCCTCTGTGCTCTGGTGTTGATGGTCGCCGGAGCGTCCGGCGTCAGGCCTGCAGTCCGCGCAACAGCGGCTGGCCCATCTTGACCAGCGCCCCCTCGCGGACCCGTTCGTCGAATTCGAAGCCGCCCGTGGCGAGCAGCACGATGGTGGAGCCGTGCTGGAACCAACCCAGCTCCTCGCCGCGCCGGAACGACTCGGCGCACTCGATGCGGTTGCGTCCGCGGCTGCGCAGGTCCAGCTCGCCCGTCAGGAACTTGAGCCGGATGCTGGCCACGAGGATCGCCGCCACGGGCACCAAGGTCAGCACCTGGTCGGCGTTCGGCAGGCGCAGGTCCAGCACGGCGCGCTCGTTGCGGCAGAACAGGCGCTCGACACGCCGCAACGCGATGGGGTTCACGTTCCAGGTGTCCCCGGAGATGTAGTCGACGCGCTCGATGCGGCCGTCGCAGGGCGCGTGGAAGCGGTGGTAGAAGCTGGACTTCAGGCGCAGCGTGAGGAACTTGCCTCCGCGATGGCGCCGCGCGAGTCCTTCGTCCGCGAGCAGCTCGTCCAACGTGTAGGGCATGCCCTTGGCCTGCAACACCAATCCGTCCTCGACCACGCCGTGCGCGCCGACGATGGCATCGACGGGACTGGCGAGCACGCTTGGCGTCGCGTCCACCACGCGCGCGCCGGGCTTGAGTTCGCGCACGAAGCAGTCATGCACGCTCTTGAAGCTCGACTCCTTGGCTTCGGCGAGGTCGAGATCAGGCGCGAACAAGCGCCAAGCGGCGATGGAGGCGCGGCACAGGAGCGGTTGTTCGATCCGGCTGTACCAGCCCATGAACTTCGTCGCCAACCTGCGCGGAATGCGATTGGTCAGCAGGAAATTGACGTCTTCCCGGGCAAGGACGCGCAGCAAGCCCGCTGGCAGCCTGGCATCGACGCGCGGCCGAGACTCGGCTGCGCCCTCGACCTCCCCTTCGACCAAGCTCGTTCGCGCCATCTGGGACGCGAGTTGGCGGTTCCTTGATCAGGACAGCGTGGACGGCGCGTCAAGATCCAGTAGAGCCGTGGCCGCCGCTGGCCTTGCGCCCGCCGCGCTCGTAGGCGGGCGCCGCGCTCGCCTGCAGTCGCGCGGCGAGGTCCACGCAGCGATCCAGCAACGCGCGCGCTCCGTCGTGGAGGTCGACGTCCTTGCGCACGAACTCGACGTTGCGCTCCATGTCCTCGGCCGTCCAACCACGGCTGTGGGCGACGAAGGGGAACTGCGGGAACTGCAGGCCCAACTCGCCGAAGAAGAGCATCATCTGGCCCGCCACGGCCTGGATGTTGTCCTGGCCACCCGTGACGACGAAACCCGCCACCTTGTCCTTGAGCATCACGCGCTCCTTGAGCGTGATCTGGTTCTGGATCGTGTTCAGCCGCTCGGCCATCTTGAAGTAGAGCGAACTGGCCACCCCCCACCGGATCGGCGTCGCCACCAGCACCACGTCGGCCCAAAAGACGAGATTCTCGTAGACCTCGGCCATGCCGTCGGCGGGATCCTGCTGCGAGATGGTGCACGGCCAGGTGCAGGCCTTGGCGCTCTTCGAGTAGTAGCCCTCGCAGGCGCGGAAGGAGAGGTCGCGCAGCTTGACCATGCGCGTCTCCAAGCCGTGCTTGGAGCGCGCTTGTTCGAGGGCGCTCTCCAAGAGCGCCTCGGATGTCGAGTAGCGCCCGAACTTGGCGTGCATGGCGGTGGTCGAGATGCCCACCACGCGCAGGGGTCCCGGCGAGCGCGTGGTGTCGCGATCGAGAGGATGCGCAGCGTGCGGCAGCTTGTTGCGCCGCGTGGACGGCTCCTCCCGCACCAGCACGCGGCCGCCTTCCACCTTGACCTCGTGGCGGGGCACGCAATCCGCCTCGTAGCCCGCTTCGCCCTCGCCGGTCACCCGATGGAACTTCCAGGCATGCCACGGGCACACGACGTAGTCGCCGTCCAAGGTCCCCTGGCCCAACGGACCACCCGCGTGGTTGCAGGCGCCGTTGACGGCGCCGAAGACCCCGTCCTTGAAGGACAGCGCGAGCTTGGCGCGACCGACGGCCACTTGCCGCAGCGGAACGCCAGCAAGTTCCTCCACCGAGCCCACGTCGTGCCAACCAGCCGCTTCCATGCTCATGTCCACTCCTTCCGACATTGTCCGGCTCAGTCCCCGAGCCTGCGGTAGGACGCCGGATCGGCGCGCAGCACCAGCATGTCGCCGTCGCGCTCCACCTCGCCTTCGATCTCCACCGGGTCCCCGACCAGGTCGACGACCTGGGCGTTGACCGCCTCGCCGCGCTCGCCCACCAGCAAGAAGCGGCGCAAGCCTCCGCGCCCGTCCTCGACCCACAGGAGCGGCGGGATCCCGCCCCTGACGCACAGCTTCGCGCAGGCGCGGTGCGTGCGGCGCTCGCCGTGGTTCATCACGCCGAGATGGCACTTGCTGTCGACGATCTCGCCGCGCAGGACGAAGCGTCCCAGGGGTTCGCGTCCGCCGACGCCTTCCAGGCGCACTTCCTCGGCCCGCAGGGAGCCCGGCACGACCTCGATCATCGTGCGTCCCCCCTGGTGGACCAACGAACCGGCGAGGCGCGCGCCTCGACCGACGAAGGGAGCCACGAGTTCATCCGCGCCATGCTTGCCGGGCGCCACGAGCAGGTAGCTCGACGCGCCGCCACCCGGCCGCGGCACGCGCAACAGCGGATACGGCGCGTCCTCGACCACTCCGGCGAACTCGCGCACCA
>SXXH01000275.1 GCA_005789645.1 Planctomycetia bacterium
CGCGGGCTGGAGATCTACCTGCAGCGCACCGCCGTGCAAGGCTTCAAGGGCACCTTGGATGCGGCCTTCGGCAAGCCGGCGCAAGCGGCCGCCGGCACCTGAAGGCCGATGCCGATGCCAAGGCCCAAGCCGCAGGTCAGGCGCAGTGCGAGGACCGGCGGATGTCGGCGACGCGACTGCGAGGCTGGCGTGCTCTTCACGTGTGCTCGTCGCACTTCTTGGTCAGGGCCGCTGGTCGGGGCGAGCGTCTTCGTCGCGCGCGCGCCATGACAGTGGTCCCTCGGCGCTCGAGCGCCAGCGCGTGGGGCCCGGTCGCGTGTCCTCGCACAGGCGCGAGGCGGGTGGAGCGGGATCCGAACTGCTGAACCACGCTTCGCGGGGCGCCAACTCCTCGAGCAGCCGCGCGCCCAGCAGGAAGTCCGCGCCATGGTGCGGCCAGACGAGCAACTCCACGGGCCGCGGTGCGCGTCGCTCCAGCCACGCCTCCAGCCCCTCTGCCTCCGCGTCGCCGCAGACCACGACTTCGCGGCCCGCGAAGCTGGCGATGAAGGTGCGCGAGCCCTCGTTGCCGGCGCGTTCGAGGCCGCGCTCCAGCCGCAGCTCCAAGCCGGCGCGCGCGTCCTCGTGCAGCACCAGCGCGCCGCTCGCGCAATCGACGCGGCGCGCGCCGCGCGGCAGGGCGGCCAACAGCACTTTGCTGGTCGCTCCCGCGTGCACGATCGGGGCGCGGTGCGCCGCCAGCCACGCCAGCGCGCCAATGTGGTCGGCGTCCTCGTGCGTGGCGCAGGTGGCCAGTCGCGCGTCGTCGAACCACGCGAGCGTGGGCGCCAAGGCCTCGCGCGCCACATCCGCGCGGTCGCGCGAGCCTGCATCGATGATCCAAGTTGGGCTGCCGGGTGCGCGCACGACGAGCGCGCTGCCGTGGCCCACTGCCAGTTGGTGCACTTCCAGTCGCGCCGGACGCGCGCTCCAGGTCGCGCACAGCGCCGCCCATGCTAGACACGCGCCGCGCCCGGCCAGCCAACGCCTCGTCGGTCGTGTGGCGCGCAGGAAGGCGAACGACAGGATCACCGCCAAGAGCACCAGCCACCACGGCCGCAGAGGCAAGGCGCTGGGCGAGCCGGGCAGTTCGTCGGCGACGCGCAGGATGTCGACCAAGGCTCGCGCCGACCACGACAGGGGCGCCTCCGGCAAGCCCGGCGCGAGCGTCCAGGCCCAACCATAGACGAGCAGCACGAGCATCGGCGCGAAGACCGCCGGCGTGGCGATCACGCCGATCGGGGCCCACTCGTGCTGGAGATCCCACAAGAAGGGCAGCGTCGCGCCCGTCGCCGCCAGCGATGCGCCCAAGGCCGTGGCGCAGACCTTGCCGGCGCGCACGCGCAGCGCATCGAGGAATGCGCGCCAGGGCGCCTGTAGTTGGCGCAGCCGATCGGGCTCGTGGCGCAGCCATGGCTCGAAGGGCAGGCTCGCGGCGCGCGTCCCGAGCACCAGGCCCAGCGTGGCGCCGAAGGACAGCTGCATCGACAAGGAGAGCGGCGCTGCAGGACGCAGCAGGAGTTCGAGGCACAACGCCAACCACCACGACGCGAGCGGGTCCTGCGCCACCGGCAAGCGGGTTTGGACTTCGCCGATGCGCGCGGGCTCGGGGCACTTCAGGCGCGCCGCGACGAGCCCGAACGCGAAGCACGAGGTGGCGCGCACGATGGGAGCCCCTCCGCCGACGATGGCGGTGAACACCAGCAGCAGCGCCAAGGCCAACGGCTCGGCCGGCGGCCTGGAGCGCGTGCACAGCCCCAACACGAAGCACGCCAGTCGCGCCAGCGGCAGCACGCACAGCACGGCCAGCAGTGCGACTTGCAGGCCCGACACGGCGAGCACATGGTAGGTGCCGGTGCGCACGTACAGATCGCCGCGGCCCGCGGGCAGGCGCTGCACGTCGCCGACGAGCAGCGCCGCCACGAGTCCGCGCGCCTCGGGATCGCGCAGTTCGTCGCAGCGCGCCAGGATGCGCGCGCGCAGCTTGTCCGCCGTCCTGCGCAGTTGCGCCACCAGCGGCGTCGCGTCGCGCGCCAAGCGCAGCACTTCCCCCGGTGCGCAAGGCGTGCGACTCTCCGCGGCGCGCCGCTCGCGCGGCCCGGGCACGAGTCCGCGCGCCAGTTGCGTCTGCTTGGGGCGAGCGAGGAAGGCCACCCAGTCCCCATCCGCGAGATGGCCGCGCGGCACGCTCCATGCGACCCCACCCACCTGGGCGAGGTCGCACCCCGGCTGGGCCAGCGGATCGACGGCCGGTCCGGGATGCCAACGCCCGACGATGGGCTGCGCCGGCGGATGGGCGCGCGCGGATTCGTAGAGGCCTTGGATCGCGAGCGTCCGGCCGCCCCGCTCGGAGGCGAAGCGGCTCGCGGCGAACGCGGCGAGGGCCAGCAGCAGGCAGGAGAGTCCAACTCCGCGCGCCAGCCGACCACCGAACGGAGCCCGCAGCACCGCCAGCAAGAGCAACGCGAAGCCCACGCTGCGCCAGGCCAGATCCCATGGCAGGTCTTCCGACCACGACGGCGCGCCTTGGGGCCGCAGGCGCTGCGCCCAAGCCCCGACGAGGGCGCCTGCCAGCAGGGCCGATCCCAACCAAGCAACCATCGATCCCCCGAGCACGCGCGTTCCTCCCGAAGTACCTGACGCGCGGCGCGCCTCGCCCTGCAGCAGGCGGATGCGTAAGATCATGGACGCGATGGCCTCGCACGCCTTCTTCGCCGGCAGCTTCGACCCCTTCACGCTGGGGCACCTCGACCTCGTGCGCCGTTCCGTGGCGCTCTTCGGGCGCGTCACCGTGGGCGTGGCGCACGATCCGGCCAAGCGCGGCCACTTCAGCGTGATCGAGCGCATCGAGCTCGCGCGCGCTTCGCTCGCCGGGTTGTCCGGCGTCGCCGTGGTCGAGGTGGCCGGGCTCGCGGTCGCTGGCGCCCGCGCCGCAGGGGCCGATGTGCTCGTGCGCGGCGTGCGCAGCGGCACCGACTTCGACTACGAGATCGCCATGGCGCGCACGAACCGCGACTTGTCGGGGCTCGACACCGTGCTGCTCGTTCCAGAAGGCGAGTATGCGCACGTCTCGAGCACGCTCGTGCGGCAGATCGCCGCGCACGGCGGCGACGCGTCGCGCTTCGTGCCGCCGCCCGTGGCCGCCGCCCTCGCGCGCAAGGAGTCCAGACCATGAAGCAGAAGATCAGCTCTCCCCACGCTCCCGCCGCCATCGGCCCCTACAGCCAAGCGGTCCTCGCCGGCGGCCTGGTCCATTGCTCCGGGCAGATCGCGCTGGACCCCGCCAGCGGACAGTTCCTGCAAGGCGACGTGGCGGCGCAGACCGAGCGTGTGCTCCAGAACCTCGCCGCGGTCCTGGCGGCGGCGGGCACCGACCTGTCCAAGGTGGTCAAGTGCAACGTGTACTTGACGACCATGGAGCACTTCGGGCCGATGAACGAAGTCTACGGCCGCCACTTCGTCGGCGATTGCCCGCCCGCGCGCGCGACGGTCGCGGTGGCTGGACTGCCGCGCGGCGCGCTGGTCGAGATCGACTGCGTCGCGTTGCCGTGAGGCGCGCGCCGTCGAAGCAGGTGGAGCAGGCGAACCGGGAGGTGCAGGCGAACCGGGATGAGCGGCACGGGCGTCCGACGCTCGTAGCGTGGCTCGTCTTCGGCGCGATCCTCGCCGTGGCGGCTTGGTGGCGCGTCGACGATCTGGGCGCCTTCCGCAACGGACCGGACGACGGTTCGTACCTGCACTCGGCGCGCATCCACGAGCTCGAGCGCGGCTTCGACGCGTGGAACTGGCCCGCCGAGGACTTGGCGTGGATCAAGGAGCTCTTCGCCAACTACGACGACGAGATCGACACCTACCAGCACAGCTACCTGCACCAGTGGACCACGCGCGTCCTGTGGCGCATGGGCTTCGGAGCGATCGAGTCGCTGCGCCTCTCCAGCGTGCTGACCTCGCTCGCCGGCGTGTGGTTCGCATGGCTCCTCGCGCGGCGTCTTTGGAAAGGGCAGGCGTGGACGGCGCTTTGCGCCGCGCTCCTCGTCGCGGTCCACCCGTTGCTCGTCTTCTACGGCCGTTCGGGTTGGGGACAAGCGGGCTTCACGGCCTTCTACCTCGGCTTCCTCGCCATCGCCTGGCGCCTCGCAGGCGATCCGCGTCCGCTGTCGCGGCGTTGCGCGGGGTGGTGCGCGCTGGCGCTGGCGGCGACTTCGCTGCTAGCCTTCGGCTGGCAGGAAAACGTGGCGCCGTGGATCGTCGCCTCGTCGTTCGTGGTGCTCGGCATGCGCGCCTGGGCGCCGACCGAGGATGACGCGCCCGGACTCGCGGCGCGGCTGTGGTCGCACCGCACGATCGCCTACGTCCTGGGTTGCGCGCCGGTGGGTGCGGCGACGCTGGCGCTCTTCCTGTACTCGCCGTTCGCGCAGAAGTACTGGTTCGATCCCGCGGGGAGGGCGCAGCTGCCCTGGTTCGAGCTCAAGTCCAAGACGCTCGCCGATCTGTTCGTCGATCAACGCGCGTTCTCCTTGGTCGGTTGGATCGTGCTCGCGGCGGCGCTCCTTGGCGTCGTCGTCGCGTGGCGTCGTTCGCGTCGCGCCTGCCTGTGGTTGCTCGCGACCGCGATCCTCGGCTGCACGATGTTGTTCGTCTTCTTCGGCGACGCATGGTTGCTGCGCGCGTACTTGCCGGCCGTCGCCATCGCGTGCTTGCTGGCGGCGCACGGGGCGCTGGCCTTGCCGCGCGCGCCCGCGGCCTGCGCCGCCCTGTTGGTCGCCGGCTGGTGCCTGCTCGCGACGCGCGCGAGCCTCGACAAGGGCCTCGACGACCCGTTCTTCCTGCGCACGCTCTACCAGCGCGCCTCCGAGACGCCCAAGGACCAGCGCCATGTGGACGATGCGCTGTACGCGCTGCTGGCCGAGCGTCGCGTGGAAGGCGAGGCGGTGGGTTCGGCCTTCGACAAGGTGCCCATCTTCCGCCTGCTCGACCAAGGCGTGCGCGCGAGCGAGATCGCGCCCTCCGGCGACATGCCGCGCGAAGCTGCGCCGACTTGGATCGTGGGCGTGGCGCGCCTGATGAAGGACCGGCGCTGCCTCGTCGAGGATGGCGGGCCGTATGAACTGGTCGTGCTCGACGGAGTCGGACGCCATGGGTTGTATCGGCTGGCCGCTGGCCGTTGAGGTCGGCGCGGGGCCGCGACGCGGGTGGGGGCGCCGAGCGGTCGCTGCTAGGATGGCTCCCATGCGCCGCATTCCGCTCTGCGCCCTGCTGCTGCTCGCCGCGTGCGGCAAGCTCGACCCGCCGCGCGTGGCGCGTCTCGAGTTGCGTCGCCCGGACGAGCGCATCGACGCCAAGGAGGATGTGCGTCGTTCGCGCGCCGAGTCCTCGCGCATGGCGGCGTTGGCCCTCGATGCGTGGACCGTGCCGCTGGGCGCGCGCCGCGAAGTCCGCGCCCCGGCGTGGCACGGCGGACGCGCGCGCTTCGAAGTGGGCCTCGACCTGTCCGAGGCGCCTGGCATCGATCCCGCGACGCGCGTGCGCCTGTCGGCCAGCGTGGCCGGTGGTGGACGGCGAGTGGAGCTCGTCGCCACGGCCGCCGAGTGGGGCGGACTCCTCGGCGATGTCGCGCTCGAGTTGGAGCTGCCCGCCGGCGAGGCGCGCATCGAGCTCGCCGCCGAGGTCGAAGGCGTGGCGCCCGCGGGCGCGGCGTTGGCGCGCGGCGCGTTCGGCATCCCCCTGGCGTGGCGCGAGCGTGTCGCGCCGCGCGCCGACGCGCCCAATGTGCTGATCTTGTCGATCGACACCCTGCGCGCCGACCGGCTGGGTTGCTACGGCCATGCGCGCGGCACCTCGCCGAACCTCGACGCGCTGGCCGCGCGCGGCGTCCTGTTCGAGCGCGCCTACAGCAGCGCGCCGTGGACGCTGCCTTCGTACGCTTCGCTGTTCACGGGCCTCTCGCCGGCCGACCACCGCGCGGGCGTCGTGACGGAGCGCGAGGATCGCTTCGGCACCGACGAGTTGGCCCAGAGGAAGACGACCGAGCTGTTGCGGCCCGACGTGCGCACGCTGGCCGAGGCGGCGCGCGAGGCGGGCTGGTGGACCGCCGGGTTCTATTGCAATCCCTACATCGGCGCGGGCGCTGGCGTCGACCGCGGCTTCGACCGCTGGGAGCGCTACCAGCACGGCGCCAAGGCCGGCGTCGAGCGCGCGCAAGCCTGGATCGCCGCGCACGGAGCCCGCCCTTGGCTCGTGTTCCTGCACCTCATCGATCCGCACATGCCCTACGCGCCGCCGGCGCCGTTCGACCGCCAGTTCGCCGGCGTGTCCGTCGACGACTTGGCGGATTGGCCGCCGACGTTGTCCGCGCTGCGCGGGGGCGCCGACGAGGCCACGCGCAAGCTGTGCTCGGACCTCTACGATGGGGAAGTGGCCTACGCCGACGCGCAGCTCGGCCGCCTGCTGGAATCGTTGCGCTTGTCAGGAGAACTTGACAATACCATCGTCGTGCTGCATTCCGACCACGGCGAGGAGTTCTGGGAACATGGCGGTTGCGACCACGGCCACGCCATGCACGAGGAGCTGCTGCGCGTGCCCTTCGTCCTGTCGTGGCCGGGACGCGTCGAGCCGCGGCGCGTGTCCGCGCGCGTGCGCACGCTGGACCTCTACCCGACGCTTTCCGAGCTCCTCGGTTGGGGACCGCCGCACGAGCTGTCCGAGGGCGCGAGCCTCGTGCCCCTCTTCGGTGGAACCGGAGGGGACCGCGAGGTCGTCGCCGAGGCCATCCTGTGGGGCGAACGCGAGCACAAGGCGCTTTATTCCGGTTCGATCAAGCATGTCGCGGCCGGCGCGGGCGGGACGACCTTCGAGCTTTCCGCTTCCGGCCTGGCGCCGCTGGACCCTTCCCGCGGCGCGGCCTTGCGGCAGGCCCTGCTCGCGCGCCATCGCCGCACGCAGGGCGCCGATCGTCCGCGCGGGGTCCTCCAGCTCGACGAAGCCGCCAGGAACGAACTCGCCCGCATCGGCTACGCCGGCGACTAGCTAGAATCTCCGCCCCCGTTCGCCGCCCCGGCGCGGGGAGGAACACTCGGAGCGCACCATGGGTCTCGCCTGCGGAATCGTCGGACTGCCGAACGTCGGCAAGAGCACCATCTTCAACGCCATCACCGCCGCGGGCGCGGAGAGCGCGAACTACCCGTTCTGCCCCATCGAGCCCAACGTGGGCGTGGTCGACGTGCCCGACGAACGCCTCGAGACGATCCACAAGCACATCAAGACCGACCGCATCGTGCCTGCGAGCGTCAAGATCGTCGACATCGCCGGCTTGGTGGCGGGCGCCTCGCAGGGCGAGGGCCTC
>SXXH01000276.1 GCA_005789645.1 Planctomycetia bacterium
GCTGCGGGTGGTCGGCCTCTCGGCCGGAACCGCCCTAGTCAAAAGTACTAGCAAGATCCGGCTGGGGTCGGAGCGACGCTCGCGGAAGGCGCTTTCGGAGGGAGAACTCCTTTCGCACCCATCGCGGCTCGATCTTCGGACAGGCATCCGCCGTCATTGGTTCCCGGCCTTCCCGGTTTCCGCGTCGGAAGCCGGTTTGTCCCCCGCGGAGGCCCCGGGCAGAGCCTGGCCGCCCCCGTTCCCGCCTGCGGGCCGGTGGTGGCCGCGCGGCGCGCAGGCGACTGGGGCTTGGCGGAGCGCGGCTTCCAGGGCCTCGAACCGCACGGGCTTGGCGACATAGTCGTCCATGCCCGCCTCGAGGCAGGCTTCGCGATCGCCTTCGACGGCATTGGCCGTCATGGCGACGATCCGAGGCTGGTTGCGCAAGGACAGGCCGCGGATGCGGCGCGTGGCTTCCATGCCGTCCATCTCGGGCATCTGCACATCCATCAGGACCAAGTCATAGTTCCCGGCGAGCAGCGCTTCGACGGCTTCTCGTCCGTTTTCCGCCACGGCGGGCTCGATGCCCAGCTTGTGCAGCATGCGCGACGCGACCTTGCGGTTGATGGCGTTGTCCTCGACGAGCAGCACGCGCAGGCGCGCGAGCTCGGTGCCGTGCTGTTCGCTCGCGGCGGGCAAGGGAGCGCGCGGACCGGCCTCGCGCAGGTCGCGCAACAAGAGCTCGAGTGCCGCGCCGCGCACGGGCGTGGTCAGCGTCGCTTGGGCGCAGGGGATGCGCAGTTGCGCCCCCAAGGGATGCAGCGCGATCAGCACGGGGCCGCGCGCGTCGCGCAACTCGCGCCAACCGCCTTCGTCGCCGGCGAGCAACGCTCCATCGACGAACGCGAAGTCCACCGGCGCCGTCTCCAGCGCCACGCGCGCCGAAGCGATGTCGACGGCCTGGCGCGCCACGACGCCGAGCCGCAGCAAGGCGCCTTGCAGGCTGGCGCAAGTGGCCGCGTGTCCATCGACGACGAGCGCCGTCGCTCCCGACAGGCCGCTCGAGCGATCGCGACGCAAGGTCGTGGCCCGCGGCGCCTCGATGTCGAAGGCGAAGGTGGATCCGCGGCCCTCCTCCGAGTCGACGCGGATCGCGCCGCCGCACAGCTGCACGAACTGGCGCGAGATGGCCAGTCCAAGCCCCGTCCCGCCGAAGCGACGCGTGGTCGAGGCGTCGACCTGCGAGAACGACTGGAACAGGCGATCGCGTCGATCGAGCGGGATGCCGATCCCCGTGTCGCGCACGCGGAACTCGAGCTTGTCGACGCCCGCGGCGGCGATCTCGACCACGACCTCGCCTTGTTCAGTGAATTTGACGGCGTTGCCCACGAGGTTGACCAGCACCTGCCGCAGGCGCAGCGGATCGATGACGACTTCGTCCGGAACGTCGGCGGCCACGATCGAGGCGAGGCGCAGGCCCTTTTGCGCGGCGCGCAGCGCCACGACGTCGAGCGCCTCCTCGACCACCACGCGCGGATCGACCTCGCGTCGCTCGAGCTCGACGCGTCCCGACTCGATCCTCGACAAGTCGAGGATGTCGTTGATGATCGCCAAGAGCGCGTCGCCGCTGTTGCGCATGACCTCGACCAGCTCGCGCTGCTCCTGCGACAGGCGCGTGTCCAGCAGCAAGGCGCCCATGCCGATGACGGCGTTGAGGGGCGTGCGGATCTCGTGGCTCATCGAGGCGAGGAACGCGCTCTTGGCGCGATTGGCCTCCTCGGCGCCCTCCATGGCCCGGCGCACGGTCTCGAGCGCGCGCGAGCGCTCGAGGTACCAGCCGAGGCGCTCGCCCATCTGCGCGATGCCGTCGATCGTGCGCCCCGAGTGCACCAATTCGCGCGAGGCGAGCAGCAACAGCACGCCCAGCACCCGGCCGGAACTCGAGACCGGCACCGCGAGGGTCGCCTTGAGGCCGGCCTCGGCGGCCATGCCCGCGCGCACGAACAGCGGGTCGTGCCCGGCGTCGTCGGTCGAGTACGGCTCGCCGGTCGCGAGCACGCGACCCACGATCGACTCGCCCGGCGACAGGCGTAGCTCGCGCGACAACTCGAGGAAGCGCGCGATCGACGGGGACCTTTGCGTGTTGCACTCGTAGGACCTGACGGCCGCGCCGGAGCCGTCGACCAGCCACAGCTCGCCGAGGTCGTAGTCCAGTCCGCCGCACACCGAGTCGAGCAAGGCCTGCGCGGCGGCGGCTTCGTCCTCGGCGCGCGCCAACGACTCGGAGACCTCGATCTGCACGCTCTGCAGCGCGGCGACCTCGCGCAGCTCGGCGCGCTCCTTCTCCAACTTGCGCGCCAGCACCTGCGCGTCCTCGAGCGCCATGTCGCGCGTCTGCAAGAGCAGCACGAACTCCGTCACCGGATCGTGGATGGCGAAGTCGGCAAGCGTCAGGCCGAGCCCTTCCAGCGACTTGAGGTCGGTGACCCACGGCGAGCCCACGAAGGCGAGCATGCCGCCTTGCGGTCCGTCGTCGGGCAGCACGATGACCTGCCCGCGCAACTGCAGGCCGTTGTGCAGGAACTGCAGCACGAACAGCTGGCTGCTGCGCGCGCGGATCGAAGCGGCGTCCTTGGGACCCTTGGGCCGCAGGATGCGCGCGATGTCGAAGAACCCGACGCCCGGCGCCGCCTGCGGGCAGACCCGCTCCACCCCGCGGCCCACGCGCGCGAGCCGCAACCCTTCGTCGAACACGAGGTGGAACGGGAAGGCCGTGGCCAGCAGGTCGTGCGCCGCCGGAGCGTCCATGGCGCGCTCAGCCGCCCTTCAGGCTGGCGGCGCCGTCGGCGGCGACGATCGGCGTGCAGCGCACGTGGAAGGTGTCGTGGTCGTGGCCCTCGGCGCGCGTGGAGACGATCGTCGCCTCGACGCGGCAGCGGAACACCTCGCCCAGGCCTTCGAGCAGGCCCTGCACGAAGGGCGTCAGGCCCGGGCGCGAGCTGTAGTACTGCAGCTCGAGTTCGTCGGGGCCCTTGTCGACGACCACGAAGCTCGGCGCGTCCATGCCGACGAAGGTCATGCCGAGGCGCGCGTGCAGGTTGTCGAGGTTGGCGAGGAAGGTCTTCATGTCGCGACCCGAGATGAGGAAGAGCTCGCGGTAGCCCTCCTTCATGGCGAAGCCGATCCAGAACTTGCCGAAGGTGCGCAGGATGTCGGAGGCGTCCGCGCCGAGCTCCGCGCAAGCCGCGCCGACGAGGTCGTAGGTCAGCTTGTCGGGGTACTGCGTCAGGCGCAGGAAGGCGTCCTCCTCGACGCCGGCGCGCGCCTTGATGCGGCACCAAGTCTCCTCGCCGAAGTTCTTGGTCACGAGGTCCTGCACCGCGAGATTCACGAGTCCGTACATGCGTCAGCGCTCCTTGACTTGGCCGTCCCGGCCCGCGAGTGGACCGAGGCGGAAATTCCTTCCGTCTATCGGCGTGGGCAGCCGCGGGCTTTAGCGACTCGCGCGCGACGGGCGCCCAACGCCCGCGGAAGGGCCCCGAGCGGCCCAAGCGCGGGCGGCGCCGGGTCGGCCGGGCGGATCGAAGGCGGATCGCGGGGCAGGCGAGGCGGAAGCCGGCGCGAAGGAGCAACGCTCGGCCAAGGCGCGGATGCACGCCGCGAGACGCGAGTGCGGCGACGTCGCGCCGCGCCTCAGACCTTCACTTCGCTGGTCGCGCTCGAAAGCGCCGCGTGGCGCTCGAGCAGCGGGTCGATCTCCTCGGCCACGTACTCGACCACCTGGCGCGGCGCGCGGCCCACGTACAACGCGGGGTCGAGCAGCTCGTCGAGGCGCTTGGCGAGCGGCGCCAGCACCGGATCCTCGGCCAAGAGCGCGCGGAACGGCGAGGGCTCGCCATCCTTGATGGCGCGCGCGGCCTTGTGGCTGGCACTCCGGATCGACTCGTGCACATCCTGGCGATCGGCTCCGAGCTTCACCGCCTCCATCATCAGGTGCTCGCTGGCGAGGAACGGCAGTTCCTCCAGCAAGCCGCGCCGCACCACGTGCGGGTTGACCACCAGCCCCGAGGCCACGTTCAGGTACAGGTTCAGCACCGCGTCCGTGGCGAGGAAGCTCTCGGCGATGGCGAGGCGCCGGTTGGCCGAGTCGTCGAGCGTGCGTTCGAGCCACTGGTTCGCCGCGGTGTGCGCCGCGTTGTCGAGCAGCGAGATGACGAAGCGCGAGAGTGCGCAGATGCGCTCGCTGCGCATCGGGTTGCGCTTCCAAGGCATCGCGGAAGAGCCGATCTGCTTGGTCTCGAACGGCTCCTCGAGCTCCTTCCTGTTGGCGAGCAGCCGCAGGTCGGTGGCGAACTTGTGCGCGCTCTGCGCGATCGACGACAGCACCTGCAGCACGCGGAAGTCGGCCTGGCGCGGATACGTCTGGCCGGTGACGCCGTAGCTCTTCGCGAAGCCCATGCGTTCAGTCACGCGCCGGTCGAGCTCGCGCACCTTCTCGTGGTCGCCGCCGAACAACTCGAGGAAGCTCGCCTGCGTGCCGGTCGTGCCCTTGACGCCGCGGAAGCGCAGGCTCGCCTCGGCGTGGTCGAGGTCCTCGAGATCGTGCGCGAGGTCCTGAAGCCACAGGCAGGCGCGCTTGCCGACCGTCGTGGCTTGCGCCGGTTGGAAGTGCGTCCAACCCAAGGTCGGCAGGTCCTTCCAGCGCAACGCGAAGTCGCGCAGCACCTTCATCGTCGACACCAATTGCGCGCGCAGCAGGCGCAGGCCGTCGCGCATCGCGATCAGCTCGCTGTTGTCCGTGACGAAGCACGAGGTCGCCCCGAGGTGGATGATCGGCCGCGCGCGCGGGCACTGCTCGCCCCAGGCGTGGATCTGCGCCATCACGTCGTGGCGCAGTTCCTTCTCGTGGCGCGCGGCCGCCTCGAGGTCGAGGTTCGTCGCGTTGCGCTTGAGCTCGTCGACTTGCTCGGACGCGATGGCGAGGCCCAGTTCGCGCTCGCACTCGGCCAGGGCGATCCACAGCGCGCGCCAAGTGGTGAACTTCTTCTGGTCCGAGAAGTTGGAGCGCATCGCCTGCGAGCAGTAGCGTTCGGCGAGCGGCGAGCGGTAGTTGGTCGGGTCGGTCTGCATGGGATCGGGCACCTCAGAGCCACCACGTCCCGGGCAGCCAGAGGGGCAAGAAGGTAGCGAGCGCGGCGCAGACCGCGCACGCCACGAGGCTGGCGGCGATGCGCGGGAACAGCGCGGACCCCGCCAAGGCTGCCCGCACGCACCAGCCCGTGCCCAAGGCGCCCGCCGCGTCGGTCAGGATGTCCGGCAGGGAGGCGTCGCGCCCCGGCACATGGTGCTGGTGCCATTCGTCGACCAAGCCCAGCACGGCGCACAACGCCACCACGCCCAGCACCCAGCGCGCCTCGACGGTCCACGCGCCGCGCCTGCGCGGCAGGGCGAGCAGGCACAAGAGCGCGAGGAACCCGTACACGACCGCGTGCAGGAAGTTCGCCAGCAAGTCCCCGCCGAGCCCGCCTCCGGTCGAAGGCGCGGGCCCGGAGGAGAGCCGCCACACCAGCGCGTACCAGCCAAACGCCAACAGGACCGCCAACCAGCCAGGCAGGAGTCCCAGTCGAGCCGCGAGGGCCTGCGCCATGCCCGCCCCGCGCCGCATGGCCGGCCTAGTCCTCGGTCCAGCGCTTGACCGCGGTGAACTCGAGTCCGAGTCCGTCGCGGCTCTTTTGCACATGGAAGCGGTCGAGCAGCCCCTTGAGCAGGTACAGCCCGCGTCCGCGATGGCCGTCGAGGTCCGGTTGCTCTTCGTCCTGCAGGCGCTCGCGCACGAGTTCGGGATCGCCACCGCCCATGTCGGCCACGGACAAGGCCCAGGCGCCGCCCTGGACGCGGAAGCTGACCGTCATGCGCACTGCCGCCAGCGAATCGGCCTCGTCCCGCACGCCGTCGCCGCCGCCGTGGTCGATGGCGTTGGAGCACAACTCGCTCAGCACGAACTCGAGGAAGGGCAGCTCGTCCTCGGGCACTTCACGCGCGAGCGCATGCTCGCGCAGCTCCACGCGCAAGCGCGCTTCCACGCTGTGGGCCGCCGGCAGCACGAGGCGCAGCTCATCGGAGCTCGGGGGCGTGGCGCTCACGGCTTGCTCTCCGTCGACAGGGGCTCGAGGTCCAGCGACAAGTCCAGCGCAGGCGCGGAATGGGTCAAGGCGCCGATGGAAATGCGATCGACGCCCGAGGCCGCCACGGTCCGCAAGCTCGACTCGTCGATGCCGCCCGAGGCCTCGAGCTCGATGGCGTTTCCGAGCGCGGCCGCCTGCGCGCGCAGCAGCGGGCACAAGCGCCGCATCTCGGCCGGGCCCATGTTGTCGAGCAACACGACATCGGCGCCACCCTCCACGGCCGCGCGCGCCTCGCTCTCGTCGCGCGCCTCGCAGGTGATGCGCATCGCCTGCCCCAGCGCGGCGCGCAACTCCCGCAGCACCTGCGGAATCGGCCGGCCGGCGAGCTCGATGTGGTTCTCCTTGACCATCGCCTCGTCGTGCAACGCGAACCGATGGTTCTCGCCGCCGCCGCAGCGCACGGCGTGCTTCTCCAATTCGCGCAGGTTGGGCGTCGTCTTGCGCGTGTCCAGGATGCGCACCGGGCGCATGCCACCCTCGTGCGCCAAGAGCACATGGCGCGCCGTGGAAGTGGCGACGCCGCACAGACGCTGCACGAAGTTGAGCGCCGTGCGCTCCGCCGACAACAGAGCACGCGCCGAGCCTTCGATCTCGGCCAGCTTGGCGCCCTTCGGGAAGGCGTCGCCGTCCTGCACCAAGGCGCGCCGCGTCGAGGTCGCGTCGCACAGCTCGAAGGCCCGCAGGAAGACCGCCATGCCCGCCATGACGCCCGGGCGCTTGGCGACGAGGGTTGCTCGCGCGCGCGCCGCGGCGGGCACGGCATGCAGCGTGGTCACATCGACCTCGCCGACGGGACCCGCACAAGCGCGGTCCTCGGCCAGCGCAGGACGAACGGCGGCATCGATGCAGGCCAAGGACAGGGGTAGTGGCTGTCCACGGCGCGCAGCTGGCAAGCGGCCGTGCCGAGGGATCATGGGTTCATCTAGCGAGCTCATGGGCGGCGCGCGGGCGGCGGAGTGTACTCGACGGGCGGAACCGCGCGTCCCCCACGCCTGCGACCGGCGAGTTCAGCTTGCGCCGACGAGGCTGGCAGCGAACGCCAATGTTCTCGCAGGGCCGCGACCGTCGCCGGCCCGATCCCCGGCAACAAGTCCAGCAGCTCGGGTCCGAAGCTGCGCCAGAGATGCAGCGCCTCGAACCCGGGCGGGCCGGCCGCAGCCGTCGCTAGCACGCCCGCTTGGGCCGACGCGCCACCGAGCGCGCGTGCGGCCGTGGCGGGGTCCCGCACAGCCGCCGCATAGACATCGAAGTGGCGCGCTTGGACGATGGCGCTTGCCCGACGCGGTCCGATCCCCGGCAAGGCCTGCAAGTCGCGCCACGACCAATCCCAAGTAGTGGAGGCCGGCCCGCCCAACCCGGGACCGGACGCGGGCCAGATGTGCGATCGCGTCGCAGGGTCGTGCCCTGCATGGCTTTGTGACCGCATGCGGCTCGCGCAGGCGACCTGCAACCTAATCTGGTGCGCATCTTTGGCGGCCTCCCCATAGGTGCCTGCCGCGCAAAGGACCGCCACGACAGTCAGCTGTGCTCGCATCGTCCACCTCCCCCCATCGAGATGAACGCTGGACAGCCAGGCCGCGTAGCAGCCCAAGCCATTTCGAGCCACCGCACGAGCCAGCTACAAGCTCAAGCCTGACGCTTATTCGCCCATGAGAGCCCAAGTCAAAAGCCCTTGAAATGTCTACAAAACAAAGAGTTGCAGCTCCAAATCAGATGCCATAGGCAAAATGCAACTCTGAACCTTGCGCCTTGAACAGGCCTCGCTAATGTAGATGCAACTTCGTAGCTCTCCAAGCGTCTCTCGGTTCGCCGGCCCTGTTCGGGCCACCGCGAGGCAGCCGCTACGAAGCTCTCCAAGGCCAAAGTCAAAATCGAGATCTTCTCCATGAAGAGCATCTTCACCCTCGGCGCCGTCGCGACGCTGAGCACCCTTGCCGCCGCCAACACGACGGACAAGGCGGGCAGCCTCCTGGTGTTCCCCTCCTTCGACAACACCCGCGCCACGATCCACGCGATCACGGTGACGAACACGTCGGCCGACTCCACGATCGGCAACGTCGACGTCGAGTTCGTCTACATCAACGAGTACGACTGCCAAGAGTTCAACCGCACGCGTCGCCTCACGCCGAACGACACGCTGACGGTCTACACGAACCTCGACAACCCCAACATGACCAAGGGCTACGTCTACGTGTTCGCCAAGAGCACGACGACGGGCGCCGCCATCAGCCACAACCACCTCGCCGGCGCCTCGATCTGCGTCAAGTCGGGCGAAGATCCGTACGAGATGGCCCCGGTGGTCTTCCAGGCCGTGGGCGCCCAGGGCACCGCGACGGACGTCGACAGCGACGGCCTGCGCGACCTCAACGGCGTCGAGTACACGAAGGCCTCGGACGAAATTCTGATCCCGCGCTTCATCTCCGCCAGCGGCGACTCCCGCCCGGAACTGGCCCTGATCAACCTGACCGGCGGCGGCGATTTCACGGCGATCGTCGACTTCCTGATCTACAACGACAACGAAGAAGTCTACTCGGCCCAGTACAGCTTCCGCTGCTACCGCCGCGTGGCCCTCGCCAGCATCAACGGCGCCTTCACGGACAGCTTCCTCGACTCCACCAACAACGCGACCAACGAAGCTTGGACGCTCAATGGCAAGAACCTCGAGATGGGCTGGTACAAGATGGACGGCCGCATCGCGTTCTCGTCGGCCGCCAGCGTGTCGGATCCGGCGATCCTCGCCGCGCACTTCGACAAGGTCGGCAGCTGGACCGCCGCCACCCTGCCGTACGGCATGGGCGAGCAGGCCAACGGCGACCTGGTTGTCCTGGGAATCTTCCCTGACAACAACTGAGCCCAGGCAGGCACCCAAAGTACCTGCCTTCTGATTCCGAACCGACCTCTCGCGGCGCACGCATGAGCCGCGAGAGGTCGATTCTATTGGGGCGCTCAGCACCCGGCGAATACGCGAGAGCACGTGGCCTGAGGCGCTGGAGCCCGGTCAACTTTGATTGAATTTCTTAGCAAATTTCTTTATTGCCTAAACGAGGTCGCAATGCATGGATCGAGACGGACACGCGACTTAGCTGCGGCGCTTCCTCATCTTCCAAGTTCGTATTTTAGGCACCTCTAGACGACCTCCTTCCCAGCCTGCATGGTGCTGCCCGTCATCATCCGGCCTACGGGTGCCAGCGGCTCCAAACCGCCTCGATTCTGAGGCGACCGCGGGACTCGGACACGGATCTCCAATCAGCCACACCTCGGCTCCACACCATGAAGACTCTCCTCTTCAGCGCCACCATCGCCGTCGCCGCCCTGGGCTCCGTCGCCAACGCCAACACCTTGGACCGGACGGGCAGCCTGCTGCTCTTCCCCTTCTTCGACAACACCCGCGGTTCCGTCCAGGCCTTCACGGTCACGAACGCCAGCGCCGACGCGAGCGTGCGCATCGAGTACGTCTACATCAACGAGACTGACTGCCTCGAGTTCAACCGCACCCGCACCCTGACGCCCAACGACACCATCACGACGTTGTCGAACCTCGACAACCCGAACATGGCGCGCGGCTACATGTACGTGTTCGCCAAGAACGCCGCCGGGCAAGCGATCACCTTCAACAACCTCGCCGGCGCCACCGTCGTCGCCACCCCCAACTCGGGCCTGTACGAAGCCGCCCCGATCGTCTTCCAAGGCCTGACGGCGGCCAACGCCAACACGGACACGGACAACGACGGCCTGCGCGACCTGAACGGCACCGAGTACAGCCGCACGCCCGACGAGTTGATCGTCCCGCGCTTCTTCGGCGCCGCGTCCGGCCTTTCGTCCTCGACCCCGACGATCTCCTTGATCAACCTGTCGGGCGGCTCGTCGTTCACGGCCATCGTCGACTTCCTCATCTACAACGACAACGAAGAGGTCTTCTCGGCCCAAACTTCGTTCAGCTGCTACAAGCGCATGCCGCTGGCCGCGATCAACGCCGCCTTCACCTCGAACTTCCTCGCCAGCACGAACGATGACGCCAACGAGTCGGTCGAAGGCATCGAAATGGGCTGGTACAGGCTCGACGGTCGCATCGCGTTCTCCGGCACCTCCACCTACAACGACCCGGCCATCCTCGCGGCGCACATCGACATCCTCAGTGGTTCGTCGGCGGGCGTCCTGCCCTACGGCGTCGGCGAGCAGAGCAACGGCGACCTCGTCGTCCTCGGCCCGACGGCGGACAACAACTGACGCGAGTCGGTTCGGCGCCGCGCGCCCAGCTCCTGCAGAGCCAGCGCAACGCCGAACGCGGACTGAATCACGCGCCCCCGGTTCGCGACCACGCGAGCCGGGGGCGCGTGCTTGGCCGGGCGGCTCGGCGCCGCCGCTGGACCAAGCACAGGGGCAAGGTGCGCAAAAGCCGCCCAATTGAGGGCCTAGATCGGCCTCTACGCAAAGCCCATTTACCTTTCAACAGTCAACTTGCAGCTGCAGGATAGCAAGACGCATTTAGTGCTCCGGAGATCGATGCAGTCGACTCCACCCTCCGCTAGCCTCCCTGCATCGCACTCCAGCCTTGGCCGTTTGGCGTCCTCTCTCGACGCTCGAGCCCGGGCTTCTCCAAAGAACCCTTTTTTCGCAGACCGACACCATGACCCACTTCCGCCAACTGGCCTTCGCGGGCCTCTCCACGGCCATCGCTGCCGTGGCCACGACCAGCAACGCCTCGGCCGACTCCGTGCGCGGCTTCGGCAGCTTGCTCGTCTATCCGATCGTCGACAACACGCGTGCCGACCAGACCCTGCTGACGCTGACGAACCACAGCAGCTCCACCTCGGTGATCGTCGAGTATGTCTACATCAACTCGACCGACTGCCTCGAAACCAACCGCGCACGCACTCTGACGCCCAACGACACGATCACCGTCGATGCGCGCTTCGACTCGGGTGCCGCATCCGGCGGCAACACGGCGATCGCGAACGGCTACTGCTATGTGTTCGCCAAGAACGCCGCGGGCCAACCGATCAGCTTCAACAACCTCTCGGGCTCGGCCGTGGTCCTCGAAGGCGGCCTGATGAGCAGCTACGCGCCGGATCCGATCATCTACCGCGCGATTCCGGCCCAAGGCGCCCTGACGAACCTCGACAACGACCTCTACCGCGACCTCAACGGCACGGAGTACGAGCGGACCTCGGACGAGATCCACATCCCGCACTTCATCGCCGCGGGCAACAGCAAGATCTTCAGCAGCAGCCCCGAGCTGGTGCTCCTGAGCCTGACGGGCGGCCAGAGCTTCCAAGCGGTCGTCAACTTCCTCGTCTACAACGACAACGAGGAGCCGTTCTCGGCGCAGACCAACTTCCGCTGCTGGCGCCGCAGTCCGCTGACCGCGTACTCGGGCATCTTCTCCCAGTCCTTCCTCTCCACCACCAACAACGCGACCGCGGAGTTCGTCCTCGGCTTCGAAACCGGTTGGTACAAGATCGACGGCAACGTCACGTCATCCGGCAGCTCGCTGCCCGGTGGCACCGCGACCGACCCCGCGCTCATCGCCGTCCAGATCAACCGCGTGAGCGTCGGTCAAGACCAGACGGCGTGGGTGGTCCCGAGCTTCGGCGTGGGCGAACAAGACAACGGCGACCTGCAGGCCGCGGTGGGCAACCTGCTCGACACTCCCTGACTCCAGCGCTGGAGCGCATCCAGCCGCACTCGATTCGGCTCCACGCGGGGCGCGTCAGCAAGGCTGGCGCGCCCCGCGGCGCGTCAGGCGGCCTGTCGATCGAGAGCCCCGACTGTCGACATGGCGAGGCCGAACGATGAACCCGACAAGCGCCAAGCACGACGCACCAGTCGCGGCGCCATCAGCCGCGCAACAAGCTGAGTTCGTCCAAGCTCAATCCCGGCGGCGGCTGCAGGGCCAACGGCACTCGCTCGCGCTCGGGCGGTTGCGCGTCCAGCGCGACGCCCAGCGGCAAGTCTCCGAGTTGCGTCAAGTGCAAGCGCAGCACGCGATCGAGGGCTAGTTCGAGGTCCTCGGTGCGTTCCAGCGCGAAGCCATCGCCATCGGGCAAGGCCAGGACCGGACGGCCGGCCTCGCAGCGCAACCTCGCGAGATCATGGTCGCGAAAGCGGCCGCGCACCTCTTCGCCCGCGACCTCGAGCGACAACTCCGGGTCGATGCGCAAGAGCGACTCCAGCGCGCGGTCGGCGAGTGGACGCCGCGCCTCGTCGACGCGCTGCATCCATTCGAGCAAGGGCTGCGCTTCGTCCTCGGACTTGGCGCCACCGGCGAGATCGACGGGCACGACCCACGAGCTCGTCGCGCGACCGGACGCGACGCGCACGCGCTCGAACATGCGCAGTTCGCGCGCTCGCAAGGCTCGCAAGGCGGCGAGCCCGGCCGGCTCGACGCCATCGACGACCAGCGCCGCCAGCGGTTCCTTCCGCGCATCGAGTCGCGCGTCGCCGAGGTGGCGCACGATCAGTTGCTTGCGTTCGCGCACGGAACTGAGCAGATCGACAGCGGCCTCGAGCAGCTCGTCGCGCCGCGGCAGCGCATGCACAAGGACGAGTTGTCCAAGACGGTTGACACCCGCGAGGTCCGCGCGCCGCGCTCCGGCGAGGGCCGGCGCGCCATCGAGCTGCAAGCCGCGATCGAGCACCTCGAATCCATCCAGCGACTCGCGCAGGACTTCCTCCAGCGCGCTCCATTCCGCTTCCGTCGTGCGATCGATGGGCATCGAGTGCTTCGTGCACCGCGTCGGGGGGCGCGCGAGGCGGGGCGGAGGTGAAGATCCGCATTCAGCGAGCCGCAAGCAAGCCCCAAACCGGCGCTGCGCCCAAGTTGGCGCGCAGCTGCGCACGCCTTCGAAGGCCCACGCCAGTCGCGTGCGACCTCAAGCGCCGGGCTTGGCGAGCTTGGCTGGCTCGACTGCCCTCGCGACGCCGGCACCTTGCGTCGGGGCGCGCGAGGTCGAGCAGCGCGCCGCCGATCCGGGCGCGCGCAGGGCGCTCGCCAGCACATGTTCGGGCAACGCCGCCGAGCCCTTGGCGCGCTTAGTCGGGACGCGCCGCGCGCCGGCGGGGATCACCACCGTCGGGCGCAAGGCATGGGCGAGGGCCAGCGCCAAGGCATCGGTGGCATCGAGCGGCAGGTCCAGATCCTCGCGGCGCAAGGCGCGCTTGACCATCGCCGCGACCTGGTCCTTGCTCGCATCGCCGCTGCCGGCGACGCGCTTCTTGGCGGCCCGCGGCGCCATCTCCACGACTTCGGCCTTGACCGCGGCGGCGCAAGCCAGGGCGAGTCCACGCCCCTCGCCGATGCGCAACGCGGAGGCGATGTTCTTGGCCGCGAAGGCGCGCTCGACGACCACCACGTCGGGCCTCAGGGACTGCATCAGCTCCGCGAAGCGCCCGTGGATGGCGGCCAGGCGCTCGGGCACGGCCATCTTGGCTGGCAGGCGCACGACGCCGGCGCACAGCAAGCGTGGACCATCGGAGCGCATGGCCACGGCGCCGTACCCGACGATGCGGGTACCCGGGTCGATGCCGAGCACGACCGGCGTGGTGGTGGTTGCGCGCTCCATCCCTTGCTCGGCACTCTAGGGGCCGAGATCCTCGAACGGAAGCCACTCGTGACCACCTCGGTGCTGCTGCTCGCCTCCGGATCCTCCACGCGCATGCGCGCCGGGGGCTTGGACGAGCGCAAGGTCTGGATCCCGCTCGCCGGCAGGACCGTGCTGGAACACTCGCTGGTGGCGTTCGAGGCCGCGCCTTGCGTGGTGGAGATCGTCGTGGCCGTCCATCCCGACGACCTGGCGCGCGCGCAGTCGCTGGCTGAACGCGCGAAAAAGCCGGTACGCGTGGTCGTTGGTGGCGCAGCGCGCATGGACTCGGCGCGCGCAGCGCTGGCGGCCCTGCAGGCGTCCTCGACGCTGGTCGCCATCCACGACGCGGCCCGACCGCTGGTCGAATCCGCCGTCATCGAGTCCGTGCTGGCCGCCGCCGCCGGACATGGCGCCGCCATCGCGGCGAGACGCGTGCACGACACGATCAAGCGCAGCCTCGATGGACGGTTCGAGCGCGAGACCCTCGACCGCGAGGCGCTATGGGCGGCGCAGACCCCGCAAGCCTTCGAACGCACGCGCTACGCGAGCCTCGTCGCGCGCGCGGCCGCCGAAGGGCTCGCACCCACCGACGACGCCGCCTTGTGGGAGCGCTGGGTCGGTCCAGTGCGCCTCGTCGACGGTGGCGCGCACAACATCAAGTTGACCACGCGCGAGGACCTGTTGCTGGCGGAGGCCATCCTGGCCGCGCGCACGGCCGGATCCGGACCGGGACGAGGAGGACGATGATGGGGCGCTTGCGCGTGGGCCTGGGCTTCGATGTGCATCGCTTGGTCGCCGGACGGGAGTGCATCCTCGGCGGCGTGCGCTTGCCGCACGACACGGGCCCGCTCGGCCACTCCGACGGGGACGCGGTGCTGCATGCGATCGCGGATGCGCTGCTCTCGGCCGCGGGACTGGACGATCTAGGCACGCTCTATTCGGACGAGGATCCGCGCTGGCGCGGGGCCGACAGCGCCGCGCTGCTCGCCGATGCAGTGGCGCGCGTGCATGCGAAGGGCTGGAGCGTCGTGAATGTCGATGTGGTCGTCGCCACCGAAGGCCCGCGCATCGCGCCGCACCGACCGGCGATGCGCGCGCGCATCGCCGAGTTGTTGGGCGTCGACGCGGACGCCGTGGGCGTCAAGGGCAAGACGCTCGAGGGCCTCGGTTCGTTCGCGCAGGGCGCCGCCGTGCTGGTGCACGCGGTGGCTCTGCTCGAATCGAACCAGGCGAGGAAGGCGAACTAGGCGCGGCGCTCGAACAAGGCGCGCCGCGACCCGCGAACCAAGCACGCCTTGCCGGCGGGTGCCGCGCGGTTCACTCGTCGTTGGCGCGCCACTGGCCGCCCACGGCGCGCAGCAGGGCAACCGTCTTGAGGGCCAACTGCGTGCGCGAGCGCGCCAGCTCCTGCTCGACGAAGACCAACGAGCGCCGCGCCGCGAGCACCTCGAAGTAGTCGACCAGGCCGTTCTCGTGTCGATCACGCGCCAAGACGAGCGCGCGCGACTCGACCTCGGCTTGGGCCACCAACGCCGTCTCGCGCTCGCGTTCGCGGCGCAGCTCGACGATGGCCGCCTCGACCTCGGTCCATGCGGCGACCACGGCGGCGCGCCAGTCCTCGGCGGCGGCCTCGGCGCGCGCCAGTTGCGCATCGCGCGCGGCCTCCAACCGATCACCGGTGAAGAGCGGCGCGAGCAGCGCGCCACCGAGGCTCCATGTGCGGCTCGAGGCGTCGGCGAGCTCGCCCAAGTCGTCGGCCTGCGCGCCCAGCGCGGCGGCGATCGACAAGCGCGGCTTGGTCTCGGCCTCGGCCACGCCGAGCAACGCGGTCTGCCTGATCACCTCGCGCCGCGCGCGCCGCAAGTCGGCGCGGTTCTCGAGCGTGTCGAGCGGCGCTCCCAGCGCCAAGGCGAGCGGAACGACCCCCGCCGGAGCATCGTCGGCGACGAGCTGCGCGACGACCTGCATCTCGCAAGCGGCGAGGCCCGCCAGCCGATGGCGCGACGCGTCGATGCGCGCGAGGATCGTCGGACGCGAAGCCTTGGCGGCCAGCACCTCGGCTTCGGCGCGCGCCGCGTCGAGTTCCGTCGTCAAGCCACCCGAGAGCCGCGCCCGTTCGAGCGCCAGCGCGTCCTCGAGCAGCGCCAAGCCCGCGTCGAGCGCGCGCAGTTCGCCCTGCGCCCCGCGCAGGAGCGCGCGTTCGCGCGCCAGCTCGGCCACGAGCGCGTCGGCCGCCATGCGGCGCAGCTCGATGGCGAGCTCCACCGCCTCGTCGGCGGCCGCCACCTCGGCGTCGAGTCGTCCCCAGGCGTCGATCTCCCAACTGAACTCCACTCCACCGGAGTAGAGAGGATCGACTCCGCCCAGGAAGGCGCCACCGGGACGGTTCTCGCTCGTCTGCTGCAACGCGGCTCCGGCCGTCAAGTCAGCCTGCACTTGGCGCGCGCCGGCGGCCACGCGGCGCTCCTCGCGCGCCACCTCCACGCGCAGGCGCGCGGCGCCCACACTGGGCGAGGACGCGAAGGCCAGTTCGACCAGCGCGTCGAGCGCCGGATCCTGGAACTCCCTCCACCACGCGCCGGGCGTGGTCGCGCTCGCGCCCAGGAGTTCCTCGCGCCACGCGACCGTCGCGCGCGGCTCGATGGACTCGATCGGCGGCGGCGTGGCGCCGCAGCCGAGCATCGACGCCAGCGCGCAGATGCCCGCGACGGCGCGCCATGCGGGGCGTCCGCTCACTGACCGCCTCCAGCGTCGACGAAGACGTCCATCTGCATGCCCGGACGCACCGACAAGCGCGCCGGATCGAAGGCGTAGACGACCTGCAGGACGCGCGTGTCGACCCGCTCGGTGCTCTCGCCGGTCAACGAGCGCTTTGGGAGGACGTAGGGCTCGCTGCGCACGAACTCGAGGTCGACCGAGAGCTCGCGGTTGCCGCGCACGAAGGCGCGCGCGGCGGCGCCATCCTCGAAGCGCCAAGCGTCGCTCTCGTCGATGTCGACGCGCACATGCAGGCGCGACAAGTCGCCGAGCAGCAACAGCGGCCGCGCGGCGACTCCCGCGGGCGCGTACTCGCCCGGCCGCACCTCGACCTGCAGCACCACGCCGTCGATGGGCGATCGCACGGCCGTGCGATCGAGGTCCGAGCGCGCGGCGGCGACTGAAGCCTCGCTCGCGGCGAGGCGCGCGCGAGACATGGCGAGCTCGGGCTCCCAAGCCGGCAGGGAAGCCTTGTCGAGCTGGGAACGCACCTCGAAGAGCCGCGCCTCGGCGATGGCGACGGCGCTCCTGCGGCGATCGAGTTCCTGCTGCGCGACGGCGCGCTTGTCGGCCACGCCTTCCACCAGCGACAGCTGCGTGCGCGCCTCGGCGAGCTGCGCATCGGCCACGGACACGGCCGCGCGCCAAGGCGGTAGGTCCTCCGCGCGCGGCTGCGCGACGAGGCGAGCCAGTTCGGCGCGCGCCACCACGACGGCGCTCTCGGCCACCTGCAACGCGGCGCGCTCCTTGCGATCGTCGACTGCGAACAACAAGTCGCCTCGCGCGACGCGCGAGCCGACCTCCACTTCGAGCCGCGCGACGACGCCGCCCACTTGCGCGCCGATGGCGATGTTGCGGCTCCGCGCCTCGACGATGCCGGCGCCCGCGATGGTGGTGGCGAAGGGCGCGCGCGCGGGCTCGGCGACGGGCCGGGCCACGGGGACCGCCTGCGAGCTGTTGGCGGCCGTGTGGATGGCGAAGGCCAGTCCGCACAGGGAGAGGACCGGCAGTAGGTACTTGACCAGCATGGTGGCGGGGCTTTCGTGGGTGCGGTGGATCTTGGCGCTGCGCTTCAGCGGGATGCCGCGCTCGGCGCGTCCACGCCGACGATGGCGCCGTCGTTCATGCGCGCGATGCGATCGGCGAAGTGGTAGGTGCGGCTGTCGTGCGTGACGATGACCAAGGCGCGCCCCGGCGCCACGGCCACCTCGCGCAAGAGCTCCATCACGCGCCGGCCGGTGTCCTGGTCTAGCGCGCTGGTCGGCTCGTCGCACACGACGAGGCGGGGCTCGTGGACGAGGGCGCGCGCGATGGCGA
>SXXH01000277.1 GCA_005789645.1 Planctomycetia bacterium
CGCCGGCGCGCGCCGTGGTGTGCGGCATCGGCAAGGTGGCCGCGACGCGCGCCGTCGCCGCCCTCTGCGCCGCGGGCGCGGTGCGGCGCTTGTGGATCGTCGGCACGTGCGGTGCACTGCACGCGCGCCTCGCGGTGGGCGCCATGGTGCACTGCACGAGCGCCGTGCAGGCCGACCTCGGCGTGCGCGAGGGTCGCATCAGCGAGGCCGATCCGGACATGCGCGAGCTGTGGCGCACGGTCGCGCCGGGAGCCGAGGCCGAGTTCCTGACGGCCGACCGGGCGGTGCTTTCCCCGTGGCGGCGCTGGTGGACCAAGCGCCGTCACCCCGGGGGCGGCGTGTGCGACATGGAGACGGCGGCGGCCGCGACCACCGCGCTCGCTGCAGGAATTCCCTTTGCCGCCCTGCGGGTCGTCACCGACTCGGCCGGGTGGGGTGGGGCGGCGAGCTTCAAACGCCACTACGAAACCTTGGGCCCGCGTGCGGCCGATACACTCCAACCCCTCTTCGTGCGCCTGCGCGACGAGGGGTGCCGCCCATGACTCGCCAGGCAGAGCGCACGACCCCCCGAACCGCCGCGCGGACCTCGTCCGCGAGCTTCGCCGTACACCGGCGCGTGGAGTGCGGAGCACGGCCATGACCGCCCTCGGCACCATGGTGCGCCGGAACTTCGAGCCGCTGCTCCTGTCGGCGCAGGTGGTAGTGGACCTCTTGGTGCTGATCCTCTCGTGTTGGATCGGCTACGAGGTCGGACGGCGCCTCGGCGGCGTGGCGATCGAGGTCGACCCCGCCTTCGTGGCGCGCCAAGCGCGCCTGTACCAGGAGCTCTCCGCGTTGGTGTGCGCGGTGTGCCTGGTGACCTTCCATGCCTTCGGCATGTACAGCCCGAACAAGTCGCTCTTGAACATGAACGAGTTCAAGGCGGTGGTGAAGAGCGTGGTCGTCTCGTTCTTCGTGCTGTTCACGCTGATCGTCTACCTCCACAGCACTTGGCAGGCGCCGTCGGGCACGCTGTACGAGATCATCGTGCCCCTGCATCGCGTGATCGACCTGGACATCAACCCCAACTCGATCTCGCGCGTCACCCTGCTCGTGACCTTCGCCACGATCCTCCTGGCGACGATGCTGAGCCGCTTCGTCAGTTTCCGCCTGATCCAAGGCTTGCATCGGCGCGGCATCGGCAACCGCAACGTGCTCATCTGCGGCGCCGGCGCGATCGGCCGCAAGCTGCAGCGCAAGTTCATGCTCGTGCCGACGCTGGGCTTGAACCTCGTCGGCTTCGTCGACGACGACCCGGCGCTCGAGGGCACGATGGTCGAGCGCTCGCGCGTGCTGGGCGGCTTCGACGACCTCGAGCGCCTGATCGCGGTGCACAAGGTCAGCGAGGTCTTCGTGGCCCTGCCCGACCAGGACGAGGCGCGCACGATGCGCATCGTCGAGTTGTGCGAGCGCACGGGCACGACCTACAAGGTCGTGCCGCGCTTCTGGCAGCTGATGCAGTTCAAGGTGCGCCTCGACAACCTCGACTCCATCCCGCTCATCACGCGACCCGAGCGCTCCCGCAGCCTCGCCGGGGCCTTCGCCAAGCGCGCCTTCGACATCTGCTTCTCGGCCGTGGTGGTCGTGGCGTTGGCGCCCGTCCTGTGCCTGATCGGCCTGCTCATCAAGCAGCAGTCGCCGGGCCCGGTGTTCTTCAAGCAGCAGCGCATCGGCCGCGACGGGCGCACCTTCACCATGTGGAAGTTCCGCACGATGCACGTGCACATGGGCGGCGACGCGCCCACGCCGAACTCGCCCTACGACCCGCGCATCACGCCCATCGGCCGTTGGCTGCGACGCTATTCGCTGGACGAGCTGCCGCAGTTCTTCAATGTGCTCTTCGGCGGCATGAGCGTGGTCGGACCCCGACCGGAGATGCGCTTCATCGTCGATGGATACGACTCCTTCCAGCGCGAACGGTTGCGAGCCAAGCCCGGCATCACGGGCTTGTGGCAGATCAGCTACGCGCGCGCCGCGGCCATCCACGACAACCTGGACTACGATCTCTACTACATCGAGAACCAGTCGTTCCTGCTCGACCTCGTCATCGTGGCGCTGACCGTGTTCGCGGTGGCGAAGGGCACCGGGGCGTACTAGGGGCACGTGGAGCCGGCACGCGCGCAGGGAGGTCCGGACGCGGGGCGCTTGCGCGTCGTGCTGGCGATGGAGTGCACGATCGGCGGCACGAGGCGGCACATCGTCGACTTGTGCGCGGGCTTGGCGTCGCGGGGCGTGGAGGCGCACCTCGTGGCCTCGACCTCGAGGCAGGCCGACTTCGCCGCAGACCTCGATCGGCTGGAGTCCGGCGGCACGCGCGTCACGCGCCTACCCATGGTGCGCGAACTCGCGCCGCGCGTCGACGCGCGGCACTTGCGCGCGCTGACGCGCATCCTCGAGAGCGAGCGACCGGACGTGCTGCACACGCATTCGAGCAAGGCCGGCGCGTTGGGTCGCCTGGCGGCACTGCTCGCCGGCCACGCCGCGGTAGTGCACACGCCGCACACCTACGCGTTCCTGTTCGACGCCATGTTCTCCGCGCCGAAGCGGCGCCTGTACTTCGAGATCGAACGGGCCTTGTCGGGCTCGACGCGGCGCATCGTGGCAGTCGGGGAATCGGAGGCCGCCACCATCCGCGGCAGCGGAGTGTGCGATCCGGGCATCGTGCGCGTGGTGCGCAACGGCATCGACCTCGCCGCGCATGCCGGCGCCACGCCCCTGTCGCGCGCCGAGCTGGGCGTGCCGGAAGGAGCGCCGCTGTTGCTCGTGGCGGGCCTCTTCAACGCGGCCAAGGGCCAGGATCTCGCGCTGCGCGCCTTGGCTGCCCCCGCCTGTCGCGGCGCGCACCTCCTCTTCGCCGGGCACGGCGAAATGGAAGGCCAGCTGCGCCACATGTCCACGCGCCTCGGACTCGAAGCGCGCGTCCATTTCCTTGGTTGGCGCAGCGACCTGCCGCGGCTCTTGCGCACCTGCGATTGGCTCATCCTGCCTTCGCGCTGGGAAGCGCTGCCCTACGTGGTGCTCGAGGCGCTGGCCGCCGGCAAGCCGGTGGTGGCGACGCCCGTCGACGGCGCGCGCGAGCTCTTGTCCACCTCCGACGCGGGCGTCCTGGCGCGCGACTGCGGGGCGCCGGCGCTCGCCGAGGCGCTGGGCCGGGCCTTGTCCCTCGTTCCTTCCGAGCGCGAGGCCATGGGAGCGCGCGGGCGCGAGCTCGTCGCCGCCCGACACTCGCGCGATGCCATGCTGCACGGCACTCTGGATGTCTACATGGAGGCCATGGCTTGAAGGTGCTGCACCTCGTGACCACGCTCGACGTGGGCGGCGCGGAGATGCACCTGCTGCAGCAGGTGCGGGGGCAACGCGCGCGCGGCGTGTCGCCGACCGTGGCCTACCTCAAGGGCGATGGAGCGTTGACCGCCGACTTCGAGGCCGCCGGCGCGCGGGTCGTGCGCCTGGGCGCCCTTGCGTCGCCCTTGCGCCTCGCCGCGCTGATGCGCGCCTCCGACGTGGTGCACACGCACCTCTTGAAGGCCGATGCCGTGGGCGCCATCGTCGCCACCTTGTGCGGAGCGCGGGCCAGGCTCGTCGCCAGCAAGCACAACGACGAACGCGCCCTGCTCTCGCCGCTTGTTTCGCGCGTCCATGGGATCCTCGGCAACTTGCCGCGCAAGACGATCGTGCTATCCGACCACGTGGGCCGCTTCGTGGCGCGCCATGGACGCGTCCAACCCGAACGCATCGTGCGCGTGTACTACGGCCTCGACACGACCGCCTTCGCGCGCGCCAAGGCGCGCCGCGCCGAGCATCGCGCGCGGCTGCGCGCGGAGATGGGGGCCGCGGAGGGCGACCATGTGGCCATCTGCATCGCGCGCTTCGCGCCGCAGAAGGCGCACGCTGTGCTTCTCGCGGCCTTCGCGCGCGCCCGCGAGCGCGAGCCGCGGCTCAGGCTGTGGCTGGCCGGCGACGATCCCTTCGGCGATGGACGTCGGCGCGCCGAGGCCTTGGCGCGCGAACTCCACCTCGGCGAGTCCGTGCGCTTCCTCGGCATCCGACGCGACATCCCCGAACTCCTGTGCGCCGTCGACTCGTTCACCATGGCCTCCTTGTGGGAGGGTCTGGGCCTGGTCTTCCTCGAGGCCATGACGATGGGCCTGCCCATCGTCAGCACGAGCGTCTCCGCCATCCCCGAGGTCGTGCTCGAGGGCCGCACTGGGTTGCTGGTGCCTCCCAACGATCCCGAGGCGCTGGCGGCCGCGCTGGTGCGCGTCGCGTCCGACGCCGAGTTGGCGCGCAGCGCCGCCGCCACCGGCCCAGCGTGGGTGGAGGAACGCTTTTCCATCGATCGCATGGTGGACGAGACGCTGGCGGTCTACGAGCAGGAGTTGGGTGTCCACTTGGGGAAGCCCGCGAACCGATAGAAGCACCACGCCAAGGCGCGCGTCGGCGCCCCGGACTCGCGTGCAGCCCACACCTCGCCACCCGCCTCGCGGACCCGATCGACGACGACGTCCCACGCCGCGTTTGTCGCGCTGGTCCTTCGTCGGCGGCCGTCGGCGCGCCGCGCGGCGCGCAGGGGAACAGACGGGCGCGTTCGTCGACCTGTACGAGCCGGGCCTCCTGGCGCTGGTCTTGTGGGTCGCGCTGCTCAACCTGTTCGACACGTACTTCACCATCGTCCACCTCCAGCGCGGGGGCGTCGAGTTCAATCCGATCGCCGAGCAGATGCTCCTCTCGGGTCGCACCTCGTTCGTGGTCACCAAGGGCCTCGTCATCGGAGTCGCCCTGCTGGTCCTGACCGTCCACAAGAACCATCCCATCGCCCGCGCGGGCTTGTGGCTGGCGGCGATCGCCTACACGCTGCTGACAGGCTGGCACTTGGCGCTGTTCTTCGTCTGAGCGCTTCAGATCGCGGCCTCCCTGCTCCTACAATCGGCGGGAAGATGCTTGCGCGCAGCGCGTCCACTCCGGGCATGGAAGACGGGCCGACTTCGGCGCGACGGATCGTCGTCAGCGGCGGGGCTGGTTTCATCGGCTCGGCGCTGGTGCGCCTGCTCGTGGCGCGCGGTGCGCAAGTCGTGGTGCTCGACGACCTGTCGAGCGGATCGCGGGCCAACTTGGCGCCGATGCTCGAGGCCAAGGACGGCGTCGAGCTGTTCGTGGGCGATGCGCGCGAGCGCGAAGATTGGTTGCACGCGTTGGCCAAGCCATGGCACGCCGTGGTGCACCTCGCCTCCGTGGTGGGCGTCGAGCGCGTGATGGCCGATCCCCAGGGTTGCCACGCGTCCAACACGCGCGGCTTCGATGCCCTGTGTGCGGCCTTGTCCGCGCAGGGCCGCTCGGATGGCGTGTGGATCGCCTCGAGCAGCGAGGTCTACGACGACCACGACGGGCCGCTCGCCGAGCACGCGCCGCTGCGTCGTGGTCGCGTCGGCCGCGACGCCTACGCCGCGTCCAAGCTGGCCGGCGAGGATCTGGTGTCGCGCGCCACGGGCGGGCGCGCCACCGCGTTGCGCTTCTTCAATGTCGTCGGTCCGGGCCAGAGCGCCGCGCAAGGCATGCTGCTGCCGCGGCTCGTGGAGGCCGCGCGTGCGGGCGAGCCGCTGCCCGTGTGCGGCGACGGCACTGCGGTGCGGACCTTCGCCGCCGTGGACGAGGTGGCACGCTGCCTCGCTTGGCTCCTGCTCGACGCGCCGACCCAACCAGCGGGTCCGCTCAACATCGGCGGTGGCGCCAGCGCCAGCGTGCGAGCCGTGGCCGAATGCGTGGCGGCGCGCAGCGGTGCACTCCCCGCGGTGCTGGGACATCTGCCGCCTCGCCATGGCGAGACGGCACGGCGCGTGCCGGACTTGTCGCGGCTCGCCGCGCTTGGCGCTCCTTTGCCGCAGGCGAGCCTTGAGCGGATCGTGGACGAACTCTGGATGCGCCACGCAGCCGTCGACGCCGCCACGAAGGAGCGCCCATGCGCATCGCTCGCATCCTGACGCGCCTCAATCTGGGTGGGCCGGCGCGACAGTGCCTCGCCGGCGATCCGGTGCTCGCGCGGCAGGGCTTCGAGCTGCGCGTGTACTGCGGCGCGAGCGAGCCTGGGGAGGGTGACTTGCTCGACGAGTTGCGCTCGCGCGGCATCGACGCCGTGCGCGTGCCCGGGTTGGGCCGCGGCTTGTCGCCCACCGGGGACTTGCGCGCCTGGTGGTGGTTGCGGCAGGAGTTGCGCCGCTTCCGACCGGACATCCTGCACACGCACGCCAGCAAGGCGGGCGCGCTGGGGCGGCGCGCCGTCGATGGGTTGCCGAACGTCGGGCGCGTGCACACCTTCCACGGGCATGTGCTCGAGGGCTACTTCCCCGCCAGCGTGTCCAAGGCGTTGGTCGCGCTCGAAGCGCGCGCCGCGCGCGAAACCGATCGCATCCTCGCCGTCTCGCATGCGACGGCCGACGACTTGCTGCGTCTGGGCGTGGTGGCCGACGAGCGGCGCCTCGTCGTGGTGCCGCCGGGGATCGACCTCGAACCGCTGCTCGCCATCCGCGGACGACATGGCGAACTGCGCCGCCTGATCGGCGCGGGCGAGGACGATGTGGTCGTCGGCGTGATCGGGCGCCTCGCCGAGGTCAAGCGGCCCGAACTGGCGCTCGAGGTGCTGCAGCTCCTGCATCCGCGCCATCCGCGACTGCACATCGCCTGGATCGGCGATGGCGACCAGCGCGCCATGCTCGAACGCCGCGTGCAGGCCTTGCCGCCCGCCATGCAGGACCGCGCCCACATCCTCGGCGCGCGCGTCGACATGGCGGCGGTGCTGGCGGACCTCGACGCGGTGATGCTCGTCTCGCGCAGCGAAGGCGCGCCTGTGTCGTTGCTCGAGGCCGCCGCCGCCGGCAAGCCCGTGCTCGCCACGAACGTGGGCGGCGTGTCCGAGATCGTCGCCCACGAGCGCACGGGTTGGCTCGGCGCCGACACGACCGAACTGGCCTTCGGCCTGGCGCAGTGGCTCGATGCTCCCGCCGCCATGGTGGGCATGGGCACGCGCGCGCGCTTGCGCGTGCAGGCGCGCCACTCGGCCGAGGCGCTGGCTGGACGCCTGGCCGCCGTCTATCGCGTCGTGGCGAAGGAGCGCGCATGCGCCTCCTGATGGTCTCGGGCGACCGGCAGGTCGTGGTCGGCGAGAAGGGTCCGTTCCACGCGATGCAGCGCGAGTTCTCGCGCCACTTCGAACGGATCGACGTGCTCGTGCCGCGCCCCGATCGTCCGGTGGCCACGACGACGATCTGGGACAAGGTGCACTTCCATCCCGCGCCGGTGGGGCGGGCGCGCATGGCTGGCTGGATCGCGCGGGAAGGCACGCGTCTCGTGCGCGAGCATGGCGCCCAGTTGATCGTCAGCCACGACTACGGTTGGTTCTACAACGGCGTGGGCAGCGCACGCATCTCGCGCGCCACGGGCGTGCCGTACCTGTCCGAACTGCACCATGTGCCGGGCCACCCCGTGGCCGCGGATTGCAAGGAGCTCTTCGACAAGGCGTTGGCGCGCGTCTACGTTGGATGGGCGCTCGAACGCGCCCGGGCCTTCCGCGTGGTCAACGACGACGAGATGCCGGCGTTGCTGCGTTCGTGGGGCGTGCCCGCTGCACGCATCCTGGTGCTGCCGTCCTTGTACATCGACCTCGGCGTGTTCAGGCCCGTCGTCGTCGAGAAGGACGTCGATGTGCTCTATGTCGGTCGCATGGTCGAGAACAAGGGCCTCGAGCGCATCGTCGAAGCCGTGGCGCGCCTCGGCGTCGTCGGTGGAGCCAAGCCACGCCTGCGCATGGTCGGCAAGGGTCCGCGACTCGAGCGCACACGCCGCTTGTGCGCCGAACGCGGCGTGCAGGCCGACTTCATCGCGTGGGTGGCTTCGCCGGAGGAGCTGGCCGAGCTGTACAGGCGCGCGAAGGTCGTCGTGTGCGCCTCGACTTGCGAAGGCGGACCACGCTTCACGGTGGAGGCGATGGCTTGCGGCACCCCAGTGGCGAGCACGCCGGTGGGCGTCATGTCCTCGCTCCTCGCCGACGGGACCTGCGGCGAGTTGGCTGGCTTCGACGTGGACTCGCTCGTCGGGGCCCTGCTGCGGTTGCTCTCCGACGACGGGCGACGCGAAGCCGCCGGTCGCGCCGCCGCCGAACGCGCCAAGCGCTTCGAGCAGGTGCGCGTCGTCGCCGGCTACGCCGATGGGCTCAAGCGCCTCGTCGGGGAGGGGCCGTGAGGCTCGTCTTCGTCACGCAGGTCTACGACGAGCGCGATGCCGTGCTGGGCTTCGTCGCAGGTTGGGTGCGCGAGCTGGCCGCGCGTTGCGAGTCGGTGCGCGTCGTCTGCCTCGAAGCCGGGGAGCTCGCGGAGAAGCCGGCCAACGTCGAAGTGCGAGTGCTCGGCCGCAAGGGTCGCATCCGTCGCTGGTGGCGCTGGAGGCGCTTCCTCTCCGAGGCCTTCGCCGACGGCGCCACGCATGTATTGGCGCACATGGTCCCGCGCTACGCGAACATGGCCCGCGGCCAGACGCGGCGCGCCGGAGCCAAGTTGTGCTTGTGGTACACGCATGCCGGAGTCGACCAGCGCCTGCTCGACGCTTGTCGGGCCTGCGACCTCGTCTTCACCGCCAGCGCCGAGTCCTTGCGCGTCGACGCGCCGAACAAGGTGGTCACCGGACACGGCATCGATCTGCGCCACTTCGCGCCGCGCCGCGCCGAGGTCGATGCCCCGCTCGCGGCTCCGGCGCGAATCTTGTCGGTTGGGCGCCTCACGCCTTCCAAGGATCCATTGGTGGTCGTCGACGCGCTGGCGCGCCTCGTGGCCGAAGGCCGCGACCTCCATCTCGACCTGGTCGGCGCCGGGCTGGTGGAGTCGGATCGCGCCTACCGCGCGGAGGTGGAACGCCGCGTCGCTGCGCATCAACTGGGCACGCGCGTGCATTTGCATGGCGCCGTGCCGTGGCTCGAGGTGCCGCCATGGTTCGAGCGCGCCAGCGTGGTCGTCAACGCCTCGCACACGGGCAGCATCGACAAGGTCGTGCTGGAGGCCATGGCCATGGAGCGGCCGGTCGTGTCCTGCAACGAGGCCGTGCCTCCGCTCTTGTCCGCGCTCGGGGAGCGGCGCGAATTGCTGGCCTTCGCGCCCGGCGACGACGCCGCGCTGGCCTCCGCCATCGGCAGGCTGTTGGACCTCGACGCGTCGTCCTTCGCGCGACTGGGTCGGGAGCTGCGCTGCATCGTGGCCGAGGGCCATGAAGTCGGCGCGCTGATGGATCGGCTCGTGCGTCGCATGGAGTCCATCCCTTGACGCGCGTCTCTGTCCTCGTGCCTAGTTGGCGCACGCGCGAGTCGACCTTGCGCGCGCTCGCGAGCGTCGTCGCGCAGCTCGGTCCCGAGGACGAGGTGATCCTCGTCGACGACGCCGGCGGCGACGGGACCGCAGCCGCGGTGCGCGCGACCCTGCCGCGCGTGCTCGTGCTCGAGCACGTCGCGAATCTCGGCTACACGCGCGCGGTCCTCTCCGCCGTCGAGGCTGCGCGCGGGCGCCTGCTGCTCTTGTTCAATTCCGACACGCGCCTCTTGCCCGGCGCCCTCGAGGCGCTCGTAGGCTTCCTCGACGAGCATCCGGCGCACGGCGCGGTCGCTCCGCGCCTCGTCGACGCGCTTGGCGCCACGCGACGCGACTTGATGAACCTGCCGCGTGCCTCCACTCCGTGGTCGCACGCGCTCCTCGTGCGAGCCGTGCTGGGGGAGACGGCCGAGTGGCGCCGTTGGCATGCGCGCGCCGTCGACCACGAGCGCTCGGCGGATGTCGAGCAGCCGCCGGGGGCCTGCCTGCTCGTGCGGCGCTCGGACTGGGTCGAGTGCGGTGGCATGGTCGCGGGGCTGAGGTTGTTCTTCAGCGACGTGGAACTGTGCGCGCGCTTGCGCGAACGCGGCCGGCGCGTCGCCTACCTCTCCGACGCGCGCGTCGAGCACGAGGGCGGCGCGAGCACGCGCCAACTCGACGACTTCGCGTGGCAGTGGCATCGCGACCGCTACCGCTTCCACCGCGCGCGGCACGGATTGCCGGGAGCGCTCTCGGCGTATTGCAGCAGCGCGCTGGATCTCGCCTGGACGATGTGGCGCGCCCCGCGCTCCGAGCGTTGGACGCCGCTGCTTCGCGCGTGGCTCGCGTTGCCCTTCGTGGATGGGAGCAGGGAAGCCTCGTGAGCGGCGCGACGCGCATCGAAGAGGAGTTCCTCGCGCCGCTGCGCCGCGTGCTGGCGTGGATGGAGCGGCTGGACGACGGACGTGGCCGGTGGATCTGCCCCGATCACGGAGTCGAGCACACCGGCAAGAACGTCGGCGCCATCGTCATCGCCTGCGAGCTGCTCAAGCACGATCCACTTGCCGATCGCGGGCGTCTGCTGGGCATCGCCGTGCACCAAGCGAGGCGCGCGGTCGCGAATCTGGTGCGCGAGGGCGACAGTCCGTGCCACACCTTCCGCCCGGGACGCCACGATCCCTTCAATTGCTCGAACTCCGTCATCGATGGCGGCGCTTGCTCCGATGCGTTGGCGACGCTCGTGGAAGAGCAAGGCTCCGCGCTCGAGGCCGCGGACCGCGAGGCCTTCGCGCGCGCCAGCCTGCTGCACGCTCGCACGTACTTGCGCTACGCGGTGCTCGACAAGGGCATCCCGGCGCAGCGCGCCTGGGGCCTGACGGGCCTCGCCGCGGCTTGGCGGCTCGAGCGCGATCCCGATCTCGAGCGCGCGGCCATCGAGGCGGTCGGGATGCTCGAAGGCATCCAGCACGGCGATGGCAGCCATCCCTACCACCCCGCCGAGTGGGGTGGCGCGCACCCTGGATCGGGCGATGTGTCGGCCTTCTACCAGTCGCGCATCCCCGGCTTCGTGCTGCATTCGTTGCGGCGCCTGGAGCGGCCGCTGCGCGATCCCATGTACGCCCGCCCCATCGTGCGCGCGTTGGACTTCGTGCACGCCTTGCAAGGCCCCGATGGCATCAAGGTCGGCCTCGTCGAGGCCAAGCCGTGGTACTGGGGTGCCGCGCACGAGGTGGCTTCGCATCCCTTCGACGTGCACGCCTTGGCCGCCGGCCATCGAAACTATGGTCGGCCGACGTGGGCGCGCGCCGCGCTGCGTTCGTTCAGGGCCTGGGCAAGGCACTTGGACGACGATGGCGCGGTGCGGAGCCACTTGCCTGGTGCAGGACGCGGACGCAGCTACCAATGCCCCGTGTTCTGGGCCGGCCACGCCATGTGGATCGCACGCGCCCTGCCCGACCTGCAACATTGCCTTGCCGCGGGCGCGGAACCGCGCGGTGCCCGCGGCAGCTTGGACTTGTCCGTGCAGTGGTTCCCGGACGCGCAGTTGGCGCGCCTCGAGGATTCCTGCGTCGTGGCCTGGATCCGCGGAGCGCGACCGCAGGTCAACGTGCACCACGGCTCGCCGCTTGGAGCGGGACTGCTGCGCGTCTGGAGCAAGGACCGCGAGCGTGAGCTGCTCGAGCGCTGCCGACTGGGTGGACGCAACGAGGCGGAGTGGTCGGGCGAGTGGGGCGGCTGGCGGTTGGCGGATGGCTGGCGCGCCAACCGCGACGAACTGCGCTTCTCGCTGTGGTTGTCGCGAGTCGCCTGGCGCGGACGGCGACCACTGGCGGCCCTGGAGGCGCCGTTCGGCGTCGCGCGGCGCGGTTGGCTGGCCTTCGCGCATCCGCGCGTCTCCAGCGCCTTCCACTTGTCGCCCGCCGTCGACGTGGCCGGCGATGGAGTGCGCCTGGTTTCCGCCCTCGCGCGACGCGATGGCTCCGTCGTGCCCGGCTTGGTGGTCGAGCGATCATACTCGATCGATGGAGAGGGGCTGCTGGTGCAGGAGCGCCTGCTGGCTTCGGTGGACTCGAAGGTAGGCGAGCTCGAGGGCTTGTCGTACCGCATCCCCAAGTCGGCCATCGAACCCGAGATTTCGGCGCGGCTCGTGAGCTACCGACTCGCTTGAATCCGCCGTGGTGGCCTCGCGCTTCCCAATGACGCGCGCTCGGGGCAGGATGTGGGCATGCAAGCTGGCGCCCGATCCATCCTGCCCGCCGCGTCGACCGCGGGTGCCTCGTGCGGCTTCCTGTTCGGCTTGGTCGATGGCGCGCTCGCATGGGCCGCGACCAGCGCCGAACTGACGGCGCTCGACGCGTTCGGCTGCTTGGCCGCGGCCGCGTTCCAATACATGTTGCTCGGCGCCGCAGCCGGACTGCTGGGCGCGCTCTGCTGCGCGCTGGTCGCGTCGCGCTGGTTGGCCGTCGATCCGGGCGCGCGCAGCTTCGGGCTCGTATTGGCGGGCTTCCTCTTCGTCGAGGCCTGGTGGCGCACACGTCCGTTGTTCTTCTACGGCTTGCCGGCGACTTCGCCGCAGCGGCTGGTCGTGGCCGGCTTGCTGCTCGCAGCCAGCTTGCTGGTCGCGCGGCTCGTGCGCGATCGCGCCAGTTCCCTGGCGCGTTCCGGCGGCAGGCTCCTGTTCGCGCCCGTCGTCCTGGTCGGTCTGGCAGGCGGAGTGTTCCTCTTGGCGCGCGGCGGCGGCGTGGGTGCGCGGGGCGAGCTCGGCCCGGACGACGCGAAGGCGCCCAACATCCTGCTGGTCGTCGTCGATGCGCTGCGCTTGGACACGTTGGGCTGCTACGGCGACGCGCGCGTGCGTTCGCCCCACATCGATCGGTTGGCGCGCGAAGGCGTGCTGTTCGAGAACCACCACACGCAGGCGCCATTCACCTGGACGAGCTTCGGCTCGACCTTGACGGGCAAGTACCCGCGGCGGCACGGCTTGGTGCGCATGGAGCCAGGGCGGCGCATGTTGCCCAACACGACCATCGCCTCGTGGCTCAAGTCCGCGCCGAGAACGGCGGGTGGCGCGTTCGAGGAGGACGATTGGCTGTCGGCGACCTTCCACACAGGCACGCTCTCCACTGGCTCGGGGTTGCTGCGCGGCTTCGATGTGTACTACGAGGAGTTGGCCGGCCACGACCTCGTCGTCGTGGGCGACGCATGGAGCCAATTCCGCTCGGACGTCCTGCTGTGGATCCTCGCCACCAAGGTCGAGCAGAAGCTCTCGGGCGGGGTGGCCACGGAGGCGCGCGACTGGCTGGAGGAGCACGCTGATCGGCGCTTCTTCGCCATGGTGCACCTGTACTCGACGCACACGCCCTACGATCCGCCGGCGAAGTTCCGCGCGATGTACGAGGACCCCGAATACAAGGGCCCCGTCAAGGCGTTCTACGCGCAGCATCGCGAGATGATCGAGCGCGGCGAGGCCAAGTTGACGCCGCAGGACGAAGCCCAGATCCGGAATCTCTACTACGCGGGCGTCACGCAGGCCGACGAGGCCATCGGCGAGCTCGTCGAGACCTTGCGCGCGAAGGGTGTCTTGGATCGCACGTTGGTCGTCGTCACCAGCGACCATGGCGAGTCGCTGGGCGAGCAAGGCTTGTGGGAGCACAACCACATGGTGCAGACCAACCTGCTCATCCCCTTGGTCATGCGCTTGCCCGGCGCTCTCGAGGCCGGACGGCGCGTCGCGGCCATCACCGATTCCATCGATCTCCTGCCCACCGTGTGCGAGCTCGTCGGAGCCGAGTTGCCGCCGCAGGCCGAAGCGCGCGACGTGATCGACGGCCGCAGCCTGCTGCCGCTCGTGCGCGGCGACGCGGCGAGCTTGCGCGATTACAGCTACTCCGAGAACGGCTTGTGGACCACGATCCGCTCGCTGCGCTGGAAGTTGTGGGTGCCAGCGCGCGCCATGGACTCGGCGACGGTGCTGGATCCGACCGCCGCGGACCGAGCTCGTCTCTTCGACCTCGAGGCCGATCCCATGGAGGAACGCGACGTGCTCGCCGGCCATCCGGAAGTGGCGGCCAAGCTCTTGGCCGATCTGCGCGGCTGGGACGCGACGATGCCGATCCCCAAGGACGAGGTGCTGTTGTCGCCGCGCGAGATCGAGGCGTTGCGCGAGCGCTTCGGCGCGCTCGGCTACGCCGACGGCATCGGAGGCGGCAAGTAGGCTTGGCCGCGCTGCCCGGCGTCGTGGTCGTCGCCAACACGCGCCTGCCGTCGCGGCGCGCGCAGGCTTTGCAGGTCGTGCAGACATCGGCCGCCTTCGCGCGCGCCGGTCGCGAGGTGCTGGTGCTGCACGCCAAGCGCCGCAGGCTCGAGCCGCTGCCGCCGGGCGTCGACTTGTGGGACTGGTACGCCGTCGCCCCCGGGCCGCGTCCTCGCGTCGAGGCCGTGCGCTGCGTGGACTGGATCGAACTCGTGCCACCTGCGCTCCAGTACTGGCCGGCGCGCCTCCAAGAGCGCAGCTTCGCGCGCAACGCCGCCCGCGCGGCCGCCAAGCACGACGCTTCGGCCTGGATCTGGTCGCGCGAGGTCGAGGCGGCCCTGCCGCTCTTGCGCGCCGGGCGGCGTCGCGTCGCGTTGGAGATCCACCGCGTGCCCGAGGGCCGCTTGCGCCGTCGCGAACTCGCCGAGTGCGCACGACGCGGCGCGGCTCTCGTCGCCATTTCCGGCGGAGTGCGCTCCGACCTCGTCGAGCTGGGCATCCAGCCGGAGCGCGTACTGGTGGAGCATGACGGCTTCGAACCGGCGCGCTTCTCCGCGCTTCCCTCCACGCAGCTCGCGCGCGCCCGCCTCGGGCTGCCCACCGACGCGCACGTCGTGGTCTACGCGGGGGGGCTCTTGCCATGGAAGGGCGTCGACGTGCTGGTCGACGCCGCGCGCCTGCTGCCGGGGATCCTGTTCGTCGTGGCTGGCGGGATGGAGGAGGATCTGCGTCGGTTGCGCGCGCAGGCGACGGGTCTCGCCAACGTGCGCTTCGACGGCTTCGTCGCTCCCGAAACCGTGGCGTCCTACCTCGCGGCCGCGGACGTCGGAGTGGCGCCCAATCGCTCGCGCCCGGCCATCAGCGCCCGACACACCTCGCCGCTCAAGGTCTTCGAGGCGATGGCCTGCGGCTTGCCGCTGGTGGCCAGCGACCTGCCCAGCCTGCGCGACGCCCTCGATGAATCCGTCGCCGTGTTCGCCGCGCCCGATGATGCGCGCACCTTGGCCGCGGCGCTGGAGGGCTTGCTGTCCGACGCTGCGCGACTGCGCGAAATGCGCCTCGCGGGTCCGCGCAAGGCCGCGCGGCATTCGTGGGACGCGCGCGCCGCGCGCATCCTCGCCTGGCTCGACGTCGGTGCGCCGGCTGTCAAGTGAACCTGACATTGCGCCCGGCGTCGCGCCGCCCTGGGCGACGCGCGCTAGAAGGACAATCCGACCGTCAAGTGCAGGGCTCCGTCCGACTCGCCTTCGCGCGGATCGGGATTCCAAGCTCCGTCGATGCGCACGGGGCCTACCGGCAGCATGTAGCGCAGGCCGGCGCCCAGCCCGAACGAAGGGCGTTCGAAGCGGATCCAATCCTCCACGTCGGTCGCCACCGTGCCGGCGTCGACGAAGAGCGCGCCCTCGAGCCGGCCTTGCAGGCGTTGGCGAGCCTCGATGCTGGCGACGGACCAGCCTTCGCCGCCCAGCGGCTCGCCATTGGCGCCCTTCGGTCCCAGCAGTCCCTCGCTGAACGAGCGCACGGTGTTCTCGCCGCCATTGAAGTAGCGCTCCTGCAGCGGCACCTCGTCGTCCCTGCCGTGGGGGACCACCAGGCCCGCGCGGAGCGTCGTGGCGAGGACCAGCGAGTCCGACAGGCGGAAGGCGTCGTTGCGGGCGAAATCCAAGCGGAGCCAGTTGATCTCCGAGAAGAAGGAACGATCGGCGAAGCGCAGCTTGGCGCGCGTCAAGGACCCGGTGGTCGGCGAGTAGAGGTTGTCGCGATCGTCGCGCGCGCCTCCCAGCACGAGCTCCGCGATGTCGAGCTGGTCGAGCAGCAGCTGCTGCGAATCCTCGGCGGCGATCTGATTCGAGTAGAGGATGGAGGCGCGGGCCTCCATGCCTGCGGTCGCCGACCACGTGCTGGAAAGCCGGCGCGTGAACAGCAACGAGACGCCGAAGTCGCCGCGTTCGAAGGAAGGCTCCTCTCGTCGTTCGCCGTGGATGGCGAGCTCGGCGTCGGTGGCTTCCCCGAAGGTCCATGGGTCGTGCAGCGCCAAGCGGCCCGCGAGGGACTTGGCCGAACCGTGGGTTTCGACGGAGAGCGTCCGTCCCGTGCCGAACAGGTTGCGTTCGCGCGCGCCGAGGCGCAGGAAGGCGCCTTCGTAGGAGCCGATGCCGGGCTCGACCGAGTACTCGAAGCTCGGTGATTCCTCCAGCGAGATCAGCAGGTCGCGCGTCTCCACCGATCCCTCGTCCACGCGTCCCGCGCTGCTCCGCAGGTCGACTTGGGTGAACAAGCCGCTGCGCCACAAGGCGGAGGCCGTATCTTGCTCGGCCGTGCGCGACCAGGGCGCGCCGCGTTCGAGCCGCACGCGACTGGCCACGAACGACTGGCGCGCATGCTCGAGACCCTCGAAGCGCACCTCGCCGACGCGCACCTTCGGGCCCGGATCGAGCGCGAGCACGAAGCAAACCGACTCGCCATCTTGCCTGCGCTCGACGATGGACGCCTTGGCGTCCGGCCAACCGCGGGGAGCCACAAGTTCCTCCAGCGCTGCCAGCAGGGCCACGCCAGCGCGCGGCACGGCGACCTGGCCCTCGAAGTCGGCGCGCAGCGCATCCAATGCCCCTGGATCGATAGGCAGTGCTTCGGGCGCCAGCACCTCGACCTTGGCGATCCTGTGCACGGGGCCTGCGACGATGGCGAGACGCACGGTCGCCGCACCGTCGACGATGTCGCGCTGCACGACGCGCGCGCTGGCCGACAAGCGACCCTCGGCGCGCAGATGCGCCTCGATGGCTTCCAGCGCGGCTTGCATCTCGTCCTCCACGTAGGGTTGGCGCGCGGCGCCGAACAGCCCTCCGTCGAGGCCGAAGAAGGCTCGCAGCTTGGCGGGGGAGATGGGACAAGGATCCGCGCACTCGACCGCGACGAGTTCGACGCGCGTCCCCGCCGCGATGGAGAAGGTGGCCACGGGCGGCTCCGACTGGGCGTCGTAGTCGTAACCTACGCGCGGATCGGCATGACCACGCTCGCGCAGCGCTTGTTCCAAGGCGTAGGCCGCGTCGTCCACATCCGACTTGCGTCCGCGTCCTTCGGCGAAACGCTCGAGGTCCGGCGACAGGATCTCCAGCGCCTCCGAGCGCGAGAAGGGTTGCTCGCCGCGCAATTCGATGCGCAAGCCCGCGGGTTCGCGCGTCGACCACCAGGCGGCGCAGCTGCCGCAGGCCACGGCGAGGGCGAGTGGCGTCAAGCAGCGCTCGAGCAGGGCCTTCACTCCGGCCTCCAGATGAAGCGCAAGCCCCAGTTCCAGTACTCCCACACATCGCGCTCGGCTACCAGGTACATGGCTTGCGTCTCGGCTTCGCCGCCGAGGCGCAGGCCAAGTTCGATCGTGTCCACGCCGCGCCGCGAGGTGCGCGCTCCGCTCGTCAGTTCCAGGCGCGACAGCATGTCGTCGCCATCGCCATCGCCGGGGCCGCTGGAGAGCCAATCGCGAGCCACATACAGCGCGACGCCCCTCGCGGCGCGCTCGCCGCTGCCGAAGGCCGTGCCTCCAGGAGGACGGCCGGTGAGCAGCAGCAGCAGCAGGTCTTCGCGCGCCGCTGGCGGAGTCGAGCTCAACTCGACCACTGGATCGTCGAGCGTGCCGCTGGCCGTGACGACCACGTCGTGCGACAGTGCTTGCGCGCGCGCGGCGATGTCGAGTTCGCCCGTGTCCGGCCGCGAGGGCCTGAAGCGGATGGCGCCGCCTTCGATGCGCAGCATGCTGGCTGGAAGGTGGATGCGCGAAGGTTCGAAGCGCAGTTCCCCCGACAGCACCGGCAACTCGCCGGTGCCGGAGAGGCGCAGCGCAGGCACGAGGCGCAACCGCAGGAACTCGTTCTCCACGCGGAAGGGCTGACGTGCATCCACGTCGACGGCGAACGACATGCGCGCGAGCAATGGTTCCTCCAGGCGGAACCAACCATCCTTGCCTTCGCCGCGCCAAGCGCGTGGCTGCAGCGCGAAGGCCAGCGGGTCGAGCGGCTTGGTCCAGCGTCCCTCGACCAGCGTCGCCTTGCCCGACAAGACCGGAGCCACGGTGGTGCCGGACAAGCGCAGTCGCACATCGGCTCGTGCCGTGGCGTGTCGCGTGCGCGCCAAGAGCAGGTCGTCGCCGACGAGCTCGGCCTCGATGGTGGCGGGGCTCGAACTCCAATCGAGCCTTCCCGCGAGCACGAAGGGCGCGCCGCCGAGCTCACCGCTCGCGGACTCCAGCACGAGTTTCTCCGCCTCGAAGCGCAATCGCGCCTGCAAGTCGGATACGGGTGGCGATTGCGTGGCGAGCCTGAATCCGCCTCCTTCGAGTTCGACGAGGCCGGATGGGCGTGGCTCCTTCAAGGTTCCGTCGATGCGCAAGGAGGCGCGCACTCCGCCTTCGAGCCGACGGATGGCGGCGATCTTGGCGGCCAGCGGCGACAGATCTCCGAACTCGCCCTCGACCACCAGTTCGAGCGGGCGATCGAGCACGCTGGCGGGATTCGCCCACAAGGCGGGCAAGTCGAGCGGCGTGGACACGTTGCCCACGAGGCTCGCGCGCGTCGCGCCGGAGAGCACCGCCTGCGTCGCGCGCACGGCGACGGACTCGTCGCGCGCCTCGAGCGCGAACTCGGCGTCCAGCGGTCCGATCTCCCCGCCTTCGACGGGCATCCAGCGCCAGCCGCGCAAGCTGGCCGTCGCTCCGCCTTCCAGTCGCGAAGCCGGACCCTTGAACGCGCCTTCGAGCCGCAAGCCGCCTTGCACCGCGCCCGACGCGTCGATCGGCGCCACGCGCCCGATGTCGGGGAGATCGAGCTCGAAGTCGAGGTTCGCCGGCCCTGTCGAGGGCGCGCCATCCATCCAAGGCAAGTCCGCTTCCAACCTCGCACGCGCCAGGTCTCCGAGCGCGAGCTCCTCGAGTGTCAAGCGCAGCGCGCTGCTCGACCAACTCGCGCGCCCCGATGCGCGCACTTCGGCGGGAAGTTCGTCGTGGCGCAGGCTGGCGCGGCCCTCGTAGGCCATCGAGAACGAGGCTTGGGACCAGTCGGCCACCAAGCTTCCGGCCGCCGCGAGGGAGCGTAGCGCCTGGGGCGCGTCCCACATTCCAGTCGATTGCAGCTCGGCCAGATCGACGCGCGCCGCGAGGCGACCGCCACCAGAGCGCAAGCCGAGGTGCATGTCGGCGTCGATGCGGCCCTGCGCGCCTTCGAGCCTCGCCTGCAGGGCGAGGTCGCCTTGGGAGTCGAGATGGAAGGGGGCGGCCGCGACCAGCCTCCATTCGAGCGCGCCACGCGACACCGACAGCGAGTCCAGCCTGCCGGCGATGGAACCATCGTCGTCGCGACGACCTTCGCCGGCGAAGCCGATGCGCGTTCCATCCCAAGTCGCCTCGCCGCGCTTGACGATCCAATCATCCTCGACGCGTTCGGCGTGCAGGCTGGTTGCTTCCAGCCGAACGCCCTCGATGGACAGCACCTCCGAGCGCAAGTCGACAAGCCCCCTCAGGTCGGTGAGCGGACCATCGAGTTGGACGACGACGCGCGCGTCGCCGGCGATCGCCAGCGGGAAGGGGATCTTGGCTGCGTCCGGCACCCTCATCGTGGCGTCCACGTCGAGCATGCGATCCTCGAAGTCGAAGCTGCCGCGTCCCTGCGCGTCGAACAAGGAGGTGCGGGCCGACAGGTCGAGCGAGATCCGCTCTCGTCCTTCCAGCCGACCATCGAGGCTCAGCAGGTCGATCTCCTCGTCGAGGATGCGCGCGCCCGACACTTCGAGCTGGACCGCGAGGTGAGGCGCTGGAAAGCCGCCCGAGGCGACGATCCTTCCCTTGGCGCGCCCGAGGAACTGCTCGTCCGTGTCGGCCGGCGCCAAGCCGAAGAAGCGCAAGCTGTCGCCCAGGTCGTGCAGGTCGACGCTCGCCACCAGGCGCGAGCGTTCGTCGGTCGACAGGCCCTCCAGCACGACGAGCGGAGCTGGATCCAGTTCGACGAGCGCGGCCACTCGATCCGCGGGCACGCGCAGCTCGCTCGCCACCATGGAGCCGTCCTCGGAGTCGAGTCGCGAGCCGTCGAGCGTGGCGAGTCCGGCCTGCAAGTGGAGCCGCACGCGTGCTTCCGCGCGCGTCCCGGCGCGCGCGTCGACCAACGCGAGGTCCATCCCGTGCAACTCGACCATGCCCGCGAGGCTCGCGGTGGCAGGCCATGCGCAAGGTTCGGCGCCGACGATCGGCAGCTCGAGCACGTCGATCCAGGCGACGTTCGCGCCTGCGACGCAGTGCAGCTCCTGCAGCTGCAGGCGACCGGCGCGCCAAGTCCAGGCCGTGCGCGCGTCGAAGGACTGGCTCGCGACTCTGGCGCTCGTCCAGTCCAGCGTTCCGCTCAACGTGGCGGCGGCTGGTTCGGTCCACGGGATGAGCGCTTGCGCGCGCAGGTCGACGGTGCCAGCGAGTGGATCCACCGCCAGCCAAGCCGAGATGGCGGCCGCGTCGAGCGAACGAGCGTCGAGGTCGAGCGCGATCGCCCGGCCTGCGTCGACCAAGGTCGCTTGCACGGAACCGCCCAGGAGGTCGGCCGAAAGCTCGCCGCGCGGCTCGGAGCCGCTCCAATCGCAGACCACGCGTCTCGCGCGCACGCGCGGATCCCACTCGAAGCGACGCACTTCGATGCGCCGCGTCTCGAAGGCGGCTTGCGCGACGAGCGGCGCTTCGAGGCGTCGGCCGGGCGCCTGCGCCACGGCGTTCGTCGCCGAGAGTCGCACTCCATCCTCGTCGAGGCGCAGTTCGGCTCCGAGCAAGCGCAGGGTTCGTCCCTCGCCCAGATCCCAGTCCACGTCGGCCGACTCGACGACGATGCGCGGCAGGTCGGTCGGCAAGTCGGGAAGCCTGGGCAAGCCCGGCGCGGCCTCCTCCGCCTCCATGCCGCGACCGGACAACTCGAGTCCGCGGACCACGACCTCGGCCAGCGCGAGGTTCCAATCCGCGCGCAGTTCCAACTGCAACTGGAGCTCGTCGCAGGAGGCCCGCCAAGTGTCCGCTCCCCGCGCGCGCAAGCCCGCGATGCGAACTCGGCCGGGCGAGAGGAAGTTCGCCGCATCGAACTCGACGGCCGGCTCTCGCGGAAGCGAGGCGCGCAAGATCACCTCCAACCAGCGGTCGCGGCCGAGCCAGGCGATCACGGTCGACGCCAGCAGGCCGACGAGCAGGCCGCGCCGCGCCAGCCGCCATCGCGTGCTCGCGTTCACTCGTCCTGCTCCTCGTGCGGCAGCACGGCCTCGTCGCCGCACAAGGCGGAGACGAGCGTGGTGGCGTAGCTGCCCTTGGGCAAGGCGAAGCGCAGGATCAGGTCGCCATCCGCGGTCTGTGCGCTGATGGGATCCTCGACGAGCACCAGCGATGGCCGCCTGGCACCTTCGAGGCGCGCGCGCGCCAAGTCCGCGAGGCCGAAGCCGCTGGCGCGAAGGGCCTCTTGCTCGAGCTCGTCCGCCCTGCCGCCTGCGCGGCGCATCGAACGTCCCCACATCGGTCCAGTCGCCACGATCTCCAAGAGCTGCGCGCGCGGAGTCTCCACGGAAGCATCGATCACGTCGAACAAGGCGCCATTGGCTGTCTTCTTGGCGACATCGCCCTCGACCACGCAGCCAAGCAAGCCCGCTTGCGCGCGCAGCGCGAGCCAATGGTTGTACACCTGCGCCTGCCAAGCGTGGAGCTGCAATTCGGCCAGCCAACCGCGGGCGCGACCCGCGCGCAGGATGTCGGCGCCGCGGGCCGCGTTCGAGCCATCGCGGCCGAAGCGCTGCGGACCGAAGGCGTTGGGCAACCCGCGTCGACGCACCTCGTCGAGCATCGCGGGCGCGTCGATCGCGGCCTGCGAGCGCGCGCCGACGACCCGCAGGGTGAAGCGGTTGCCGCGCAAGTGCCCACGCTTGAGCTTGTTGCCGTGGCGCCGCGCCCAGAGCACCTCGCCACCGAGGCGCTTGGCGACGCGTTCCAGCACCTCGGCCTCCGCAGTCCGCTCCATGGGCAGCGAGAAGGTCTGTTCGGCGACAGCTTGCTTGTCCTTGAGTCCGGCGTGGCCGATGTCGCGTTCATGCACTCCGAATTCGCGCGCCAGCTCGAGCACCAGTTCGCGCGTGGTGCGGCCGCGGCGGCGATGGCGGACGTACACGTGCGCGCCCTCGCCGCATGGCTCGTAGGCGGCGAGTTCCTCGACCACGAAGGCCTCCGGCTCGGACTTGATGCGCCCACCAAGCGCGGGCAGGCCCGCACGCAAGCCAACTAGCGCGACTTGGAGCGCATCCATGACCAGGCCTCGAGCAAGTGCTCGGCCACCAGCAAGGTGTGCCCTTCGTCGTCGCTGCCGCGGAATTCCACCGGCATTCCTCGCTCGGCCCAGTCGAGCGCCGCTTGACGCACGCCCGCATGGGGCACGATCGCGTCCCGCGCCCCGGCCACCACCAGGATCGGAGGCGTGGTGCTCGTCGGCGGCGCGCCGCGCGGTCCGCCCGCGAAGCACACCACGGAGGCGAGCTTGGCGCCGCGCTCCTTGGCGAGGCTGGCGGCGAGTCCGGCGCCCATCGAGTGGCCGACGACATGGATGCGCGCGCCATCGATGGCGTAGCAGTACACCAGCGCGAGCAGCAACTGGTCGAACTCCTCCGCGCGCAAGCCGCCCATGCCCGTGGCGGGGGCCACGAGCAGCACGCCTTCCTCGCGCGCGAGGCGCGCCAGGCGCCCGGCTCCATACGCCTCGAACCAGTGGTGCTCGTCGCCGCCTGCGCCATGCAGGGCCACGACGAGCGGCAACGGCTCGTCCTTGGCGGCGGAGGGTGGAGCCAGCACGCGCAGCGGGAAGGCGCGCTTGCCGGCTTGCACCACGCGCCAATGATCCCCGACGCGGCGCCGCAAGGGATCGACGCCGCGTTCCAGCTGGGCGAGATCCGCGTGCAGTTCCTCCGTCTCGCGTCGCGGCGACATCAGGATCGAAGCCGGCTGGTTGGGATCCAGTCGATCGCGCAGGCGCTTGGCGCGCGCCTCGAGGCTGGCCTTGGCTTGTTCCAGCGGCGGTCCATCCGGCTCGATCCGCGCGAGGCGTTCGAGCAGCGCGCTCGAGGAGGCCGAAGGCGCGCGCGGCAGCCACTCGCAGGTCCACAGCTCGCGCGGCGCGGCCGCGCCCACGCGCAGGCTCACGCGCAAGTCCACCGCCGCCTCGAGCTCCAAAGGCGGCAGCGCGAGCAGGCCGCGGTCGATGTCGGCATGTCGCACGCGCGCGCTCCAGCCCGGCGATCCGTCGAGCGGACGCGCCTCGATCAGCACCACTTCGTCGAAGTCGGCCGGCAATTCGTGGCCGTCGTGGTTGCGCGTCAGTCGCAGTTCGAGACGCGTGGCCCCCGGCGCGCGCCAACGTCGCTCGCAGACGAGGACGAGGGCGTCGGCGGCGCGTTCGCGCGGATCAGCGCGCATGGGATCGATGGCCGCGACCAGCGCGTCGAGTCGCTCGACCGCCGACCCGTAGGAGCCGAGGAAGAAGCCCATCGTCAGCTGGTCGAACTCGGCGTTGGCGCGCGCGCGTCCGACCGCGCCGAAGCCGTGGCTCTGCACGGCTTGCTCCAGCGCGAGGTAGGAGCGCGCGAGGTCGGCGAGGGCCGGCGAGCGTTCGACGCGCGCGCCGAGCGGCTGCTGCGCGCCAGTCGTGGAGGCGAGGAGCGCCGCCACCAGGAGCGACATCGTCCGCCAGGACGACATGGTGCGCGCTGCGCGACGAACGAGGTCCCTCATGGCGCGCACAGGATAGGGATTGGCCGGGCGCGCGCCCAACCGCGCATGGGCGCAGGCCGCGGGGGTGGGAAGTCCCGCCTCAGGCCGTCGGGTCAGGTCGGGGGTCGCCTGCGCGGACACGTCCGCCCAGGCGGGCTTCCAACTCGGCCATCGAGCGCCAGCGCAACGGCAATTCGATGCCGTCCAGCACCAACGGAGCAAGTGGCGTGCTCGCGAGTTGGCACTCGTGGCGCACCAGCGAGTGCGGTCCGTCCGCGAGCCGTCCCGCCGCGGCGAGCAGCGCGGCGGCGACCAGGTCCTCCAAGAGGGTCCACGCGCCGCCACGCCGCAGGTCGCGCCGATCCAGCACGAGGTCGCCGCAGTGGAGCTGGATCGTCCCGCCTCGTCGCGGTTCCACGACGAGCAGGCCATCGGCCAGTCGCAGACGCGCGTCGATGGAGGGCGCCGGCGTCGTTCGTCCGCCTTGCGCCACGATCACATGGCCCTGCGTGTCGATGAACGCCGCCACTTGCGCGCGCGCTCGGCTCATGCACGCCAAGTCCAAGTGCAACGGCGCGATCGCCAAGGCGCGCGCCATGGCGAGGTCGTGCACGACCACGTGGTGTCGCCAGGCGAACATGCGCGCCAACTTGGAGCGCACGAAGCCGCCCGCGAGCCAACGACTGGCGGGTTCGAGCGGCAGGCGCCAATCGAGTTCATCCGACAGCAGGCAGGACTCGCTCGTCAGCGGCGTGAAGCGGTGGTGGTGCACGAAGCTCGCGAAGGGGCCGCGCTCCTGCCGATCGACGAACAGCGCGCCGCGCACCGCTCGCCCGTGGCGCGCGACCCAGCGCAGTCCCAACGGAGGCACCGCCAACACCTTCGAGTCGCCCTCTTCGATCGTCCCGGAGCTCGACACGAGGCGTACGGGATCGAAGGGCGGGACCAGGCGTTCGAAGGCCCCCGGGCGGGCATGCCAGTCCCACGCGGCGTTGCACGGGGCGGGCAGCTCCGCCTGGAACACGCTGCGCGGCCGTGCAATGGACTCGTCGCCATCCGGCATGGCGGTCCTCAGCCCTTGGCGCGCACGCGCGACAGGCCGCCATCGACGCGCAGCACCGCGCCGGTGATCCATGCGTTGCGCGGATCGAGCAGGAAGGCCGCCATGCGCGCCACATCCTCGGCCTCGCCGATGCGGCCGGCGGCGTGCAACGCGGTGGATGCATGCAACGCTTGGGGGGAGGAAACCAAGCGCGCGGCGAGGGGCGTGCGCACGAGTCCTGGAGAAACGACGTTGACGCGCAGTCCGCGCCCCGCGTAGGTGGCGGCCGCGGCCCGCGCCAAGCCCTCGACCGCGGCCTTTGCCGCCGCGATGGCCTCGTGGTTGGGCAAGCCGATGTCCGCGGCGCCGGAGCCGAACAGCACGACCGAGCCGCCATCCTTCATGTGCTTGCCGGCGGCCTGCACGCAGGCGAAGGCCGTCGTGGCGTTCTGGGCCAAGGTGGCGGCCCAATCGGCCTCGCTGGTCAGGTGGGCCGGCTTGAGCAGGATGGATCCCACGCAGCACGCGATGCCGTCGAGGCGTCCCCAGGTTGTCAAGGCCGCTTGACAGGCGGAATCAACCGAGGCGAAGGAGGTGGCATCGACTTCGCAGGTGGCGGTGCAGCCCTCCGGCAGGCTCGCCTGCAGCTCCTGCAGTGGAGCGCGGCGGCGCGCGCCGAGCATGAGTCGCGCGCCCTGAGCAGCCAGTTCGCGGGCCAGGGCCGAGCCGATGCCGCCGCTGGCGCCCAGGATCAGATGTGAGCTGCCTTGCATACGGGCTCCCTACGCTCGCGACGCGGCTTCCGATGCGGCGCAGGGCCGCGGCGCGCCTAGAAGCGCGCTTCCAGACTGCCCGCCCGGCCGGTGACCTCGAGGTAGCCCTCGCCTTGCACCCCGCCCTGCAGCACCACGGGGCCTTCCCAGTAGATGGTGCCAGTCGATGCGCGGCCGTCGAGTTCGCAGTCCGGCGCCAAGGCGGTGGCCTCCATGGCGACCGCGTGCGCCGGCACGCTGATCGACAAGCGCACGGGCCAGCGTCCCTTCGTGCGTGGACTGGTCCAATGCTCCAGCTCCTCGATGGCGAAGTCGCCGCGCGACAAGTGCACCAGGCGGCCATCGGGATGGACCAGCGTGCCGGAGGACTGCGCCAGGACTCCGCCATCCTTGGTTCGCAGGCGATAGAGCATCAGGTCGCGTCCATCGGCCAGCCGCAGCCCGAGCCAATCCCAGCCCACGACGCCTTCGCCCAGTTGGGAGGAACCCCACTCGTGGTCGAACCAGCACTCGCCCGAGAGCTTCGTCTCGCTCCACGATCCGTCGGGTCGCAGGCGGCGCAGCACGCCCGTGGTGGCGAGGCGCGTGGCGCTCAAGTACATCGACGCGTTGCCTGGTTCCGGACCCTTCTTCGAGGTGCCGTCGCCGCCGTGTCGCGTCCATGGTCGCGTCGGCGAGCAGACGAGCACGAGCTCGTAGCCTTCCTCGCGAGCTCCGGCCTTGACGTGGATCGCGCCGCCTTCATCCATCGTCAACGACACGTCGTCGACCTTCGCGTCGAGCATGCTGGTCGAGCCGCGCGCCAAGTCCAGTCCCTCGCGCCGCACGCGCTCGACATGGCGCAGCTTGCCTTCGGCGACATCCAGCCATGCCACGTGCGCCGCCCAGGCTTGGCGAGCCCGCAAGGACTCGTCGCCGGGAGCGGCGGGGCGCGGATCGAGGCCTTGGCGGAAGATCGTGGCCTGGAGGCCGTGCCGACGGCCATCTTCGTCGCGCACGAGTCCGGTCAGGTACCACCACTCGGTGCGCACCTTTGGATGCGAACCATGGTCGCGCGGCAGTGAAAGCGCGACGGGCGCTTGGATGCGGGCCCAGTCGGCTTCGTCGCGGGCTTGCGCCTGCGGGGGTGCTGGATGCACGCCGACGGCGGCGAACGCCAGCGCGACGAGGGCCGCCAGCGCGACGGAAAGGTGGGCGTGGAATCGCTCGTGCATGTCGTCGTCACTCCTCGGCGAGCACCAACCGCTCGCGTCCCGCCGTGGCCGCCCGCGCAGGCGGCAACGCCGCCACCACGCAAGCCAACGCGACCAGCAGCATGGTGGAGGCCACTTGCCACCACGGCTGGACGAGTTCGAGCGTCCAGCCGAAGGACTGCAGGTTGACCACATCCACGAGCACGAGTCCGATCACGAGGCCCGCCACCGCGCCGGCTCCCGCGCCGAGCAGTCCCAGCAGCGCGGCCTGCATGCACACGCCACCGACGATCTGGAGGCGCGACGCGCCGAGCGCGGAGAGCAGCGCGAGGTCCTTCTTGCGCTCGGAGACGAGCGCATGCAGCACGACCAGCACAGCCACCAGCGCCACCAGCGCCGACACCGCTTGCAGCGCCCCCGTGATGGCGAAGGTGCGCTCGAACACCTCGAGCACCTGCGCGCGCAGGTCGCGCACCAGCAGCACATCGACCTTGTGCGTCGCCGCGAGCTTGCGTTGGAGTTCCGCCTGCGTCGCCTGCGCTTGCGCCGGATCGGCGAGGAAGATCGCCAGTTGTTGCGGCGCGTGCCCGGGATGCGCGGCGAGGAAGTCGGGCAGGTCCATGGTGACCGTGCCGCGACTGTCGCCGTAGTCGCGCACCACGCCGGCGATCCGGCGCGCGATGTTCCTGCCGCGCACCTGCACATGCAGCATGTCCCCGGTCCCGAGTCCGGAATGGGCGTGCAAGGCCTCGTTCACCAGCACCTCGCCGCGTTCATGCGCCTGCGCCAGCACGGCACGCTCGTCGCGTCCGTCGTCGACCAGTTGCAGCGGACCGCGCTGCGCTCCCAAGCGGAAGTCGGCTCCCGCCAGCACGATCGGCCGATCGCCCAACGCGGCCTCGGCCACGTGGTAGGGGAGCACCGCGTCGCGGCCGCAGGTTTCCACCGTCAGACGCTCGACCTCGACATCGAGTCCGCCCAGCGGCACTCCGGTGGCGACGAGCGCTGGCCGCACGGAGAGATCCGCCTTGAGGCTCTCGTCGGTCCACGCGACCACGCTTTGCCGGAAGCTCGAGACCATCACGGCGATCGAGATGGACAGGCTCGTGGCGACGCCCACCGCCCCCGCTGCCCAAGCCGCGCGGCGGCGCCCAGCGGACAGCGAGGCCAGGGCTAGACGCAGTGGTGGCAGCCAAGCTACGCGACGACCGAGGCGTCCGAGGCCGTCGACCAGCGGGCCTTGCAGGGCGAACATCACGCCCAACACGCACAAGGTCGAGGCCAACGCCCACAGCGGCAGGCCGCGCCATGCGGGCAGGCGCATCAACTCGATGGCGGCGAACCAAAAGCCCGCGGCGAGTCCGATCGAGAGACGCAGGCCGCGCGAGGAGAGGAACGCGGGGCGCTCGGCGCGCAGCGCTTGGATGGGTGGCACGCGCAGGATCTCGAGCAGGGGGAGGATGGCGGCGAGGAACGCCGCTCCCATGCCCAGCGCGGCGCCGATCGCGCCATCGGTCCAATGCAGCGCGATCTCGGTCTGCGGCGCGCCGGGCACCACCGTGGCGTAGGTCTGGCGCATGGCGGGCAGGAACAGTCGTGCCAGCTGCGCTCCAGCCAGCGTGCCCAGCAGACCGCCGAGGGCGCCGAGCAGCGCCGCCTCGGAAAGCAATGCGCCCGCCAGTTGGCGGCGCGAGGCGCCCAGCGACAACAGCAGCGCGATGGTCGCCTTGCGCTGCACCACCGACGTGGCGAGCGTGGTGGCCACCAGCACCGCGCCGACGAGGAGCGAGATCCCCGAGAGGCTGGTCAGGTTGAACTCGAGGCTGCGCACCATGCCGGAGGTGCGCGCGGCGCGTTCGGCGGGTCGGCGCACCACCGCGCCCGTCGGCGCCAGCGACTCGATGCGCGCGCGCAGCGCCTCGGGCTCGACCCCCGGACGCGGCACGAATTCGAGCCGGTCGATGCGGCCGTCGCCGCGCCACGCTTGCACGAGCGCGATGTCCGCCACGACCACGCGTTCCAGGGCGCTGGCCTGCGCCGGCACGGGAAAGGTGGCCAAGAGGCGCGTCTCGTGGCGACGCGAGCGCAGCACGAGCGAGACTGGGTCGCCCGCCTCGAGGCCCAGGCGCCGCGCCAGCGGCTCGGACAAGCACACGCCGTCGGCCGCGAGCAGGCCTTGGAAGGCTGTCCAGTATTCTTGACGTCGCGCCTCGTCGTCCCCCTCGACGCGCAGAGCGCGCACATGGCGGTCGACCAGCGGATCGACCCCCAGCAGGCGCACGGCGTCGTCGAGGCCTTCGAGCACGACCAGGTCCTCGACCACTGGCGCGACGACGGCGAGGGGCGCAGTGGAGGCTTGGCGCGCGGCCTCGTCGACCGACATGCCGCCGGGCATCGACAGTTCCCATGCGGCGACGCCGGACACCTCGGCCACGCCCTCGACGAGGCTCGCCAGCGCCGCGCGCGAGGCGGCCAAGGTCGACACCCCGGCCGCCACGCCGGCGGCGACTCCCACGATCGTCGAGAGGAAGCGCCACGGGCCACGGCGCAGCGGCCGCAGGAACAGCGCTTGGAAGACCATCGAGCCGATCATGGGCGCGCGTGCCTCAAGTCGCCGTGGCCACGCCGGAGGATGGTTGCGCGACGCGGCCGTCCTTCAGGCGCACCACGCGATCGGCGCGCGCGGCGAGGGCCGCGTCGTGCGTCACGAGCAGCAGCGCCGAGCCGCTCTCGCGGCGCAGTTGGTCGAGCAGTTGGAGCACCGCCGCGCCGGCGGCCGAGTCGAGGTTGCCCGTGGGTTCGTCGGCCAGCACGATGGCCGGCTTGTGGACCACGGCGCGCGCCACCGCGGTGCGCTGTTGCTCGCCGCCCGAGAGCTCGCCTGGGTAGTGCGAAGCGCGCTGCCCGAGGCCCACGGCCTCCAGGAGCGCGCGCACCCGCGCAGGATCCGAGCGTCCGGCCAAGGCCAGCGGCAGGGCCACGTTCTCCGCGACGGTCAGGTGCGGCACGAGATGGAACGACTGGAACACGATGCCGACGACGCGCCGGCGCAGGTCCACCAGTTGGGCGTCGCCAGCGTCGCGCAGCTCCAGCCCCGCCACGCGCACTTCGCCCTCGTCGGCCCGATCGACGCCCGACAGGAGGTTCAGCAGCGTGCTCTTGCC
>SXXH01000278.1 GCA_005789645.1 Planctomycetia bacterium
CGCGAGGCTAGACTCGTGCGCGCCTGCGACCACGCACGACACCGCACCACCCGCGAAGGAACCCGCCATGACGCTCGCCACCGGCCAGATGGCCCCCGACTTCACCCTCAAGACCCAAGACGAGAAGGACTGGAAGCTCTCCGACTTCCGCGGCAAGAAGAACGTCGTCTTGTTGTGGTATCCGCTCGACTGGAGCCCGACCTGCGAGACGGAGAACTGCAAGGTCACCACGCAGCCCGTGCTGGCCGGCAACGATGTGATCGTCGTCGGCATCAGCCGCGATTCGACCTGGTCCCACAAGGCGTGGAAGCAGACCTACAAGATCGGCCATGACCTGCTCGCCGATCCCATGCTTTCCGTGACCAAGGACTACGGCCTCGTCCACCCCAAGGTGCCGTTCATCAGCCACCGCGCCACCGTGGTGGTCGACAAGCACGGCAAGGTGGCCTACTGCGGCGTGCAGGAGAACACCGGCGCCGAGCGCGACTGGGCGCCCATCCAGGCCTGCCTCGCCACCTTGGCCTGATCCACGGGCCACGGTCCGTTCCGCGCGCGGCGCGCAGGTGCTTCGGCCCTGCGCGCCGCGTTCGTCAAGCGGGCTGGACAAGATCGCCTTGGAGGGCGACTTTGGCCATGGCAGGTCCCCGGGGCGTCGAGGATGATCAGGTGGCAGCCCCCCCTCGAGAACCAACCATGCGCCTGTTCCCCTCGTTCGTCGCCTGCGTCCTTGCCTGCGCCGTCGTGCGCGCAGCGCCCCAGTCGAGCTTCGTCAACTGGGAGACGCCGCATGTGCATCCGTTGGAACGCACTCCCGACGGCGCGCTGCTCTTGGCGGTCAACACCGCCGACGCGCGCCTCGAGGCGTGGACGATCCAAGCTGCGCCCTCCGCGCCGCTGGCGCCGGCCTTCAGCGTGCCGGTCGGACTGGATCCGTGCAGCGTGCGCGCGCGCACCGCCACCGAGGCGTGGGTGGTGAACAACATCTCCGACACGGTCAGCATCGTCGATCTCGCCACGCGCAACGTGGTGCGCACCTTGTCCACGGACGACGAGCCGTTCGACGTGGTCTTCGCCGGGGGCAAGGCCTTCGTCAGCTGCGGCGCGCCCGACACGGTGCTGGTCTGGAATCTCGCGAACTTGTCGGCGGGGCCGACTCGCATTCCCATCCTGGGCGAGGAGCCGCGCGCCTTGTCCGTTTCGCCCGACGGCACGAAGGTGTGGGCGGCCGTGTTCGAATCCGGCAACGGCTCGACCATCCTCGGCGGCGGCAGCACGATGGGCGGCGGCTTTCCGCCCAACGTCGTCAGCGACAATCAAGGTCCGTACAACGGCCAGAACCCGCCACCCAACAACGGCACGCTCTTCTCGCCGGCCATCAATCCCGCGCTGCCCACGCCGGTGCGCGTCGGCCTGATCGTCAAGAAGGACGCCGCTGGAGCGTGGCGCGACGACAATGGGCGCAACTGGACGAACCTCGTCAGCGGCTCGCAAGCCGCGCGTTCTGGTCGTCCCGTGGGTTGGGACCTCGTCGACAACGATCTCGCGCGCATCGACGTGGCCACGTTGCAGGTGTCCTACGCCACGCGCTTGATGAACCTCGTCATGGCCATCGCGCCCAATCCAGCCAGCGGGGATGTGTGGGCCGTTGGCACGGACGCCATCAACGAAGTGCGCTTCGAACCCAACGTGAAGGGCAAGTTCGTGCGCGTCAAGTGGGCCAAGGTCGACGACCAGACCTTGGCGAAGGTCGTCGGGGACATCAACACGCACCTCACCTATGCCACGAGCACGGTGCCGCAGGCCCAGCGCGACTTGTCGATCGGCGATCCGCGCCAGATCGCGTGGAACGCGGCTGGCACGCGCGCCTACGTGGCTGGCATGGGCTCCAACAACCTCGTGGTGCTCGACGCCAATGGCGCGCGCGCCGGACTCGCGCCGACGATCGAAGTGGCCGAGGGACCGACCGGGCTGGCGCTCGATGAAGCGCGCGGTCGCTTGTACGTGCTGGCCAAGTTCGGCGCGCGCGTGCAGGTGGTGGACCTCGCCGCCGAACAGGTCGTCTCCACGTTCGCCTTCCACGACGCATCGCCGGTGGCCATCAAACACGGCCGCAAGCACCTCTACGACACGCACCGCACCTCGGGACTCGGCCAGGCTTCGTGCGCCTCGTGCCACGTCGACGCGCGCATGGATCGCTTGGCGTGGGACCTCGGCGATCCCAGCGGGACGATCGACCCGGTGGCGGGCAACAACCTGGCCGCGAACATCCCGGGTCTGTCCGGCGGCTTCCAGGACTTCCACCCGATGAAGGGTCCGATGACGACCCAGACGTTCCAGGACATCATCGGCAAGGAGCCGCTGCATTGGCGCGGCGACCGCGATGGCATCGAGCAATTCAACCCCGCGTTCGTGGGGCTGCAGGGCGACGATGCGCTGTTGAACAACGCGGAGATGCAGCAGTTCGAGGACTTCCTCGCCACCGTCACGTTCCCGCCCAATCCGTTCCGCAACGCGGACAACACCTTGCCAACGAGCTTGCCGTTGCAAGGCCACTACACGACGGGGCGCTTCGGGCCGGCGGGGCAGCCGCTGCCAGTGGGCAACGCCCAGCAAGGCATCGCCGACTATCGCAACCTCGCCCTCGACGGCAACGCCATTCGCTGCGTGACTTGCCACACCTTGCCGACGGGCCTCGGCACCGATTTCCAGCTCGTGGGCACCACCTACCAGCAGATTCCGCCGGGTCCATCGGGCGAGCGCCACCACGCGCTCGTGTCGAACGACGGATCGACCAATGTCAGCATGAAGGTCTCCCAGTTGCGCAACCTCCACGACAAGGTCGGCTTCGAGGCCACGCAGACCCTGTCGCGCGCGGGCTTCGGCTTCCTGCACGACGGCAGCGTCGATTCCCTCGCGCGCTTCGTGACGGAGCCCGTGTTCAACCTCGTCTCCGACCAGCAGGTGGCCGACATGGTCGCCTTCATGCTGGCCTTCTCCGGCTCGGATCTGCCAGCCGGCTCGACCACCGGCCTCGTGTTTCCGCCAGGCACGGCCAGCAAGGACACGCACGCCGCGGTGGGGCGTCAAATGACCTTGACAGCCGTCCCGACTGGCGCCGCAGCCACGACCTTCAACCTATGGACCCAGGAGGCCGACCTGCAGCGCGTGGGGCTCGTGGCCAAGGGCGTGCGTTCCGGATCCCAACGCGGCTGGACCTACCTCGGGCTGAATCAATGGATGCCCGACTTGGGCGGCGTGGTCGTCAACGGGGCGCAGCTCATCGCCGGCGCCGGCGTCGGTGCGGAGACCACCGTCACCGTGGTGCCGCACGGCACGCAGACGCGCCTCGGCGTCGATCGCGACCTCGATGGTTGGAACGACGGCGATGAACTTGCGCTCGGCACGAGCCCGGCCGATCCGGCCGACCGTCCCGGCCTCGCTGGCTCGGCGTACTGCTTCGGCGACGGTGGCGGCACCGCCTGCCCGTGCGGCAACAACGCGCCCGCCGGCACCGGCGGCTGCCTCAACTCGCTCGGCCTGTCCGCGCGCATCTCGGCCGCGGGCAGCGCCAGCATCGCCGCCGACACCCTGGTCCTGTCGATCGTGGGCGTGCCGAACTCCTCCGTGCTCTTCTTCCAAGGCACGACCTTGCAGTCCGGCGGAGCCGGCGCGGTCTTCGGCGACGGCTTGCGCTGCGCCGGCGGTTCGGTGGTGCGGCTGAAGACGACCATCGCCTCGGCCAACTCGGCGCAATACCCGCAGGCGGGCGATCCGCGCGTCTCGACCAAGGGCCTCGTCGTCGCGGCGGGCTTGCGCACCTACCAGGCTTGGTACCGCAACGCCGCGGCATTCTGCGGTCCGGAGACCTTCAACCTGACCAACGGCTGGCGTACCGTCTGGGCGCCCTGACGCCACGCGCCAACCGCGCGGCGGCCGCGGGCGCGCACGATGGGCACCAACGCAACGCGCAGGAAGCTCGACGGGCTCCAGGTGCTGCGCGCCTTGGCCGCGAGCGCCGTCGTCTTCGAGCATGTCGCCTTCCACGCGCGCCTCGGTCGCATGCCGGTCGAATGCCCGCGCTGGTTCGAGCTCGGGCACCTCGGCGTCGACCTGTTCTTCGTCTTGTCGGGCTTCATCATCGTGCATGTGCACGGCGACGACATCGGCCGTCCCGGGCGCGCGGGGGACTACGCTTGGCGCCGCTTCGCGCGCGTCTGGCCGCTGTTGGCGATCCTGACCACCTTCAAGCTGCTGGCGGGGCTCGCCATGCCCGGCCTCGTGCCCGAGGATCGCTACAGGCTCGGAGTCGTGGCGACCTCGTACCTGTGCTTGCCGCATCCCGATTGGCCCGTGCTGAGCGTGGCTTGGACGCTGCGCCACGAGGCGTTGTTCTACGCCTGCTTCGCCTTGCTGGTGGTCGGCGGCCGGCGTGTCGCGAGCGCGCTGATCCTCATGTGGATCGCCGGCGCCCTCGTGGCGGTCGCCTGGCGCGACGGGCCGCTCCTGCTCGAGTTCGTCGGCAATCCGCTCAACGCGCACTTCTTGTTCGGTTGCGCCGTCGCTGCTTGGATTCGCCGCGCCCCGGTCGCGGCCACGACTCGCGCGCCTTCGGCGTGGTGGCTCGCGCCCATCACCGCCAACCTCGTCGCGGCCCTGGTCGTCTACGGTCGCCACATGGACTCGGGCTTGCCCGCGTTGGCGCTGCGCCTGTGGTTCGGCCTCGGCTGCGCCGCCCTGGTCGCCTGGTTCGTGCGCCGCGAACTGGCGTCGCCGCTGCGCGCGCCGCGCTGGTTGGTCGCGCTGGGGGACGCGAGCTACTCGCTGTACTTGTGGCACGGCTTCGTCGTGGCCCTCCTGTTGTCGCGCTGGACGCGCCTGCCGGAGTGGTTGCAGGACTGGCCGGTGGCGTGGATCGCGGCCACGACCGCGCTGGCCTTCGCCAGCTCGTGGTGGCTGCACATCCTCGTCGAAAGGCCGACGGGCAAGCTGCTCGACGCGTGGTGGCGCGGCCGCCGCTAGCCTCGCGCTTCAGCGGCCGGCTTCGAGGCGCCGCAGCCGGGTCTCCGTCGCCAGCAACTCCGCCGGGTCGCGCAGCGGCGAGTCCGTCGGCAGGTCGCGCAGCAACCCCTCCAACGCGACCAAGGCTTCGTCATGCCGCTCGAGGCGCGCCAACAGCGTGGCGTGGTCCCAGCGCGCGCCGGCGAGGCTCGGATCGGCCTCCAGCGCGCCGATGTAGGCGTTCTCCGCGCCGCGCCAATCGCGCAAGTCGTGGCGCAGGAGCTCGGCCCAACCCCACCACGCCAGTGCATCGCGCGGCTCCGCGCGGGCCAGTTCCTCGTAGGCTCGGCGCGCCTCCTCGACGCGGCCGGCGCGCCGCAAGGCCAGCGCCGTCGCGACCGTGGGCGCGCTGGCCTGGGCGGCTTTGTCAAGGGAACTTGACGGCGCGCGCCCTTGGTCGCCGCCGCAGGCCGCCAGCCCCGCGGCCAGGAGCGCGCGCAAGAGCGCCACGCCCGGGGTGCGACCCGTGCGGCGCTTCACGGCTTGGCGCGCGGTCCGCTCCACGCCGAGAAGCCGCCGGCGAGGTTCAGCAGGCGCCCGGGATGCTCCTTCGCGGCGAGGAACTCGCAGGCGGCGGCCGAGCGCCCGCCCGCGGCGCAGTACACGACCAAGGTGCGCCCGTCGCGCGGCAGCTCGCGCCAACGCTCCTCCAACTCGTCGATCGGCACGAGCTGCGCGCCCGGCACGATCCCCGCGGCCATCTCGCCCTTGGAGCGCACATCGAGGAAGCGCGCCGTGCCTGCTTCGAGCAAGGTCGCGGCCTCTCGTCCTTCGATGTCGCCCCACAGCCGCCCTTCGAGGATCTCGTCGCGCTCGACCCGTCCGCCTTGCGCTACCGTCGCCAATTGGCGCCGCAGCACCTGCAGCTCTTGGCGCAGTTCCTCGCCTAGATTGGAGGCGCGGCGCGCCACGTCGGCCTTGAGTTCGTCTTCGATGCTCCTGGCCTTGGAAGCCTCCCGCTTGGCGACGATCGCGAGGATCAAGGCCACGAGCGCGCACAAGCTGGGCGCGCCCCAGGCGAGGAGGAAGAAGGAGAGCTCGTCCATGGGTTCCGTTCCTTCGTCGCCTGCGCTCAGGCGCGCGCACGCAAGATGGCGGTCGAGGCGGTGAAGCCGTGCACGAAGTTGCGGCCGCCGATCGGGCCGATCTCGCCCAGCGCGAAGAAGCCCGCCACGGGCGTGCCTTCGCCCAGCGCGTGTCGCAGGTGGTGGGCGTCGTGGTTCGCCTCGCCGAACATGCGGCGTCCGCGGCCGTTGCAGGTGAACACGAGCGCCCCCGACTCGGCGCCCGCTCGCGCGCGTCCGCACGAAGACACCGCGTGCTCGAGGTCTTCGCCGGCCGAAGCGGGATCGCGCACGAGGAACTGCACGCTCATGCCGCTGCGCAGCGAAGGATCGGCGACCGCCAGGCCGCCGCGCTGCTTGTCGATGCCCATCAGCCCGCGCGCGAGGAAGTCGCCGCGGTCGAAGACGCTCTTGCGCGCGTCGACGGCGAGACCGATGAATGGTCCGCGCTGCAGCGCCTCGCGCTCGGACTGCGGCAGGTTCGCCAGCATCTCCATCAGCACCTCGAGCGCCGGACGCCCCGAGAGCTTCAGCACCATGTTCTCGTCGCAGGCCGTCACGACCCACGGCCTACCCACGGGACGGCAACCTTGGCTCACCGCCGTGGCGATCTCGACGTCGCCCTCGATCACCACGCCCACCGCGCCGGCCTTCGACGGGCCATCGGCCTTGAGCAGCAGCGCGTGCTCGCCGCCTTGATCGGGCACCGCCAGTCCGCCGACGACGGGCACGCCCGGCAGTCGATCCTCGATGGCGGCGATCCAATCGACGGCCGGAAACGCGAATGGATCGGGCAGCACGAGGATGCCCGCGCGCGCAGGGTCCTGCACCTCGGGCAGACCGTGGAAGACCGCGTCCAACTCGTCGTCCCGCGCGACCTCCACCTCGAACGGCCGAACCGCGGTCCCGGGCAAGCATGCCGCCCACAACGACAACGCGGGGCCGGACTCGTGCTCGACATCGTCGCCCAGCACGCCGCGCGCTCCGCAACCGAGCACCACCTCCGCACCCAGTTCCGCGCGGCAGCGTCGACCGAGGCCTTCGCGGTCGCCGGCCAAGGCGTTCGACGCGAAGGCGACGACGAGATCGGGTCGTTCGCCTTGCAGGCTCGCGCGCACTCGCGCGCCCGCTTCGCCGAAGGCCGAGTCGACCGAGGCCTGCGTGGACAGCGCCGAAGCGAAGCGCGGCGCGACGGTGCGTGCGCTCACAGCGGCAGCTTCTCGATGTCGCCCAACTTGCGCCAGCGGACGACCGCGGCGAGGTCCAGCTTGTAGTCGCGATGCTTGGCATCCACGCCCAAGGTGGCGGTCTCGCGGATCCAGTGTTCGGCGTCGACGCCCGTGGCCGGCTCGAACACATCGGCGTCGTGCAGCAGCGCCTCGAAGCCATGCACGGCATCGAAGCGTCCGATGACGACGCGTCCGGTCTTGGTCTCCACGACGAGGTTGATGCCGTGGGGGGCGTGGTGGAGGGAGCTCATGGGCGTGCGTGTCGCTGGTGCTGGACACGCGCATCTTAAGCGTTCCTGCGCGTCCTCGGGCTGCCGCTTCACGCACCAACGATGGAAGTTGGTCGCTTGCCGGAGGCTTGACGCGGACCGCCGCCTCGGTGTGGGTTCCGTGCTCCCTTGCGCCACACTCGCGCCTCAAGCGTCCGTTCGCGTTACGAACTCGTGGCGGACCGCGCCCTGTTTGGCCTGCAAGAGGACCGTGCGCGCCATGGCATGGTAGTTGTCGTGCGCACCCCACCTGGTCCGGCCGCGTCCAAGCGCGCGCCACGCCGAGCCAGTCGCCTCCATCCATCGACCAGCGCCTCGAGGTCCGCTCCATGTTGACTGCCCACCTGCTCGCCTTGGCCCTGCAAGCTCCCGGTTGGTGCTGTGGCTGCCCCGATGGCGGTGGTTCGACGACCCCCGGCCAGACGGGGCCCGAGACCTACAACCCGCCGGGACCGCGTCAGCCGTGGAGCCCGGGCGACACGGTCCCGGCCAATCCGGGCTCGACGGGACCCGCGCCGGGTGGTTCGACGCCCGGAGCTGGACCCAACGGCCCTCGCACGGGTGGCGCGTCCACGCCTCCGCCGCAGGCCGGGCCCGGCACCGCGTTGCCACGCGCCGCTTCGATGGCGATGGAGAGCGACGATGGTTGGTGGTTGTGGTGGGAGTACAACAAGACCGAGTTCCTCAAGCCGCGTCGTCGACCGTTGTCGGACATGGTGCTCTCGCTGGATGGCGACGAGTCGCTGCTCCGGCGGTTGGAGTCCGCGCGCGCGGCCTTGCTGGCCATCGGCGAAGCAGGAGTGAAGGACGCCGATGTCGGCCTGCGCCAATCGGCCGTGCTGAGCATCGGACGCGTTGGTGAAGTCGCCGCGCACGAAGAGCTGCTCGGTGCGCTGGCCGATCCCAGCCAGGATGTGCGCCACGCCGCGATCCTCGCGCTTGGCGCGAACGGCACGGAGGAAGCGCAGAGGACCCTCGTGCAATTGGCGCGCGAGGGGAAGCTCGAGGGCAAGGGCGGACGCGTATCGCCCTATGTGCGTCCCTTGGCCATCGTCGCCCTCGGGCTTGGACGGCGCGCCGGCTTCGACGAGCAGGCCACGCAGGTCGCGCTCGAGCTGTGCAAGCGGCGCGAGGGCGGCGAAGGCGACATGCTCGTCGGAGCGCTGTTCCTGCATCATTCGCTGGCGCCGGACCCGCGCATCGTCGGCCTCGCCGTGGCCGTGGCCAAGGACGAGCGCGAGTCGCCGGCCACGCGCTGCCGCGCCATCGAAGCGCTGCGCGGCTCGGGCGAGCCCTTGGTGGTCGAAGTGCTGGCCAAGCTCGTCCGCGAGGGGCGCATGGATGTGCGCCGTTCGGCGGCGCTGGCCTTGGGGCCGTGCCAAGGACGGCCCGCCTTCAGCGCGCTCCTCGAGGCGCTCGAGGAGGAGAAGGAGCCCCTGACGCGCGGCCTCGTGCTCGTGTCGCTGGCGCGTCGCGGCGAACCGGGCGTGTGGGAGCTCTTCGCCGCGCAGTTGAAGGCCGGGCAATCGAATCAGCGCGCTTGGGCCGCCTTGGCGCTGGGCGTCCATGCGCGCGGCGCGGAGTTGGAGCCGGAAGCGCTCGCGCTCGTGCGCAAGTCGCTGCGCCAAGCGCGAGCGGAGGAGAAGGACGACTACACGCTGGCGGCGCTGGACCTTGCGGCGGGGCTCGTGCGCGACGCCGAGCAGTACACCGCCGTCCACGAGGCCAGCACGAAGGGCCAATCGCCGGAGCGGCGCAACTACGCCATGACCGCCATGTCGCTCTATGGCGATCAATCCGCGCTCGACGCTTTGGGCGCGCGAGTGCTGGCGGAGCCCGACCTCGTCGCGCGCCTCGGCGGAGCAACGGCGCTCGCCGTGCACGGGCGCGCCGAGGATGCTCCGATCCTCGTGGCCTTGCTCAAGCAGCATCGGGCCGGCGACCTTCGGGCGCAGGCCGCCCAGGTGCTCGGCTTGCACGGCACCACGGCCGCGCTCGACGCCTTGCTGGCCGCCTCCGTCGACCAGAAAGCCGATCGCGCCGTGCGCGCCGCCGCTGTGCAGGGCTTGGGCCTGTTGTTGACGCGACCGCAGGCGCTGGCCTTCGCCGATGTCTCGCGGCAGGCGAACTACACCGTGCTGCCGGAGTGGGTGCGCCCGCTCTTCTACACGACGCTCTGAGGAGCCGCATCGCCAGCGCGCGCGAGGCCGCCGGATCGCGCGATCCGGCGGCCTCGCCGCATGCTTGCAGGTCTTCGCTCGTTGGCTCAGCTCGGCACGATGCGCGTCTGCAGCAGCCTGTCCACCAGCGAAATCGAGGTTCGCGCGAAGGCGTGCACCACCGCCAGGAGCAGCAACAAGCCCACGAGGCCGATGAGCGACCAGCCGGCGACCACGAGGGGCGTCCAGCCGATCTCGATCCACCAGATGGCGCCCAATGCCACGAGCGGCGGCATGCCGAGCGACAAGAAGCTGCGCAGTGCGCACAGGAAGCGCGGTGCAGGCAGTCCGCGGCGGTCGCGCAGGCGCAGCCCGAAGATCCACAGGCTCGCCCCACCGCGCGTGACGAAGGAGCTCAGGGTCGCCACCAGCGCGAAGGCCAGCCAGCCGACGGCCAGCGAGCCCAGCAGCCAACTCGGCCTCGTCCACTTGAGCCATGGCGAGCTGGACGCTGGAGCGAGCTCGGGGTGGTCCAGTTCGAAGCGCAGTCGCGCCGCGGCCACATCGTCGTCGTCGAGGTCCTCGGGCATGGCGAGCCGCCCCGCGCTCCAGATTTCCTCCAATCCCGCGCGCAGTTCGTCGTCGCCGAAGATCAAGCTCGCCACCGGGCGCTGGTCGACGTCGCGCAGCAGGACGCGGCGATCGAGTTCGGCTTGCGCATCAAGTTCCGCGCGGCGTTCGACGAGATCCTTGCGCACCTGGACCGCTTGGGCGACGAGGGCGTCGCTATTGAAGAGCAACACCGAGAAGTAGCCGGTCAGGCCGAGGGAGATCGACAAGGCGGCCGGCAGCACGACACCCAATGCCAGTTGCAGCAGGCGCTGCCTCGGCGTCGGCGCGTGCAAGCCTTCCAGGGCCGCCTGCAGGCGCTGGCTGGCGGCGCGCAGGGCGGAAAGCGAAGGCTGCGGTTGGAGCAAGGCGCGCACCGGCGCTTCGGCGTGCCCCGGCAAATCGACGGGCAGCTCGGCCTTGGGTTCGTCGGCGAGCAGCAGCGTGCGCATCGCGGCAGCCAAGCCGTCCACGCTCGCTAGTCCATCGCCGCCGGGGCGGGGAGCGGCGGCGAAGCACTCGTCGACGAGGCGCAGGTTGCCGCGCCGATCGATCCAAGCCTCGCGCCCGGCGAGTCCAGGGCGCTCTTGCTCGGCGCTCTCGGCCTGCATCTCCTCGGACAACTGCAGGGCGAGCCGCGCGCGTGCCGGCCACTCGAGTTGGCGCAGCCACTCGAGGCAGCTGGTCGCGGGTGCTCCGCCTGGGGCTTCCCATGCCTGCCATCGCGCGCCCTCGTGCGTGAAGGCCTCGATCCAGCGCAGTTGGGCCGAGCGCTTCGAGTTGCGTCGCGCTTCGCCTACATGCTCGGCGCGCACCAACAGCACCTCGCGATCGAGCTCCTCGTCGCGTCCGGCCAACACATGCGCGCGTCCTTCCAGCGCGCCTTCCACCGCGTAGCGTCCGAGTCGGTCCTGCGGAGCTGGCGCGAAGCCGGGCCTCGGGGGCGCGAGCGCGGCGCGGCGCGCTGGCGCGAAACGCAGCTGCGTCGTGCGCGTGCGCGAAAACCGTTCGTGCAAGCCGCGCCAACCATTGTGCGCGCGCGCCGGGATGAACACGACGAACCACCACGCCAGATGCAGCATCACGCCCAGTCCGGTGGTCCAGCCACCCGGCTGCAGGGCCAGTTGCACGCCCAGTTGCGCCAAGTGCGGCGGCGCGAACAACCAAGCCGCGCGCAGCAACGCGCCGCGGTAGCTGGGCTGGCCCGTGGCGACGGAGACGACACGCGACCCGACGACCCAGCGGCCCAGCGTGAGGCCGCCGGCGCCTTCGAGCGCGCCGTAGTAGACCAGCGCCGGGCCCACGTCCCAGAAGGTCTCGACGGCGGCCAGCACGGATGGATCGAGGGAGCCGTGCGCCATGCCGACGATCGGCAGCAGGGCCAGGGCCGGACGACCCATGGCTACCTCCAGGCCCACGAGCAACGTCATGTCCACGATGTAGGCGCCGAACCTGCCAGCGAGATGCTCGGGAGGCGAGACCCGCTCGATGAACGGCTCCAGCGCCTTGCGCAAGGCGGCGAGGTCCTTGTGGCGCCGCGCTGGATCGCGGGACAAGGCCTTGAGCACGACCTTGTCCAGTGCGTGCGGCACGCCCGCGCGGATGGCGCTGGGGGCGGGAGGGTCCTCGGTCAGGATGCGCGCCAGCACTTCGCCCACGTTCGAACCCGCGTGCGGCGGGCGACCGACGAGCAGCGCGTACAGGAGCGCCCCGACGGAGTACTGGTCGCTGCGTTCGTCGACGCCGCGGCCGCGCACCTGCTCCGGGGCGGCGTAGAGCGGAGAGCCGATGAACTGTCCTGTCTGCGTCAGGTTGACGTCGCGTTCGACCGCGCGCGACAGCCCGAAGTCGCCGAGCTTCACATCGCCGCGCGAGTCGACGAAGCAGTTGCCGGGCTTGATGTCCCTGTGCAGCACGCCTTGCGCGTGGGCCGCCGCCAGTCCATCGACGACATCGAGCGTCCAGCGCACGGCCTGGTCGATCGTGATCTCGACGCCGCTGGCGAGCTTGTGCTGCAGCGTGCCGCCTTCGACCAGCTCCATGCTGATAGCCGGCGCGCCCTCGAAGCGGTGCGCGCCGTAGACGAACACGCAGCGCGAGTCGCCGATGCCCGCGGCGAGGCGCGCCTCGCGTCGGAAGCGACGGAAGGCCTCGTCGTTGAAGGCCAGTTCCTCGGCCAGCACCTTCAGCGCGACGCGGCGGCCCGACTCGAGCTCGATCGCCTCGTAGACGACACCCATGCCGCCACGGCCGAGCTCGCGCTCGAGGCGGAAGCCGTCGCTTTCGCGCGGCAGCGATGGATCCAGGCCGGCGGCCATGCGCCGCAGTCTAGCGGAGCGCTGCTGGCGGCCACAGCGCTCGCGCCGCGTCTGGCCGCGCGAGTCCCACGCTTGGAGCGGGGAGGGGGATTGCGTTATCGGAGTGATATCATTATGATGTCCTCATCGGCCACCGCGGCGACCGAACCGGATCCGCTTCGCAACCACGCCGCGCACGGAGACAACACTCGTCCATGGAACTTCGCAACCCGTCCGTCGAACGTCCCTTCGTCCCGCTCTCGGGCGCGGTGCTGCTCGTCCTCGAGGTGCTGCTCGGCGCGGTCGTCGTGGCGCTGCTCGTGGCCGGCGCCAGGAACGACATCCCGCAACTCGCCCTCGCGGCCTTGCCGCTCGCCGTCGCCTTCTTCGTCCTGATGGCCGGCTTCTTCGTGGTCGAGCCGAACCTCGGGCGGGCGCTGGTGCTCTTCGGCGACTACCGCGGCACGGTGCGCAACCCGGGGTTCTATTGGACCAATCCGTTCACCAGCAAGAAGAAGGTCTCCTTGCGGGCGCACAACCTCGATGGCAAGACGCTCAAGGTCAACGACCTGCTGGGCAACCCGATCGAGATCGCCGCCATCGTCGTGTGGCAGGTGCGCGATTCGGCGCGTGCGTTGTTCGACGTCGAGAACCACGAGCAGTTCGTCGGCACGCAGGCGGAATCGGCCTTGCGCATGGTGGCGAGTCGACATCCCTACGACGACGGCCAGACCAGCGAGGTCAAGACCACGCTGCGCGGCAGCGCGGACGATGTGGCGCGCGAACTGGCCGAAGAGCTCCGCACGCGGCTCGAGCTGGCTGGAGTGGAAGTGGTCGAAGCACGCTTGTCGCACCTCGCCTACAGCGCCGAGATCGCGGCGGCCATGCTGCAGCGCCAACAGGCGGGGGCGATCATCGCCGCGCGCCAGATGATCGTCGAGGGAGCCGTCGGGATGGTGGAGCAGGCCCTGCATCGGCTGGACGAGAAGGGCGTGGTGCAGCTCGATCCCGAGCGCCGCGCCGCGATGGTCGGCAACTTGCTGGTCGTCCTGTGCGGCCAGGCGAACGCCACCCCGGTGGTCAACGCGGGCACGCTCTACAACTGAACCCGCTGGACGGCAGGCACCGGGGCTGGAGGCACGCATGGCGGCGCGCACGGACGGCGATTCCGACAAGGACGGCGAGGAGCGCAAGGCGCTGCTCTTGCGCATCCCGCCGTCCTTGCACGCGGACTTGCGGCGTTGGGCGGACGCCGAACTGCGTTCGTTGAACGCGCACATCGAATACCTGCTGCGCGAAGCCGTGCAGCGACGCAAGAAGGGCAAGTGACATGGCCAAGCTCGAACGCGCGGAGGCGTGGGATCTGCTCAGCGCCTGGACCAAGGGGGAGGGCTTGCTGCGTCATGGCTTGGCGGTCGAGGCCGTGATGCGCCGCGCCGCGCACCGACATGGCCGCGGCGCCCAGGACGAGGAGGCCTGGGGCGTCGCGGGCCTCTTGCACGACGCCGACTGTGAAGCGTGGCCCGACGAGCACCCGCGCCGCATCGTGGCTTGGCTCGAGGAGCGCGGCGAGGCCGACATCGCCCATGCCGTCTCGGCGCACTACACCAAGTGGGGCGTCGCGCACGAGTCCGCGCTCGACAAGGCGCTGCTCGCTTGCGACGAGTTGACCGGTTTCGTGGGCGCGTGCTGCCACGTGCGGCCCGGCGGCATCGCGAACCTCGAACCGAAGTCCGTGCTGAAGCGCTTCGACGATCCGCGCTTCGCCGCCAAGGTCGAACGCGACGAGGTGCGCGCCGGCGCGCGGCTCTTGGGCGTCGAACTCGTCGATCACGTGGGCTTCGTCGTCGAGGCGTTGCGTCCCCATGGCGAACGGTTGGGGCTGCTGGGGCGTCCGACCTGAGGGTTCGGCTCGCGCCGCCGGTCACCAATAGCGTTCGAAATGCAGGGTGCCCGCCACCTTGGCGGTGTCGAGCGCGAAGCCGCGGGGCAAGAGGAGATCGCGCACTTCGTCGATCATCGCCGGGTTGCCGCACAACAGCGCGTGGCAGCGCGCGGGATCCAACGGCCACGCGACGAGTTCGTCCCAACGCTCGAGCGCGACCTGCACGCGGCCTCGCGATCCGGTCCAGTCGTCGCCGGCGCGCGAGCACAGCGGCAAGTAAGTGCAATCGGCCGCGCGCAGCTCGGCGTCGTAGCACAGGTCGGATGGTTCGCGCGTTCCATGCACGATCGCGATGGATCGGCGCTCGCCGGCGTGGCGCAAGTGGCGCAGCATCGACACGAACGGCGCGATGCCCGTGCCGGTGGCGACCATGGCGAGCGGCGCCTCGCGCGGAACGAGCTCGAGCGTGAAGTGCCCCTTGGGCGCGTCGTCGCACCAGAGCCGGTCGCCGGCGCGCAGGTCGAACAGACGCGGCGTCAGCTGGCCCGCGTCGACCTTGGCGAGGCACAGCTCCCAGTGCCCGTCCTCGTGCGGCGCGCTCGCCAACGAGTAGCTGCGCTTGACGAGGCGCGCGCGTCCATCCGGCGTGGTGGCGCCGTCGGGGCGTGGCAGGCCGAGTTGGACGAACTGTCCGGCGACGAACGGCCGCACGCGACCCGAGTCGGGTCGCACGCGCACGACCATGCAACGCGAGTTGGCGTCGCGGCGCTCGACGAGCGTGGCGTTGGTCCATTCGACGGGCGGCATCGCGGAGAGCCTACACGACCGTGCTCCGCGCGCGATGCGCTCGATCCATCGCGCGCTAGGATGTCCGGCCATGCCCGCGCCGCTCCCGAGGCTGCCCATCGACGAGGCGCTGCCCGCCTTGCTGGATGGCTTGCGCAGGCACGCTTGCGTCGTGCTGCGCGCGCCCACGGGCGCAGGCAAGACCACGCGCGTGCCTGTCGCCATCCTCGACGCGGGATTGGCCGGCTCAGGGCAGGTCGTGATGCTCGAGCCGCGCCGCGTGGCTGCGCGCGCGGCCGCGCGCCGCATGGCGGAGGAGCGCGGCGTCGAACTCGGCGGCGAGGTCGGCTACGCCGTGCGCATGGACAAGAAGAGCTCGGCGCGCACGCGAGTCCTCGTCGTCACCGAGGGCCTGCTCGTGCGGCGCCTGCAGGAGGACCCGTTCCTCGAGGGCATCTCGGTGGTCGTCTTCGACGAGTTCCACGAGCGCAATCTCGACACGGATCTGGCGCTGGCCATGGTGCGCCGCATCCAAGGCGACGCGCGCCCCGACCTCAAGCTCGTGGTCATGTCGGCCACCTTGCAACCGGCGAAGCTCGCCGAGTGGCTGGGCGACGCGCTCGTCGTCGAGAGCGAA
>SXXH01000279.1 GCA_005789645.1 Planctomycetia bacterium
CCGACCTTGCCGATGTCGTGCAACGCGCTGGAGCGCTCGAGGTCGTCGATCCAGGCTTCCGTGATCGTGCTCGCGTGGCGCGGGTCCTTGCGCAGTTCCTCGGCGACGATGCGGCAATACGCGGCGACGCGCTCGAGGTGCATGCCGGTCTCGTTGTCGCGGCGTTCGGCGAGGCGGGCCAACGCGAGGATGGTCGCCTGCTGGGCCTTGTCGCGCTCGCGGCGGCGGAACTCGTGCTGCGCCGCCACGGCGGTGGCGGAAGCGATCGAGGAGAGCAGGCCCTGCATGCCCTCGGATAGCCTATCCGCGCCCTTGCCATGCAAGTCGACGACCAGCTCGCCGACCGCGCCTTCGCGCGTCGCCAGCGAGACTACGTGCATCTTGGCGCTCATCTCCGGGCCGCAACCGCGTTCGACGAAGCCGCACGAGGTCGACGCATCCCAGACCTGCACATGCACGCCACGCCCACCGAGCATCTCGCAAGCGGCGTCGGCAGCGAGATCGACGATCTCCTGCAGGCTGCGCGCGGAGCACAAGTCGAGCGAGAAGCGATGCAGCCGGCGCAGCGTGCCGGCCTGCTGGTCGAGCCTATCCTCGAGCAGCGTGGTGAAGTTCTCCAGCGACTCCTTCGAGAACACGAGCTCCGCGTCGGCCTCGTCCTGGGCGAGGAAGCGCAGGTGCGTGGCGAGCGCTTCGTCGACGGCGCCGGAGAGCTCCTCCCATCCGCATGGCTTGGCCAGCATTCGGAAGACCTTTTGCTGGACGCACTCGGCGGCGAGGCGGGAATCGGCGACGCCCGTCAGCAAGATGCCGATGGTCTCGGGTGCATGCCCGGAGATCTGCTTGAGGAGCGTCAAGCCATCCATGCCGGACATCGCGTAGTCGGAGATGACCACGGGGAACGGACCGTCCACCGCGAAGCTCTTCATGGCTTCGTCGGCGTTGCACGCGGTCGTGACTTCGAACTTGCGCGACAACATGCGGGCCACGCTCGCACGCACGTCGTCGGAATCGTCGACGTAGAGGATTTTCCGGTTCATCGTTCGCTCTTCGCTGGGGGATCTCGCCGCGGGCGCGATGCGCACGACGCGACGAAGTCCGTCATCGGGGAGCGTGAAGGAGCTTCTTGAGGATGCCGTGGAAAAAGTGGGCGGCGAAGCGCTTGGAAGGAACTTCCGGCCCCGGGCATCAAGACGAATGTGCGTTGTGCACCCCGTGCGCGGATCGTGGGCTGGATCGGGCGCGACAGCTAGTTCTTGTAGCCCTGCAACGGCGCCGGCACGCGCCCCCCGCGGGCGTGCAGGACGCGCGCGCCGAAGCGCCCCGGGTCCTGCACGATGGCGGTGCCCAAGAGCCCGCCCCAGTCGACGGTCTCGCCCGGCTTGCGACCCGGAATGGGCAAAAAGCGCACGGCGGTCGGCTTGTTGTTGATCATCCCGATGGCCATCTCGTCGGCGATGATGCCCGCCACCACGTCGACCGGCGTGTCGCCGGGCACCGCGACCATGTCGAGTCCGACCGAGCAGACGCTCGTCATGGCCTCGAGCTTGGCGAGCGACAACGCGCCCTCCGCGACGGCGCGGATCATGCCCGCGTCCTCGGAGACGGGAATGAAGGCACCCGAGAGTCCGCCCACGCTCGAAGAGGCCATGGCCCCGCCCTTCTTCACGGCGTCGGTCAAGAGCGCCAAGGCGGCCGTGGTGCCGGGCGCGCCAGTGCGATCCACGCCGATCAGCTCGAGGATGTCGGCGACGCTGTCCCCCACCGCGGGCGTGGGCGCGAGACTCACGTCGACGATGCCGAAGCTCGTGCCCAGTCGACGCGCGGCCTCGCGACCGACGAGTTCGCCCATGCGCGTGATCTTGAAGGCGGTGCGCTTGACCGTCTCGGCCACGGCCAGCAAGTCGGCGCCCGGGCCGAGTCGAGCCAACGCGCTGCGCACGACACCGGGGCCCGAGACGCCGACATTGACGACCGTCTCGCCCTCGCCCGCGCCGATGTGGGCGCCGGCAACGAAGGGGTTGTCCTCGACCGCGTTGCAGAAGCACACGAGCTTCGCCGCGCCCAGTCCGCCCTGCTCGGCGGTCGCGTGCGCCGTGTCGAGCACGACCTGCGCGAAGTGGTTGACCGCGTCCATGTTGATCCCCGCGCGCGTGGAGGCCAAGGACACGGACGAGCAAACGCGCTTGGTCGTCGCCAGCGCCGTCGGGATCGAATCGAACAAGGCGCGGTCCGCGTTGGTGTAGCCCTTGTGGACGTACGACGTGAATCCACCGATGAAATCGACTCCGCACCGCTCGGCGGCCGCGTCCATGGCCTTGGCGAAGGGCGTCAGGTCCCGGGCTCCGCACGCGGCGGCGACGAAGGCGATGGGCGAGGTCGCGATGCGCTTGTTGACGATCGGGATGCCGTAGTCGGAGGAGATCGAGTTGCCCACCGCCACCAGGTCCTTGCCATGGTGCACGATCTTGGCGTAGACCTTCTCGCACGAGGCGTCGAGGTCCGAGTCGGCGCAGTCCCACAGGCTGACGCCGAGCGTGATCGTGCGGATGTCGAGCGTCTCGAGCTCGATCATCCGCACGGTTTCGAGGATCTCCTGGTCGCTGAAGCTCATCTGGTCGCGGATTCTAGCGAGGACTGCTCGCCGCTCCTCCATCCGTGGCGAGGAAGGCCAGCAGGCCGGCGATCTCCTCGGGCGACAGGTCGTCGACGAGGCCCTCGGGCATGACGGACGAATCGGAGCGCTTCATGGCGGCGATCTCGTCGCGCTCGAGGCGCACGAGCTTGCCGTTGGCGTCGAGCAGCTCGACGTAGCGCTCGTTCTCTTCGCGCAAGCGACCGGAGACGACGACCTCGTCGATGGTCTCCACGAGCCACAGCCGGTAGTTGGCCTCGACCGAGCGGTTGGGATCGACGATCTCCGCCAGCAGTTCGGCGGCGGGATGCTTGCCCATGCCGTCGAGCGCCGGACCGACCTCGCCACCCTCGCCACCGAAGCGGTGGCACGCCGCGCACTTCTGCTGGTGGATCACGCGTCCCTTGCTCGGATCGCCGCGCAACGACGCGGCCGGCATCAAGCGCGCCAGCACCTCGCCCCGCGCCGGGCTCGAAGCGCCCAGCAACCGCTCGATGCGCTCGCGCTCGACCGTGTCGGCATCCTCGAGCAACCGGCGTCGATCGTCGGCGCGCAGCTCGCCACGCGCGAGGCGTCCGGACTCGAGCGCGTCGAGCAGCAGCGCATGCCAAGCCGCGCGTCGCAAGAGCAGCTCCACCGCCGCGCGACGCGCGAGGTCGCCGGCGCGCGCGAGCCCGCGCGCGAGCTCTTCGCCGACGGACGGCAGAGACTCGGATTCCAGCGTGGTCGCGAGCCCCGCCACCAACAGCGCGTCGTTCGCCGCGCACAACGTCGCCGCCAGCGCCGGGCCGGCCCTGGCGGCCTCCAGCACCCGCCAACGGTTCGCGGCCTCGAGCCGTTCATCGACGGGGCGAGCATCGTCCAGCGCGACCGCGGCCGCGCGCTTCGCGAGCGTGGCTCGCAACCCGACCAGGTCGACATCCTCGCCGGCGCGATCGAACCAAGCGAGCAGCGCGGTGGCGGAGTCGTCGTCGAGCGTGGCCTCTGCGCGCGCCAGCGCGGCGGCTTGCAAGCCAGACACCTTTCGACCGCGCGGCCACTCGCGGGCGAAGGTCGCCAGCAACCGCAGTCGCACGGCTGGATCGGCCTCCCACAGATGCTCCACCACGCGCGCGGCCGAGTCGGGATCGCGCTCGACGAGGTTCGAAGCGGCCACGTCCAGCGCACGCGCTTGCGAAGCGTTCAGCGCGCCGACGGCCACCGCCTCGTCGATCTTGACCAGCGACACATCGTCCCACCAAGCCCGGCCTCGCGAGCGTCCCCAGCCGCCGAGCAGCAGGTTGATCGAAAGCGTGCGCTGGCCGGGAAAGGTCGACAGCTGCACGGAGACGCGCTTCCAGCCGCTCGTGCCTTGCGCCGCGTCGGTGGCGGCCTCGGGGTGCGCGTGCACGTTGAGCAAAGCGCCCATCGCGCCCTCGATCGCTTGCGTGCGCACCCAACCCGACAACTCGTAGCGCGCATCGCCTTCCACTTCGACATCCGCGTGCAGCGACGAGTCCGCCCCGTCGACGCTCCACGCTTCCACGCAGGCGCCGCCGTCCCGCCCTTCGGACGCCGAACGACGCCAGAGCGCGGTTCCCGAGTACTCGCGCAAGCTCCAACCGCGCGGCAGCTCGCCCTGGACCTCCTCGAAGCCCGGGTTGGGCAACAGGTTCGCGCGCGTGGTGGCCCGCGGCGCCGAAGCGTCGACCGCCGCGCGCAGATCGAGGGCCGCGGCGAGGAACCCGGCCGAGTGGACGCCCGCCGCCACTTGGGCCGCATCGACGATGCGCCGCTCCGAGTGGTTCTCGCGTCGCGCGAGCAAGCGCAGCAGCTCCGCGCCCACGGCGTCGTCCATCGGATGCGCCACCAGCGCGACGCAGGCCTCGCGTCGCACTTGGGCCGCGGGGTCGGCGAGGATGCCGGAAGCCAGCAACTCGCGCGTGGACGAGGATCGTGCGGGCAACAAGCGCACCGCGGCCGAGCGCACCGAGGGCGACTTGTGCCGCAACAGACCCACGAGCTGCTGCTCGGCGGCCGCGTCGCGCTCGAAGACGCCTCGCTGGGAGAGGGCATGGATGGCGTGCAGCACGAGCGGAGCGGCGCCCGCTCCGTCCAGCGCTTCGTCGGTCGCGGCCACGCGCAACAGGTCGTCGACCTGCGCCTCGCGCGAGGCGACCAGTCGCGCCTGCGCCTGCAACCGCCGCTGCAGATCGGGCGAGCCTAGCGCCGCCACCAGCTCGCCGGCTCGCAGGTCCGAAAGGGGGCGCTCGCGCGAAGTCGCCACGCCCGAGGGCTTCAGGCGCCAGATGCGAGCATGCACCTTGTCGCGCAACGGCGTCTCGTAGGCGTTGCCTGCGCCGTTCTCGAAGCCCTGCGGCGTCGGATTGTGCTGGACGATGTAGTTGTACCAGTCGAGCACGTACACGGCTCCGCTTGGCGCGACCTCGGCGGCGATGGGCGCGAACCACTCGTCGCGCGAAGCCAGCAGCGAACCACCATCGAGCGCCTTCCAACCAGCGCCGTCGCGCTCGAGCAGCGAGGCGTGCACGAGATGGCCGGTCGGCTCGCACACGAGGGCGACCGAGTTCCAGAAGCGCCGCGGGACCAAGCGGTGCGCGTAGACGCGCGCGCCCGCCGCCGCCGTGTACATGCCGAACCAATCGACTTGGCGCACGGCGTCGGTGACCGGGTGCATGCGCTCGTAGTCGTGGATCGGCTCCACGGCGCGTGCACGCACGCCCTTGACGCGTTCCTTCAGCGGGTTCGCCAACGACAGGTGCATCATCACGTCGTGGTTCGCCGTCGACGCGAAGACCTCCCCTTCCTCCGACAGCCCCAGTCCCCAGGTGTTGTTGGTCGTCGAGCCGAGGAACTGCAGTTCGGATCCATCGGGCTTGAAGCGGTAGATGCCTTGCCCGAACGACAGCTGCTTGCCGCCCACGACGCCTGAGAAGCCCGAATAACCGACGACGCCCCAGATCCAGCCATCGAAGCCGAGCTGCATGTTCGACGGCCCAGCATGCGTGTCGCCGATCCCCCAACCGCTGAAGAGCACGCGGCGCTCGTCGCAACGCAGATCGCCGTCGACGTCGACGAGGAGCAGCGTGTGCGGAGCCTGGTGCACGACGACGCCCTCGGGCGTGAAGCACAAGGAGGTCGGAATCGACAACTTGTCGGCGTGGACCAAGTCGGCCTCGTAGGTGCCGTCGCCATCCTCGTCGACGAGCACGCGCAAGCGGTCGCGACCAGCGCCCTCGCGCTGGAGCTCGTTGGGGTAGTCGACGGTCTCGGCCAGCCACAATCGTCCGTCCGGATCGAAGGCCATGGCGAGCGGCTTGCCGATGCGCGGCTCGCTGGCGACGAGGTCGACCTCGAAGCCGCTGGCGACATGCATCAGGTTGCGGCTGTCCTCCGGCGAGAGCGGCTTGGGCATCGTGGCTTGCTCGCGTCGACCATCGATCTCCTCGTAGAGCGGCACGCGCGCCGGCACGCGCTCGATGGCGGGATCGGCGGGACGCGGTTCGAGGAAGCGGTCGCCCGCGGCCCAGCGCAAGCCGCGCTCGACGAGGTCGTGGAAGCCGGGCTGCGTCCACGTGCGCTCGTCGTGTCCCCAAGCGGTGTAGAACACTCGCCCCGAGCCTTCTCTGCGCGTCCAGGTCCAAGGTTCCTCGCGCGCGCCGTCCCGGCGCACCTCGATGATCTCGCGATCCGTCCCGTGGCGCGCGTGCACGTAGGTCTCGTCGAAGCCTTCGAAGGGCAGGAAACCGCGGAAGCCCTCGTGGGCGGCTCCGACGAGGTCGGTGGTGAAGCGCTCCCAGCCGTGGCTCTCGAACTGCGCACCGACTAGACGCACGTATTCGTCGCTGTCCCTGAAGCAGAAGCTGGCGCAGTGGATGGCGGCGAGGCCCTTGCCGTCGCGGATCCAAGACACGAGCGTCCGACCGCGTTCGGCTCCTAGTTCGTCGATGTTGGCGTAGACGAGCAGGACATCCTTGTCCGCCAAGCCCGCGACCGACAACCTCCCAAGGTCCTCGGTGTACTCGAGTTCGATCCCCTCCTTGGCCAATGCTGGCGCCAACTCGGCGTGGCGCAAGCGCGGCTGGTGATGACCTTGGTCGCCGAGGAAGAGGACCTTCAGCGGCGGAGCGGATTGCGGCAGGATCGTGGCGGCGAACGCGGCGACGGCGTGCAGGTGCATGGGTGCGCTCCGGTTGCGTCGCGAGGCTCTTGCGCGGCTAGATGCGATGCATGAAGCGGAAAAGGCGTTCGTGCATGACGCGCACGACGTAGTCTTCAGGTCCGCCGAGGCACTCCATGTGGCGCTTGACGGCGCCGAAGGTGGTGCCGGGCGGCAACTCCACCGTGATCACCATGTGGAAGTAGCCCTCGACCATCTTCTGCGAGATGTCGTGCACGCTGCCTTGCGCGGCGGCGAGGGAAGCGGTGATCTCGGCCAGGATCCCGGGGCGGTTGCGCCCGACCGCCGTGACCACCACGCCGGTGACGACTTCGTCCGGATCGCCCGCCGGCTCGGGCAAGTGCGGCAACATGCGCTGCGCGCGCTCGGCGTCCGGCCCGCGATCGGGGCGCGGCTCGCTCCACTGCGCTCCGCGACCAGTGAGGATCGCGATGCCGTGCGCGCGCGCCAGCTCCATGGCCGCGGCGGTGACGATCGTCTCTTCGTCGACCACCACCTCCTTGCCACCGGCGGCCATGCGCCGCAGGTCATCGCTGGTCAGGAAGCGCCTGGCCATCACAGGTGCCGCACGAGGTCGCGGTGCGGGCTGGGGATGACGACCTCGCGCGCGAGCAGGCCGCGCTCCTGCGCCACCTTGGCCCCGGCGGCCACCGAACTCTTCACGTCGCTCACCTCGCCGGTGAGCACGTAGAAGCTCTTGCCGCCCAGGCCATTCGCGAGGCGGATGTCCACGAGATCGATCGTCGCGGTCTTCAAGGCGGCGTCGGCCGAAGCGATGGCCGAAGCCACCGTGTTGGTCTCCACCACCCCGAGGGCGTCGAGCGTGCCGTTGATGCGGCCGGTGCGCTTGATCATCGGCACGACCTGCGCGTGGATCTGCGGGATGACGAGCTGGTCGACCAGGTCGCCGCCCGCCAAGCCCGCGCCGCGCGCCGTCGATGCGCGCACGTCCTGCACCGAACCGGTGTAGAGCATCACGTACTTGCCGGGATGCACCGGCGTCGCGAAGAGCAGCTCCACCTGCGCTTCCTTCAGCACGGCGTCGGCGACCTCGATCCCGCGCGCGACGGAAGAGGTCTCGAGCACGCCGATGGCGACATCCAGCGCGACATCGTCGCGCAGCACGGGGTTCAGGTCGTTGCGGGTCATGTTCAGGTCCTCTGGACTTGGTCTTCGGGAGGCGTCTGGCCGACGAGCGTGCCGTCGGCGAGCTCCATGCGATCGATGATGGCGGCGACGGCCGTCTGGAAGCCGATGTCGTGGCTGCGGCCGATGCAATGACGCGCGGCGCGACCAAAGACGACCAGCACGCGCTCGCCGATGCCGGCGCCGAGCGTGTCGACGGCCACGAGCGTCTCGGCCGAAGCCTTGCCGTCGGTCGTGTACGGGCGCACGACGAGGAAGCGCAGGCCGGCGAGGGTAGGGTCCTTCTTGGTGGCCCACACGTTGCCGACGACGGTGCCGATCAGCATGTCAGGGGCCCTCCGCGCCCTTCTTCGCGCGCGCCGGCTGCGGCTCGGCGATGCGGGCATCCGCCACGCGCCAGCTGCCCGGCGCGTCCGGGATGTCGAAGTCGTCCACGATGCCCACGACGGCCGCCTCGAAGGCGAAGTCGCCGTCGTGGCCGAGCGTGGCCACGCGCGCCGCCTTGCCGAAGGCGACGACCACGCGCTCCCCGAGCTTCGCGCCGAGCGCGTCCGCGCACACGACGGGCGTCACCTTGGGCGCGGCGGGATCGCGACGCTCGTCGAGCGCCTCGACCACGAGCAAGCGCAGCGACTTCAGGTCGTCGACCTTCTTCGTGGCCCACACTTCGCCCACCACGCGACCGAGGAACATCAGTCGATCCCCTGGTTGGCGCGGCCCGGGAGGCCCTTGAGCGCGCGCTCGACGGCCTTGACGGCCTCGTCGATCTCGGCGTCGGAGCCGGCGAGTCGCAGCCGCCCCACCGCGCCCTCCGCGCCCAGGCCGACGATGCGGATGGGCGAGTGCTTCTCCGCTTCGTTGGCGGCCAGCACCACGTAGACGGCGGGGTGCACCTCGAGCGTGTAGAGCGTGTCGCCGCCGAGCACCAGCATCCCCGCGCGCGTGCGGTTGATCATCATCGCCTGGTGGTGGTCCAGCTTGCGGATGATCTCGCTCGTCAAGAGATTCGGACGCAGCGCGTCCTCGCTGGTCGCTCCGAGACTGGCGAGGATGGTCGCGCCGGCTTGGCGCACCATGCCCTGGTCGGGGCCGTGCACCTCGAGCGTGCCGTAACTGCGTTCCGTGCGCAGCGCACCCGGCTTGACCTCGCAGCTCTTCAAGGCGACGTCCATCAGGCGGTTGATGACGATCCCGGGCTGGACCTCGAGCCAAAAGGCGGCCTCGCCCGCGACGGGGAAGTACCCGTCGGAGTTCGTGGCGACCGTGGCTGCGAACTGCGGCTGCATCTGGTCGATGTAGACCGCGCCGCGCAGCGATACCGCGCGCGAGGACATGGGAAGGCGTCAAGCGGCCTGGCTGGAGGGGCCTGGCGCGCTCACTTCTGCTCGGGGATGGGCGGCAGGAACAAGTCGAGGTCCGCGGCCGGGCGCGGGATGACGTGCACGCTGACCAGTTCGCCTACGCGCTTGGCGGCGGCCGAACCGGCCTCGACGGCGGCCTTCACCGCGCCGACCTCGCCGCGCACCATGACGGTGATCAGCGCGCCGCCGGACTTCTCCTTGCCGAGCAGCGTGACCTTGGCGGCCTTGCACATGGCGTCGGCGGCCTCCACGGCGCCCACGAGACCCTTGGTCTCGATCATGCCCAGAGCGATCATTCCATCCATCGTCGTCTTCCTTTCGTGTTCCACCGCCCTGCGCCGGCGGCGCGGGGCCTGTCAAGTGTTTTTTACAAGCTGCGCCTCGTCGCGGGCGTCACGCCCTGCACGACCCGCTGGTGGCGTCGTGGTGCGCGCAGCCCTTGCACGGCCCGAGCGGGCACCCGGTGCCCGCCTGCCCCATCATGCCGAGGATCTCGCTCGTGCTGAGCGAGGCGCCCGCGGCGTGTCCACCCCTGGGCGGCGAGTCGGAGCCCGCGCGCGAGCTCGCCCAACCGGAGATCGCGCTGGCGCGACCTGCTTCGCTCTTCGAGCCCGCGCCGACCTTGGCCGCCCAGGCGGCAGCCACCGGCGCGACGGCGGGCGCGGACGCCACGGGCCGCTCGACCAGCGGCGCGTTGCCGCGCCAGTTGCTGGCGGCGTCGGGCTCCATGCTCGAGCGCGAGGAAGGCGCGAGGCCTCCTCCCAGCGCCGGATCGCCGGCGAGTCCGCAACCGCGCGGCAAGCCATCCTTCGCGAGGGCCGCCACGCGCGCGTGGTCCTTCTTCTCGATCTCGGCCCAGTCGCGACGCACGAACGCCGCGCGCTTGATCGTGACCATGTGCCGGGCGCTGATGTTGTCGCTGGTGATGTTGCCGGCTTGCGGGCCGCAGCCCAGCGAGAAGCTCGGCACGAGCTGCGTGCTGTATCCGACCGCGCCCTGCGAGCTCGGGCCGTTGACGACGATGCGCGAGGCCGGCTTTTCGAGGAAGAAGGCGTCGAGCACCTTCTCGTCCCTCGCATGGATGGCGCAGGTGTGGCCGAGGCCCTCGGCCTCGAGCATCGCCATGCTGACGCGGCAGCCTTCCTGCCAGCCGTCCACCTTGTGCACCGACAGCACGGGCGCGAGGATCTCGATCGACAACGGCCACTCGGGCCCCACGCCGCCTTGCAGCGCAAGCAGCACGGTGGTCGTCTTCGGCACGGAGAAGCCCGCCGCCTCGGCGATGCGCCACGGATCGAGCCCGACCACCTCGGGGTTCATGTGGCCGCGCACGTTGCAGTGCTTGGCGAGCTTCCGCGTCTGATCCGCGTCGCACAGGTGGGCGCCGCGCTTCTTCAACTCGCCGAGCAACTGGTCGGCGACCGGCGCGTCGACGACGATGCCCTGCTCCGAGCAGCACAGCGTGCCGTTGTCGAAGCTCTGGCTGGCGATGATCGAGTGCGCGGCCCATGCCACGTCGGCCGTGCGGTCGACGTAGACCGGCACGTTGCCGGGTCCGACGCCGTAGGCCGGTTTCCCGCTGGAATAGGCGGCCTTGACGAGGCCCGTCCCGCCCGTGGCGAGGATCATGGCCACGTCCGGATGCTTCATAAGCGCGCCCGTCGACTCGATCGTGGGATTGGGCAGGCACGTCACGAGGTCGGCCGGCGCGCCGACGCGCTCCAAGGCGCGCCTCAGCACCTCGACGGTCTCGCCGATGCAGCGGCGCGAACGCGGATGCGGACTGACGACGATCGCGTTGCGGCCCTTGACGGCGATCAGCGACTTGAAGAGCGTCGTCGACGTGGGATTCGTGGTCGGCACGATGCCCGCGATGACGCCGACGGGCGCAGCCACCTCGACGATGCCGACTCGCTCGTCGCGCTTGACGATGCCGACCGTCTTCTCGTCCTTGATCGAGGTCCACACGCCCTCGGAACCGAACAGGTTCTTCAGGACCTTGTAGTGGACTCGGCCGATGCCGGTCTCCTCGACGGCCAGGCGCGCGAGGTCGTACGCCGCGGCGGCGCCGGCCTTGGCCATGGCGGCGCAGGCCTCGTCCACGCGCCGCTGATCCCAGCCGTGCACGACCTCCACGGCAGCCGCGGCGCGCGCGACGCAATCGCGCACATCTTGCAGAGCCCGCAGATCGGGATCGATGCCCTGGCCCATCGCGTGGGGGTCCGCGACCGGAGTCAGTCAGGGTTCTTGGCGGCCGACTTGCCGCCCGCGGCGGCCTTCGGCAACGGCGCCATCTTCGGCAGGATGCGCCAGACCTGTTCGTGCGGGCGCGGAATGACATGGACGCTGACCAGTTCGCCCACGCGACGCGCGGCGGCAGCGCCAGCGTCCGTGGCCGCCTTGACCGCGCCCACCTCGCCGACCACGAACATGGTCCAGTAGCCGGCGGTGATGTTCTCGCGGCCGTGGAGTTCGACCATGGCGGCCTTCACCATGGCGTCGGCGGCTTCAACGTGACCCACGAGACCCTTGGTCTCGACCATGCCCAGCGCGGTCGGCTTCATGAGAGGGAGGATGCGGTTCCTATCGGGGGCGCGCCGAACGACCATGCGGGGCCGGGCGCGGAGGCGAGAGTCTAGCCGTCTCCGGCTCGCGGAGGTAGTGCGCTCGGGGATTGGGAAGCCGGGTCGCCGGACCCTAGCCTAGGGCGGCCGTGACGAACGCCTGGACCAAGCGCCTCCTGCGCTGGCGGTTGTGGATCTACCGCCGCCTGAAGCCCGACGAGGCCCAGGCCACCCTGATCCTCGCCGCCTTCGTGGGCGTGCTGGGCGGGTTGTCCGCGCCGCTGTTCCACTTGGCGCTGCGCCTCGTGACCAGCCTCCTGACCGGACGCGAGCTCGAGGGCCTCGACTCTTCGCTGGTCGAAGTGGCGCGCAGCCTCGAACCATGGCAGCGAGCCGTCGTGCCCGTGGCGGGCAGCCTCGTGGCCGGCCTCATCCTCCAACAGGGGCGCCGCTTGTCGCGCGAACGCTCGGTCGACTACATGGAGGCGGTGGCGCTCGGTGACGGCGTGATCAGAACCAAGCCGACGTTGGTGCGCATCATCTCGTCCTTCTTCAGCATCGGCTCTGGCACCTCCATCGGGCGCGAAGGTCCGATGGTGCAGGTTTCGGCGTTGGTGGCATCCAGCCTCGGTCGACGCTTGTCCTTGGGCGAGCCACGACTGCGACTGCTGGTCGCCTGCGGCGCCGCGGCGGGCATCTCGAGCGCCTACCACGCCCCCATCGGTGGCGCCTTGTTCGTGGCCGAGATCGTGCTCGGGACCATCGCCACCGGCACCTTCGGCCCGATCCTCGCCGCTTCGGTCATGGGCACCTTGGTGGCGCGGCCGTTCTTCGGCGACGAACCGATCTTCCGCGTGCCCGACTTCGACATGGTGTCGTGGTGGGAGTTCGTGCCCGCCGCTTTCGTCGGCGTGCTGTGCGGACTGATGGCTGCGCCGTTCCGCGCCAGCCTGGGCGCCGCGCGCGCGAGGTTCGCGGCTTTGCGCGGGCCGATCTGGATCCATCTGGCGCTCGGCGGCGCGGTCACCGGCGTGGTGGCTTGGTTCATGCCGGACGTGTGGGGCAACGGCTACGAGTCGCTCGCGACCATCCTGCAGAAGGACACGTATTGGTTGGCGCTCGTGTCGTTGCTCGTCCTCAAGTGGATCGCCACGGCGGCGGCGGTGGGGTCCGGAGCGGTGGGCGGCATCTTCACGCCCACGCTGTTGCTCGGCGCCATCGTGGGCGCGCTGGTCGGCGCACCGCTGCACGCGTGGCTGCCGCACGACACTGGTTCGGCGGGCGCGTACGCGCTGGTCGGCATGGGCGCGTTCCTCGCGGCCACGACCTTGGCGCCCTTCATGGCCATCGTGCTGGCCTTCGAGTTGACGCTCGACTACGACCTCGTGCCGCCGCTGATGGTGGCCTGCGTCGTCGCGTGGATGACCGCCAAGAGCGCGGGCGGACAGAGCGTCTACGCGCATTCGGTGGGCGTGGAAGCGCAACGCATCGATCCGCGCGAAGTGCGTCGACGCAAGGTCGAGGGCCTCCTCAGGCGCCAGCCGATCTGCATCGGAGCACGCGCCACCTTCGCCGAAGTGCTCGACACCTTCATGAGGAACCGCCACCGCAATCTGTTCGTGGTGGGCGACGATCGCCGCTTCGTGGGCGCCATCCCGCTCGACGCGATCAGGCCGTGGCTCGAGGACAGGAACGCCACGCCGCCGATGCTGGCCGAGGAGTTGGCGCGCGAGGACTATCCGCTGGTGCGCCTCGACGACACGCTCGACACGGCGTTGGAACGCTTCGCGGGGCATCCATTCGAGCGACTGCCGGTGCTCGACGCCAGCGGCGTGCTGGTCGGCGCGTTGTACAAGTCGGACGTCCTGCTGGCCTTCAGCGGCGGCGTCGCCCACGAAGCGAGCTGAACGCCAGCGTCGCGCGACGGCTCACTTGGGCAGCAGCCAATCGGGCCAGTGGAACACGTCAGCGGGGAAGCCGCGGCCCGTGCGCGGATGGCGCAGCGAGCGCTTGACGCACAGGTCGAAGAGCCACGGATTCCAGGCGCGGACCTCGTCGAGCGCCTGCGCGTCCTCCTTGGACAACAGGCCATCGTCGACCAGTCGATCGAGGTCCCACAAGATGTCGAAGCACGGCAGCGGCCAATCCGAGCCGTCGAGGAGCCGCGGATGCAGGTCCTCGCGCTCGAGCAGCAGGGCCAGCACGTGGCTGCGGTCGTATTGCGGCGTCGCCGACAACTCGCCGTGCAGGAGTCCCTGGCTGCGCGGCTCGTCCATCAAGCGCAGCCACAGCTCGAACGAGCTGCGCCGCGCGCGCGCGGGATCGTCGAGGTCGTCGTTCTCGCCGGCGCTTCCGCAATGCCCGGCGACGACGCGCACGCCCATCGACAAGGGCAAGCGCAGGCGCAGCGGATTGCCTAGTTCCTGCAGCATGTCCGCTTCGACCGCGCGCTCGTGGCCGATGTGGGTCAAGAGCGACATCTGCAACTCGACGAGCTTCTGGTAGTACGGACGAATGCGCTCGTCGGCGGGGTCCATGCCCTGCGCGTTGGGCAGCCACTTCACGAGTCGCACGCCGAAGCGCGCCATCCGTTCGAGGCGCGCCAAGGCGTCCGGCGCGTAGGGATGCACGGAAGCCACGGGGATGAAGCGCGCGTTGACGCGCGCGTACTCGACGACGAACTCGTCGGGCACGAAGAACTCGGTCTTGTCCTCGTCGACCAAGCCGTCGGGCGCGTAGTGCCGATCGAAGGCGAGGATGGCGCAGCGTCCCGCCCCCGCGGACGAGACCATCGAATCGAGTCGCCGCATCCATTGCGTGGCGGCGAAGGCCGGGTCGTCGACGCCACCCGCGCCGGTGAAGGCGAGGAACTGCGCGTGCTTGATCGGATGGCGCCACGACAAGAGCTCGGGGTTGACCCACGCGCCCGACCAGTCGCCTTGGAGACCGGCCACGTGCGCGTGGCCGTCCACGCGCCGCGCCAAGTCGAGGCCCTCCAGCGAGCGGCGCACGATCTCCTTCGCGCGCGCGGGGGCGTCGGACTCGAAGCGCCGTGGGTCGTCGTGCGCAGGACGGCCCAGCGACACGAGCGCGAGCGGCACGAGCCACCACCAAAGCCATGCCAGCACCCCGAGCACCGCCAGCACGCGCACGCCGCGGCTGATCCAACGCCGCAACCGCGCCTCCAAGTCCTCCTTGCGCCGCGCCTGTTCCATGGATGGCCGAGGTTAGCAGCCGCGCGGGCCCGGACCCATGGCCGCGGCGTCGTCCGCGGTCCGCATCCAGCGAGTTCGAGCGCAGCCCTTGCGTCCGCGCCGCCCGCCGCGGATGGTCAAGGGGTGGGAACGGGACGCATCGGCCTGCGCGACGCCGCCTTGCTGACGATGGGCGGCATCGTGGGCGTGGGGATCTTCTACAACCCTTCGCGCGTCGCCGAACTATCCGATTCGCCGCTGCACTCGCTCGCGTTGTGGGCCCTGGGTGGACTGGCGGCCTTGTGCGGCGGAGCGACCTTCGCCGAGCTTGGCGCGCGCTTGCCCAAGGCGGGCGGGTGGTATGTGTACCTGCGCGAGGCCGTGCACCCGTTGGTGGCGTGGCTCTTCGCGTGGGCCGTCGTGGGCGTCGTCTCGACGGGCGCCATCGCGGTGGTGATGGCGATCGCCCTGCAGAACTTCGCGGCGCTTTGGCCCGCGCTCGGCGGACCGGAGACCACCTCGGGCCGCGTGGCCGCTTCGATCGCCATCGTCGTCGTCACGGCCGTGGTGGCGTGCGGCGTGCAAGCCGGAGCCAAGTTGCAGAGCGCGCTGATGGCGTTGAAGATCGCCGCCATGCTGGCCTTCGTGGCCGGAGCCTTCTGGCTCGCCGCGCCCGCGTCCGCGGCCGAACCCGCGCTGGTCGTCGAGCGTTCCGGTTCGTGGTGGGCGCGGAGCCTGCAAGGCATGCTGCCAGTGCTGTTCACCTGCGGAGGATGGCACATGGTTGCCTACTTGGCGCACGAGGTGCGCGAACCGCGCCGCACGCTGCCGCGCGCCATCGTGCTGGGCGTCGTGGGCGTCGTCGCGCTGTACATCGCCATCGTGGCCGCGTTCCTGCATGTGCTCGGGCTGGAGGGCGTCGCCGCCGACCGCGACTTCGCCGGGCGCGCCGCCGAGGCCTGCTTCGGTGCATCCGGCGGAGCGTGGTTGCGAGGCGCGATGGGAGTGTCCGCGCTGGGCATGATGGTGGTGATCGTGCTCGCCTCGCCATGGATGGTGGTCGCGATGTCGAAGGACGGCGCGCTGCCGGCCTCGATCGGCGCCTTGCATCCGCGCACGGGCGCCCCGCTGCGCGCGCTCGCGCTGCAGGCGACGCTGGCGCTCGCCTACCTGTGGCTCGGCACGGCGGAGCGGCTCGTGGACTCGATCAGCTTCGTCGAGTGGGTCTTCCACGGACTGGTCGTCGTGGCGCTGTTCCGCTTGCGCCGCCGCGACCCGGGCTTCGACGGGTTCCGCGCTCCGACGGTGGCGCCGCTCGCGTACTTGGCGCTCGCCGTGTGCATCGTGCCCGGGAACCTCTTGGCGTTGAACCTCGAGGCCGCGGGAATCGGCGGCGGAGTGCTGTCCGTCGCGCTGCTTGCATGGTGCGCCACCGCGGCTGGTCGCGCGCGACGGCGCGGCGCGAAGGAATGAGGGCGCGCGCTCAGGCGCGATGGAAGCTGTCGCCGTCGAGCGTGGGCACGCGACTCGCCGACAAGCCCAGCGCCAATCCCAACATCGCCCAGCTGGCGAGCATCGACGAGCCGCCCGTGGAGAAGAACGGCAGCGTCAAGCCGGTCAGCGGCACCAGCCCGAGGTTCACTCCCGTGTTGATGACGAGGTGCGCGCCGAAGTAGATGGCGATGCCGGTCACCGCCAGGCGCGAGAAACGATCGCGCAGCGCGCCGGCGCTGCCGAACAGGGACACGACGAACAGCGCGTAGACCAAGAGCACGAGCAGCGCGCCGAGGAACCCGCCTTCCTCGGCCACCACGGCGAAGATCGAGTCGCAGTCGCGCTCTGGCAGGTACGCGGTGCGGTTGGCGACGCCTTCGCCGAGCCCGGTGCCCGAGAAGCCGCCGTTGCCGATCGCGACACGCGCGTGGTAGGCGTGGAACGCGGCGCCGTTCTTGGCCGCCAGCAAGTCGTGCGCGCTCCACGACTCGAGCCAGGTGCGCACGCGCTGCAGCTGGTAGTCGTGCAGCAGCAACCCGGTGCTGGCGGCGAGCAGGGCGAGCAACGGCCCGCCGAGGAACAAGGCCGCGTACAAGCGCCACGACGCGCCCGCGGCCCACGACATGCCGAGGCTGATGGGCACCATGGTCAAGGCCGTGCCCAGGTCGGGCTGCAAGGCGGTCAGGGCGATGGGCACCAGCATGATCGGCGCGACGCGCACCCAATCCCGTCCGCTCTTGAGCTTGGTCGACGCCAACGCCGCGGCGAGCGCCAGCACCAGCGCCGGCTTGGCGAGTTCCGATGGTTGCAGGTCGAAGCCCAGCGGCAGCTGGATCCAGCGCCGCGCGCCGTTGCGCACATCGCCGACCACGAACACCAGCACCATCAGCGACATGGCCGCCAACCACAGCCAGCCAGCGTTGCGGGCCAGCCAGCGTGCGCGCGCCGCCAGCGCCAACACGAAGAAAGGCAACGCCACGCAGAGCTTCTGCACGTGGCCGCCCCAGTCGACCCCGGCGCGTTGATGCAGCTCGTCGGCCTGGGCGATGGCGTGGACATACACCAGTCCGACCACGACCAGGATGGCCGCCAGCAGAGCGACATGCCAATCCAGCTCGAACCAGCGGACGGACTTGAGCGACAGGGCCCGCGCCAACGGGTCGGGCTTCCTCGCCTCCACGCTCATTGGCGCGACTCCTCCACCAGCGCGCGCACGGCCTCGTGGCGCAGGAACTGCGCGGCCACGAAGGCCGCCGTGCGTCCGGCCGTCTCGGTCGTGTCGCACAAGTACGCCACCACCACGAAGCGCGGGCGCTCGGCCGGGAACCAGCCTCCGATCCAAGCGTGCTTGCGCTGCTTGCCGGCCTCCTTGTCGGCGCGGTCCGCGGCCGAAAGCTGCGGGTGCTCGCGGATCGGACCGATGTCGGCCGAGCCGGTCTTGGCCGCGAGGCGGAAGCCCAGCGTGCGTTCGTCCAATCCCTTGCCATGCGCCGAGCCGTGCGGATCCTCCACCACGCCGACCAGCGCGGCGCGGACGAAGCCCAGCGCCTCGGCTTCGATCGCCAGCGCTCGTCCACGTGCCGGCACTTCGCGACCGCCGATGCTGCCGACCAGCCTCAACTCGGGCAGCACGCCCGTGGCGAGCCCGCACAAGGCGCGCGCCACCTGCGCGGGAGTCGCCTCGACGACTTGCAGCCCGTTCGGGAACCTGACGCGGTCGAAGCGCGCGCCGAGGCGATCGAGCACCTTCGCGTCGGACAAGCTGGCGTGCAAACTCCAGTCCTCGCGCGACTCGCCCGCGCCGAAGCCGGCCACGTCGAAGGCGCCCGTCGGCGCGCCGAAGCCGAACTCGCGCGCCATCTGCAGCAAGCCCTCGGGCGGATACTCGAGACCCATCTGCGCGAAGTAGGAGTTGCACGACACGACGAGCGCGCGGCGCAGGTCGCAAGAGGAGTGCACGCCATTGCAGGCGATCGAATCGTAGCGGCCGGTGCACGGCAGCGGCCGCTTCTCGTCCCACGACAGGTGGTCCAGCGCCCACGCGGCCACGAAGGGCTTGAACACGCTGCCCGGCGGATTGAACACCGGACGATGGAAGGCGCGCTCGCGCGCGCTCGAGCGCGCGGGACCGCGGCCGGGCGCGGGCTCCAAGTCGTCGCGGCCGGGTTCGGAGGCGGCCGCCAGCACCGCTCCGTCGACATCGCACAGGACGATCGCCCCGACCGGATGCTCGAACCAGAGCGCGTCCGTGTCGTCGCCGAGGGGCGGCGGCACCGGATGCGCCAGCGTCTCCTGCGCCGCGGTCTGCAGTCGCGCGTCGATCGTCAGCACCACCTCCGCGCCGTCGCGTGGCGCGCTGGAGACGACGCGCGAGGGCCGCGCGCGCTCGGCCAGTCCTTCCACCTCGTGCACGCCGAAACTGCCGCGCAACGCCGTGTCGAGCCAAGCCTCGATGCCGCTGCGCCCGACCCACTCGGCTTCGCGCGCCCTGCGGCCGTCGGCGCCGTCGACGCCTTCGAAGGCCAAGAGCTCGCGCAGGGTCGGCCGGCCGGTGCGCCCGAGCAACGCGGAGGCGAGCGGAACGCCGTTGGCGTCCGAGGCCGGACGCTTGCGACGCATGGCCTCGCGCACCTCGAAGCCCGGATGCGCGCGGCGATCGCGCACCAAGGCGTGCACCAGCTCGTAGGAAGGCTCGCCGGAGAAGATCGCGGGACGCGAGGTCAGGTCCACGCCCAGATAGGACTCGTGCTGCAGGGCGCGCGCGATGCGCGCGGGTTGGATGGCGCGCGGCCCGGCGCTCGCGTCGCAGCCGCGCGCGAACAAGCGCTCGACCGCCTCGTCGTGTCGGTCCTCCAAGGTGGTCGCGAGTCGCAGGCAGGCCTCGACGCCGAGCGGCCCCTCGAGTCCGCGCGAGGAGCGCGCGATGGCGCTCCAACGCGCGCGCGACTCCTCGAGCGCGGGAACCGCGCGCGCATCGACCAGCGGGTTGACGGCGAAGGCCTCGAGGAGCGCCAGCGCGGTCCAAGGCGGAGTCGACTCGTCGCCCAGCGCGTCCACGGCCAAGTCGCGCCAATCCTCGTCGACGAAGGGCGAGCCGGAGTTCGGCACGCCGTCGCGATCGCATGGATCGCCATCGAAGGCCTCGTCGAGCTCGCGCAGCACGCCCGCCTCCTCCAACGCCGGCCATCCCTCGCGCGCGACGGCGCGCGCGTCGCCGCCGGCAGCCACGAAACGCGCCAGCGAATCGAGCAGCGAACGCTCCATCGCTCCTTCGTCGCGCTCGTTGGCGGCGCGCGCCAAGGCTCGAGGCACCAGTTCGCCAGCCAGTTCCGCGCGACGGCGTTCCGCGCGCGAGGCGAGCCAGCGCGCGTGCCGCTCGTCGTCGAAGCGCAACGCCCGCGCCAAGAAGCGCGTGTCGATCTCCTCGACCAGCACGCGCGTCGGCACGCGCGCAGGTTCGAAGCCCATAGCCAACGCGAACATCGCGTCCGCTTGCGCGTCTTCGCGCTCTTCGCGCAACGCCTGCATGCGCGCCAAGAGGCGCTCCTCGGACGTGGCTGGCCGCGACGCGGAACCCGGCAGTGTCTCGTCGCCTTGTTCGACGAAGAGGGACAACCCGTCGGACTCGATGCGGCGCGCCAACTCGGCGAACTGCTGCGCCTCGCGCGCGAAGCGTCGCTGCACGGCTTCACGCAGCACGCCGGGCTCGACGCCGCGCAGGCGCCCGAGCAGCTCGAGCCAACTGTCGCGCACCGGTCCCTCGCGTCGCAGCAGCCGCACCGCGCGTTCCTCCTCGCGCGTGGCTTCCAGGAGCCGCAGCGCGTAGAAGCGCGCGTCGGAGGCGCGCGAGGCGCGCCACTGTTCGCGCGGATCGGAACAAGCCGCGAGCCCAAGCCGCTCCAGCGCGGCTCCCTGCGCCCACGCATCGAGCTCCGCCGGACTGGACTCGAGCAACGCCGTCGCCGCCGCACCGCCGCGGCTCCAAGCCTCGAGGTAGCCGACGCCCCGGCCTTGCAGGGCTGACCAGGCGTGCGCCGACTGGCCGAGCGCGCTGGCGCGGCGCCAATCGCGCTGGATCCACTCGACCTGCCAGCGCTGCTCGTCCTCGGCCAGCACCGCCATGTCGCGGGTGTAGATCACGCCGCGGCGGGCAGGCACGACGCGCGTCTCGCTGGTCATGGCTTCGGCTTGGGCGGCCCACAGCTCGCGCTCGTGGAGTTGGATCTGCGCCAGGCGCGCAACCACGACGGCCAAGGCCGCCAGGAACGCGATCACGAGCACGCGTTGGCGCCAACCGCTCACGACGCCCTCCGCGCCAAGGGGCCGAGCCCCGGGACTGCCTGCAGCAATCCACCCAACAGCAAGGCGAAGATCCCCGAGCCGAGAGCGGAGCGCAACGCGTCCCCGCCCGCCGCGGCCGCCAGCGCGCTCGAGCCATCCTCGCTGGCGAGGTGCGACAGCGCCGACAACCCGCCCAGCCACAAGCTGGCGAGCGCCGCCGCGAGCGCGCGCCCGGCATGGCCGGCGAGATCGAACACGCCGCGCGCGACGAATGCGCCCCACAAGACGCAAGCAGTGCCGGCGACGACCAGCGCCGCCGGCTCGGCCGCCACGATGCCGCGCGCCCAAAGGGTGGCGACGCACAGCCACCACAGGTCGCGCTCCTCGGCGCGCGCCAGCACCGCCAACGCGGCCGCCAGCGCCAAGTTCGGTGTCCAGCCGCCCAGATGCGGGCGCGCGAGCGCCTCGAGCAGCGCCAGCCATCCGAGCAGGCCTGCGAACAACGCGATCGACAACCAACGCATGGGCTTCATCGCGCCTCGACCTCGTCGGACTGCGCGCCATCGCCGATCCATGCTTGCCGCCTCGACGCCGGTTCGTGCACGCGCGCGATCCGCAAGGCGGCCACGCCGCCTTGCTGCGGCAGCAACGCCCCCACGAGCAGCGCCGCGGGCACGCCGCGCTCGCTACCCGCCGTCCACACCGACACCGCGGCGTCGGGAGCACCCTCCAGCGCCGCGCGCAGGCGCTGGAGCGCGGACGCGTCGCACGCGAGGAGCACCGAGCCGGCATCGACGCGCCCGGCCCCGCGCAGGATCCCCAGCGAGACGACGCGCGCCGAACCGACTACAGCGAGGGCCTCGACGGCGAAGGCCGGGTCCTCGAGCAGCGCCACGTCCGCCAAGCCGCCGGAGCAACGCTCGACGCGACCCGCGAGCCGCAGATCCGAGGCCACGGCCGCACCCGGGCGCAGTTGTCCAAAATCCTTGACACGCGACACGGATCTGCCCGGACTGGAGGCGCGCCGCGCCACCGTCTCGAGGGCGCGCCATTTGCGTGGATCCAATGGATCGCGCTCGTCGAGGCGCGCATCGCCCACCTGCGCCGCGCGCGGATCGACGAGGATCGCGAGGTGGTGCAGGCCGTGCTCCCAATCGAGCTCGCTCCGCACGCCAGGCGGCAGCGCCGCTCCGCGCCGCGGCGCGCGCAAACGCCCAAGCAAGTAGCCGTTGGCGCGCTGGGCGCTGGCGAGATCGGGGCCTTGCAGGGCGGCGGAGCCGGCCGCCGATTCCTGCACGCGCACCAACGCCCCGTCGAGGCCGTGGTCGTCGACGGCCCAGGCGGCCAGCAAGGCGCCCTCGTCCGCGGACGAAGCGCGCCGCAGGCCTCCGACGACGAGTCGCGCCACCTCGTCTTCGGCGCGCGCCACCGCGCCCACGCGATGATCGCGCGCCGTGGCTAGTTCCACCTCCCACTCGCCATCGCGCTCCGCCGCCACGCGCCCGAGGTAGTGCTCGCGCAGCGTGGCTGGATCGCCGACGCGCACGGCCAAGTGGTCGTGCGCGCGCACAATCACGCGATCAGGTGCGCCCGCCACGCGCGCCACGACCTCGCAGGCGACGAAGGCGCGCCCCGCGCGCAGTTGCTCGTCCTCGGGCAAGACTTGCCGTGCGTACAAGGCGCGCACCGCCCGCGAGGATTGGGCGAGGTCCGCATCGGCTGCTTGCACCTCGCCACCGAACTCGAACGGAGCCAGGAAGGAAGCGAGCGCGGCCGATGGAGCCAACAGCAGGGCGCACGCTTGCTCCACGCCCTCCACGCGCCGCAAGGCGAGGGCGCAGAGCGCTAGTAGCGCCACGAACTGCAGCGTGCGCGAGCGCAGCCAGCTGGTCACGATCGAGCCTCCGCCCGCCCATCCCGCATCCGCGTCGCGCGTGGCGTGTAGCGCGCGCCGCCGTGCTTCGGTTTCAGTCGTCGTCGCCCGACGACAGGACGGGCGCGAACACTTCCAGGTTCTCGAGGAAGACGCCCGTTCCACGCGCCACGGCCGTCAAGGGATCGTCGGCGACGCGCGCGGGGATGGACAACGCCTCGGAGATCGCCTCCGGCAGGCCGTAGAGCAAGGAGCCTCCGCCGCACAGAGTCAGGCCTTGATCGACGAGATCGGCCGACAGCTCCGGCGGAGCCTCCTCGAGCACGCCGCGCACGGCTTCGCAGATCTGGCGCACCGGAGCCGTGAGCGCTTCGCGGATCTCGATCGAGGTGACCGTCGTCTTGCGTGGCAAGCCCGTCACGCTGTCGCGCCCCTTGACCTCCATCGACAGCTCGGTCTTCATCGGCCACGCCGAGCCGATCGTCAACTTGATGCGCTCGGCCGACTGCTCGCCGATGAGCAGGTTGTGGTGGCGGCGCAGGTGGTTGATGATCGCCTCGTCCATGTGGTCGCCGGCCACGCGCAGACTCGTCGCCACGACCATCTCGCCCAACGCCAGCACGGCGATGTCCGTCGTGCCGCCGCCGACATCGATGATCAAGGAACCATGCGGTTCGCGCACCGGCAGGTCGATGCCCAGTCCCGCGGCCAGCGGCTCGTCGATCAAGTAGACATTGCGCGCACCCGCGCGTTCGGCGCTGTTGATGACCGCGCGCCGCTCGACGGCGGTGATCCCCACCGGCACCGCGATGACGATGCGCGGCTTGACCCAGTTGCGTCCCGCGTGGACCTTCGTGATGAAGTAGCGCAGCATCTTCTCCGTCACGTCGAAGTCGGCGATGACGCCGTTCTTCAACGGACGAATGGCCTCGATGTTGCCCGGCGTCTTGCCGAGCATCGCCTTGGCTTCGATGCCCACCGCCATGCCGTTGTTGAGCACTTCACCGGTCGACTTGTCGACGGCCACGACGCTCGGTTCGTTGAGCACGATGCCGCGGCCGCGCACGCTCACCAGCGTGTTCGCCGTGCCAAGGTCGATGCCCATGTCGACCGAGAACCGGCCCAAGGCCCATTGCAGAGGTTTGAAGACCGAGCTCATGCGCTGCCGTTCTCGCGGGGCCTGCGGCGCGTGATCCCGCGCGCGACCCTCGTCGATCGGAGTCTAGCGGTCCACGATGCGCGATCAAGCCAGCGCAAAGCGCTCGACGCGCATCGATCCCGGAACTGCATTGCGTGTCGACGCGCCGCGACAGCAAGTCGCAATGCGGACCTGGAGCGCGAGGCGGTCTTCGCGAAGGTGGAAACGAGACGCACCAAGTTGCGCGCGACGATGCGGGTGGTCGTCGCTGGTTTCCTGTGGGCGCCAGACGATGTGAGCCCGCTGAGCGTGACCGTCGCCGCGCAGCCGCGGGCGTCGTGTTGCGCCAGCGGCTTGAAGGGCAGCAGTCGTGTGCATGTTGCAGCACGCGTGCTCTTGTCCAGGGCAGGGCCTCAGGTCGTGCTTGGGCTCATGCAGCTGGCAGAGGGGAGGACGGATGGCGGGACGGGAGGTCGCGAGTGGAGGGGGTCAGACTGGGATGCAGGCGCTTGTCATGGCTGAGGGAGGGGCGGAGGAGAGAGAGAAAGAGAGAGAGGGAGACGAGAAAGAGACGAGGGAGAGATGAGGGCGGGAGAGTAAGCGTTGAGACCGGCTTGCGCCGGTCTGTGAAATCAGGCCAGCAGATGCTGGCCTGATTTCACTATGCACCCCCCTCAGGAGGCGCGTTTATCGCTGGCGCGAGCCAGCTGGCGGACGAGCTAGGTGCTCAGAAGAACACGCCCTTGCCGAAGGCTGCCGCGGAGTACATGTCCATCACGATGATGGCCGCGACAAGGGTCAGGGCAGTGAAGATCTGGACTGCTTCGACCATGCCGAGGCCGGGGCCGGTCGGCTTGGCTTCCGCGGCCGCTTCGGCCTTGCCGGCCTTGGCGCCAGCGGTGCGGGAGGTGCGGGGAGTCGCCATGTGAGAAGGTCTCCTGTCGATCGTCAGTAGGGTTGGATCGTCAGACGGGTTGGATCGTCAGCGGCTGGCGATCGATCACAGACGCGTCGCCGCGCCGTCGCCTTGGCGGATCGACTGACCGGGGACCGTGCGGGTCAGGATGGCCGAGCACATGGTGTCGTGCACGAACTCCACGCGAGCCTGGCCCTTGTAGACCTTGCCGTCGTAGATCTCGAAGGTGTAGCCACGCTTGACGCCATCGTTCGAGCCCTTGTTGATGGAGACAAGGCCCGGTTCGACGGCCGTCGAGAACTCGAGGACCGCGCCCTTGATGTCCTGCATCGAGGCGAAGTCGCTGACGCGGGCGCCGGTGTTGGCGACCAGCGTGGCCAACTCGGCCTCGAGGCGGCCGATGTCCTTCGAGGCGACTTGCGCCGCCTTCTCCATGTCGGCGATGGTGACGTTGGCCGTCTCAAGGGCGGCGTTCTTGTCGGCAGCGTCCTTCTCGGCGGCCATCTGGCCTTCCGTGGCTGCACGCGCCTTGTCTTCGGCGTCGCGCTGGGCGGCGATCGCCTTGTCGCGCTCGCCTTGCAGCTTGGACTTGCTGGCCTCCATCTCGCCCAGCGTGGCGGAGATCTTGGAGACATCAGCGCGCAGCTGGCCGTTCTTCTGGGCTTCGCTGTCGTAGTCGGCCTTGTTGCGCTCGGACAAGCGACGCGCTTCGTCGCGCTCGTTCTGCAGCGTGTTCTTGGCGGTGGTCAGTTCTTGACCCTCGGCCTTGAGCTTGGCCACGTCGGCCTCAAGCGCCTTCTTGGACGCAGCGTGAGCCGAGGTCTCTTGCTCGTACTTGGCCTTGAACTCCGCGTTGGTGTTGTACGCGTTGTAGGCCCAGCCGAAGAACGCGCCGGCGAGGACGAGGTTGAGGACGATGAAGATCTTTCCGAGGGAGCTCATGCCTGGGGTTCTGGCTGGTGGTTCGTCGCGTCCGTTGAACGCCGGTGTGGGCGTCCGCGGGGGGGCGTTCGGATGCAGGGGGGGCGGGAGCAGGTCGACCTTGGGCGTCGCGGGTTCTTGAGCGTTCTCCGCTGAGCCTGCTCTGCTGAGCTTGCTCCGCGCGGAACCATCGCAACCCACGGCGCGGCGGGCCGCCGGCCGGCCACCGCAAGCCTTGCCAAATCAAGGACTTACGTCTGTCCTTGCAAGTGGCGCACTTACGGTGGTTTGGGAGTGTAGGAAGCGCTCTGCTCCATGTCAAGGAAGGCTCGGCATCTGCAGAGCCTTGCTTGGCAAGGGTTTGGCGGGCCCTAGTCCCTTCGGCGCCTGAGTACCGCCTGCGCGGCCAGAGGTAACAAGAAGAGCAGCCATGGCGCGAGCACCAGCGAGAGCAGGATCCCCTCCCGCAGGCGCAAGTAGAGCGTGCGCTGCTCCTTCTGCAGTGGAACCGGAAGATCGACCGCCAAGCTGCCGGCCACCATGCGATCGCGCCCACCCACGCGCAGCACCTCGGCCTGGCCATCCGGCCGCACGAGGGCCGTCAACCCCGAGTTCGTGGCGCGCACCATGGCCCGACCAGTCTCGACCGCCGCCACGCGGCTGAAGGCGAGCATCTGGTCGTACTCGAACGACTCCTCGTACCACGCCTCGTTCGAGGCGACGAGGTGCAGCTCGGCGCCGGCGCGCGTGGCGGCCACGTACACGTCTTCGAAGCTGTTGTCGAAGCACACCGTCGCCGAAGCCCGCACCACGCCAGCCTCGAGGGGCAAGTCGATCAGCCCCGCGCCGACGTCCGGCACCAGATCGGGCAGGTACCCCGCCAAGGCCAGCGCACCAGCGCGCACGAGTTCGATGCGCTCCAATCCAGCGAGCGACTCGGCACCCGGCACGAGATGCCGCTTGGACGCTTGCCCGACGCGCTGTCCGTTCTTCCACGCCACGATGCTGTTGCTGCGGCGCACGGCGGCATCGCGCAGGCACAACTGCTCGACACCCGCCACGAACACGACGCCCGGCGGCAGCAACGCGCCGGCTTGCGACTGCAACACGCCGAGGATCGCGTCCTCGTTCTCGCGCAGCGTGCGCAGGTCCTCTGGTCGCGGTTGGTAACGCGCCCAATCCGGCGCGCGCGCGCCGCCCGCGACCGCCGCCTCCAGCTCGGGCTCGGCCAGCAGATAGGGCAGCATCGTCTCGCCCCAGGCCACGAGATCGACCGGACCGTGGTGCTCGAGGCCCGCGCGCGTCAGTTGCAGCGACTCGCCGAACATCTCGCGCGCCGAGAGCGGGTTCATCTTGCGGCGCTGTTCGAAGGCGGGCTGGACGAGCAGAGCCCGTCCTGCCACGCGCGTCTCGATCGTGGTGGCGCCAAGGCCGGCGAGCACCCACGCCCCCCATCCCACGCCCGCCAGGACGAGTCCCGGCGTGCGCGTCGCCGCAGCGACTCGTCCGCGCCACGCTTGCGCCAAGCCGCCGGCGCCGAGCAACAGCAAGAACCCCGCACCCGCCGCGCCGAGGACCTGCACGGGAGCCAACCAACCGTCCGGACCGGCGTAGTGGTGCGCGACGCGCATCCACCCGAAGGCGAAGGGCGGCTCGAGCTGGGTGCGCAGCACCTCGAACGACGCGAAGGCGGCGGCGAAGGCCAAGCCCGCGGAGCACCGCGTGGCGAGCAGTCGAGCCGTGGCCGCCGCCAGCGCGTAGTACAAGCCCGGCACGATGGCCACGGCCAGCAAGGTCAACCACAGGACCTTCGTGCTCCAAAAGCACTGCGCCGACAAGCCGACGGCGGCCGCCAGCCAGTCGATCCACAGCCGCGCGCCACGCCAGCCGGCCTTGCCTGGGCGAGTGGGCGCAAGCGTGCCCCACGCCAACCAGATCCAGCCGAGGCTGGCGCAAGTCACGGCCAACCCCGGCGCGGTCACGCCGGGATTGCCTAGCCACAAGAGCGTCCAGGCCCCAAGCAGGTGCAGCAAGCGCGCACGCGCCGCGAGAGGCGCCGGGCCGGTCGCGAGTTCGTCCGTGCTCACGGCGGAAGCGGCCGCCACTCGAGCACCTCGCCCTCGGACACGACGCGTCCGGGTTCGACGACCGCCAGCCCCTGGGCGCGCGACAGCTCGACGATGTCGGCCGAGCTGGTCCAAGCCAGCGGCACGAGTTCATCCGCGCCATCCTCGGCGCGCACGACGCGCACCGGCAGGTTCTGCTGTCGATCGTTGGGCTTGGTCGCGCCGCCGCGCCAACGACCGGTCAAGCGCGCGTCCTCCCATGCGTCGGTGCTCTCGCCCTCGAGCTTGGCCAGCGCCGGACGCACGAAGACCTCGAACCCGATCAGGCACGACACCGGGTTCCCCGGCAAGGCGAACACCGGCGTCGAGCCGCACATGCCAAACCACAACGGCTTGCCGGGCTTGATCGACACCTTGTGGAAGACCGGCTCGAAGCCGACCTTCTCGAGCACCCCGCCGACGATGTCGTATTTGCCCATCGACACGCCGCCCGTGGTGATCAACACATCGCAGCGCGACAAGACGGCGCGCACCACGCGCTCGAGCTGGGCCTCGTCGTCGGCGACGATGCCGAGGTTATCGACCTGCGCGCCGGATTCCTCGAGGCGGGCCGCCAAGTAGTAGGTGTTGCCTTCGCGGATCTGGCCGTTCTTCGGGATGGAGGAGACCGGCACGAGCTCGTCGCCGGTCGTCAAAAGCGCCACGCGCGGCCGAGGACGCACGGGCACGTACTCGCAACCCACCGCCGCCAGCACCGACAGATCGATGGCGGTCAGCCGCTTGCCCGCCACCAGCGTCGTCTCGCCCTTCTTGAGGTCCTCGCCGACGCGGCAGATGTGCTGCCACGCCTTGGGCTTGTCATCCAGCTGGACCACCTCGACCGCGTCGGCGGCGGCTTGGGCGTCGTCGCCCTCGGCCGCGGGCGCGGAAGCTGGGCGGCGACTCTTCTCGACCATGACCACCGCGTCGCAATCCGCCGGGACCTCGGCCCCCGTGTAGATGGCGACGCATTCACCAGGGCCGACGGCCCCCGGATAGGGCATGCCGGCCTTGGACTCGCCGACGACCCGCAGACTGCGGGGGCCGTAGGGGAAATCCCCGCTGCGGACGGCGTATCCGTCCATCGCGCTCTTCTCGAAAGGCGGCAGGTCGAGGTCCGAGACCACGTCGGAGGCCAGCACCCTGCCGCGGGCCTTCTCCAATCGGACCGCTTCCACGGCGGCGGCGGGGGCCAGCCTGTCTAGGATGGTGGACAGGGCTTGGGTGGGCGTGAGCAATCGGGCGGAGTCTAGCCTGCGAAGACTCCCGCGACGATCCCCCCTCGCCTCCCCTCACACGATGATCCTCCCCGCCTCCGACTCGGGCGCCGCCGCGCTTCCCCGCTCCCGTCGCGCCACGCGCGCCGCCCACGCTTGGCTCGTCGCGGCCGGCTTGTGGGGCGCGGTGCTGGCGGGTTGCGGGCCGACGCCCGGCGTCGAAGCCGAGTCCGCCGG
>SXXH01000280.1 GCA_005789645.1 Planctomycetia bacterium
ACGTGGATCGCGACATTCGTGAAGTCGGCGCGGAACTGGTACTCGACGCGCTGCAGGGTGCCCAGCGCGGGATTGAACTTGGGCACGCTGATCGTCTGCGAGGCCAGGTTCGGCGAGGCGATGCGGTTCTGGCCCAAGAAGGGCGCAGGCAAGGTGTAGGGCTGGACGATCGTCTGCGTCTGCGAGCAGCCGCTGCACGCGGGCGCCGTGCCGCAATTGGTCGTGCAGACCTGGGCGAAGGCCTGCGCGCCCATCGTCGCGAGCACGACGAGAGCCAGGGCCAGCGAGCGGATAGTGGCGAGGGTCGAAGACCGGGACGCTGACGACTGCGCCGAGGACGAAGCCTCGGCCGCGAGGAAGATGTGGCGAAGGAGCGCGATCATGGTGCGGTTTCCCCGCGCGTGCGCCGCGCGGAGTCAATCGGTGTCTTCGGGGACTTTGGAGAAGCTGCGCAGCAACCGCCCCCGCCTGCCTCGCGCCACGACCAAGAGAGAGTCGCGGCGCCAGCAGTTCGCACGCGCGGAGGCGTCCGGATGCCTAGCGGGCTCTCCTCGCGCGGAGGATCGAGTCCACTGGCCTCGGTCGCCGGTCACGATCGCATCCCGAGCAAAGCAGCGCGCCGCGCCAAGCAGCCGGGACCGCGTGCTCGACGCGACCCTACCGCGGGCGCGACTCGCCATCCGTCGGGGCGCGACCGTGCTTGCGCGGGCGGTCGGGTACGGAATGAGAGTCTGCGTTGCCGAGTTCGCTCCTGACGCGCAGGATCGGGCTCGACAGAGGTAGTGTGTGCCACACGTCAAGCACGGAAACAAGAGCCCGCTTCCTTCGTCGCGAAGGCGAGATGTTGCTGCAATTTGCGAAGTCGCATCGTGCGCACAGGCCTCAGCACGCGACGCGGCTAGAGCCGAGCCCTTGACGGCGAGTTGCAAGATCGTGAAGGTCGCATGACATGGCGACACGGCTCGAAGCGCGGCGATCCCACATCCTCTTTTCCACATTCCTTGGATATGTCGCCTTCGCGGCCTTGGCTGGATGCCTAGCGGAAGCATCCGAACCCGGGCCGCTCGTGCTGCAGGAAGCGCAGCCACAGGTGCTGCGCCTCAGGCCAGCGGAAGGCACGGTCCTGCATGCACAAGTGCAAGTTCCCGCCAACGCGTTGGCGCTGGAATTGCGAATCAGTGACGCAACCCGCGAAATCGAAGCGGGAATGACCTTCGGCGAGGCCGCCCCGGCGGCGCATGCCGCGGAATACTGGACCAACACCGAACTGGGCCAGGCCGTGCTGCGGCTCGACCGCTTTTCCCTGCCGCCACTCGAACCCGGGTTCTGGCATGCGACCTTCGACATGGGCGGGCAGTTGCCACTCGGACCGCGCGGGCAGGTCGACGAGGTAGTCTTCCGGGCCGAGTTGCGCGTGCTGCGGCCGGAGGCGGCGGTGGAGCTCGCTCCGCGCGTGGTGCACGACGGCACGGTCGCGCTGGAGCGCGCCTCCACCTGGGTCGGACATCTCGATGTCCCAGGGGGTGCGAGCGTGCTGCGCGTAGACCTGCTCGAGGCGGAAGCGGACCTCGACCTCCTCGCCTATCCCGGCCACAAGCCGCGCGACTTGACCGAGCGCCCGCACCTGCAGAGTCGGCCGTACGGACGCGAGACGCTGCTTGTCGCCAACCCGGAGCCGGGGCCGTGGACCATCGAGGTCGTCGATCCGCACGCGCTCGAGGAGCGCGCGGAGTTCCGCCTGCACGTGGCCTTTGGCGCGGATGCGCCGCCCGAGGCGCCCGTGGAGCCGAGCGCGGAGACGCTGGCGAGCGCCATCGAAGGCCTCGGCGCCGCGCAGCTCGGCGCCGTGGTCGAGGTGGGCACGCCCGACGGATCGGGCAGCGCCGTGTGCGTGCACGAGCGCGGCTTGTTCCTGACCAATTGGCATGTGGTGCAGAAGCTCGGCGGCGGAGCGAGCGAGGACATCGTGCTCTCGAGGACGCTCGACCTCGCGCGTCCGCCGCGCGAAAGCTGGCGCGCCAAGGTGATCGAGCACGACGTGGGGTCCGACTGCGCCTTGCTCGAGGTCGTCGGCGACCGGCATGGCGGGCCGCTTCCGCCCGACCTGCGCCACGTGACGGCGCCGCTGGGCGACGACACGCGGCTCCTGCTGGGGTCGGAGCTCGTGGTCGTCGGCTATCCGGGCGTGGGCACGCAACGCTCGCGTCCGACCTTGACCTTGACGCGCGGCGTGGTCGCGGGCTTCGAGCGCTCGGGCGCGGGCTTCGCGCTCAAGTCCGACGCCGAGATCACCAGCGGCCACAGCGGAGGCGCCGCCTACGACATGGCTGGAAAGCTGGTCGGACTGCCCACCTCGCGCGTGGAGGACGGCGCCAGCCAGCTCGGCTGGATCCACGGCCTGTCGATGCTGCCCGAGCGCATCAAGGCGCGCATCGCCGCGCGCTGAGGGCACGCGTCAAGTTCACTTGACAGTCCGTCAATTCACCCGCCGCGCGCGGCCGCTCCAATGCGGCTCGCGCAGCGCGGACTTCTGGATCTTGCCCGAGCCCGTGCGCGGCAAGGCATCGAGGAAGTCGATCGCCTTGGGCGCCTTGTAGCGCGCCAAGCGCGACTTGACCCACTCGACCAGCTCCTCGGCCGTCGCGGCCCGGCCGGCGCGCAGCACGACGGCCGCGCGCACGCTCTCGCCCAATCGTTCGTCGGGCACGCCGTAGGCGGCGCACTCGAGGACCGCCGGGTGCGCCGCCAGCGCGTGCTCGACCTCGGTCGAGTACACGTTTTCGCCGCCCGAGAGGATCATGTCCTTGGCGCGGTCCACGATCGTCACGTAGCCCTCGGCGTCGACCACGGCCAAGTCGCCAGTCAACATCCAACCATCGACGAAGGCGCGCGTAGTCTCCTCGGGCTTGTTCCAATACCCCTTCATCACCGTCGCGCCGCGCACGCGGATCTCCCCCACCTCGCGCTCGTCGCGCGCCACGCTGGAACCGTCCGCGCGGCACACCTCGAGCTCGACCGTGGCGTAGGGCCGGCCGGTCTTGGCGCGGATCGCCAGTTGCCGCTCGCGCGGCAAGGAGCGGTGGTGCTCCTTGAGCAAGGACAGCGTCAAGTACGGCGAAGTCTCGGTCATGCCGTAAGTGTTGACGTACTCGCAGCCGAACACGTCGACGATCTGCGCCACCAAGGATGGCGCGATGGGCGCTCCGCCCGACAGGATGGCGCGCAAGGCGCTCCAATCGCGCGCGCTGGCACCTTCGTCCTTGGCCATGGCGTTCAGCATGGTGGGGATCAGGTTCGTGATCGTCGCGCGCTCGCGCTCCATCAGCTCGAGTGCCGCGCGCGCCTCGAAACGCGGCAGGAAGAGGTGCGTAGCGCCCACCCAGGTGAAGGCGAAGGTGGCCCACGCGTCGGCGAGGTGGAACATGGCGGCGATGTGCGCCCAACGGTCGCGCTCGACGATCGCCAATTCGCCGATGGCGCCCAGCGAGTGCGCCAGCACGTTGGCGTGCGTCAGCATCACGCCCTACGGCACGCCGGTGGTGCCGCTCGTGTAGTACAAATGCGCCACGTCGTCTCCGCCGCGCGCACTGGGCCGGAACGGCGCGCGCGCGCCTTCCGCGAGCGCCTGGGCGAGCGTCCACGAAGCGAGCCCGGCATCCACCGCCTTGTCCGTCCACACGATATCGCGCCAAGGCGCTCCATGCTTGATGGCCGCGCGCACGACCTCGGCGAACGAGGAGTCCGACACGAGGAGTCGCGCGTCGCAGTCCTTGGCGATGGCGGCGAGCTCCGCCGGCGCGAGGCGCGTGTTCAGCGGGTTGAAGATGGCGCCCGCTCCCGCCGCCGCGTAGTACGCCGCCGCGTGGTCGATCCCGTTCCACAAGAGCCCCGACACGCGCTCGCCATCGGCGGCCGCGCGCAAGCGCAGGAACGAGGCCAAGTGCCGCGCGCGGGCGGCGAAGGTGGCGTAGTCCTCGACGCGCGCACCCTCGACGAAGGCGCGCTTCGTCGGATGCAGGCGTTCCGCCCGCTCGATCAGGCCCCACAGTCCACGCACGGCGCCGCTCTCACTCCTCGTCCGCGCGCAAGCGGGCGAGGATCGAGTAGTCCTCTAGCGTGGTCGTGTCCTGCGTCGTCTCCTTGCCGGCGGCGATGTCGCGCAGGAGGCGGCGCATGATCTTGCCCGAGCGC
>SXXH01000281.1 GCA_005789645.1 Planctomycetia bacterium
AGCGCGACGAGCGCCCCGCGCGGCGGGATGACCGCCCTGCACCGCGCGAGGACCGACCTGTGCAACGCGAGGAACGACCCGCGAGGCGCGAAGAGGAGGGACGCAGCGGCCGGAATGAGCGCGCAGGCCGTGGCGAGCGGGGAGGTCGCGTGGACGAAGCTTCGCGGCGAGCGCCCTTGCGCGCACGAGACGCGGACCACGCTCGAGGACGACACGACGAGGGTCAGGGTGCGCGCCGCGACGAACGCAGCGCAGGCTCTGGGCTCGAAGCAGGGTCGACGCGCGGAGCAAGCCATGGCCGCGACAGCGAACGCGGACGAAGTGATGCTGCAGGACGCGGGGACCGGCCGCGTGACGATCGGCCCCGTGACGATCGGCCCCGTGACGATAGACCCCGTGACGATAGACCCCGTGACGATAGACCGCGCGGCGAGAGCATTGATCGCGACCTGCGCGGAGGGCGTGGCCCCAACCGTGACGAACGCTTGGCGCCGCGTGGACGCTCCGACGAGCGTGCGCGTCACCGTGACGAGGACCGCCCGCGCTCGCGCGAGGACGAACGGCCACGTAGGGAAGATGACCTACCGCGGCGCTACGAGGGCCCGCGGCGCTACGAGGACCCGCGGCGCGAGGGCACTCACTCGCGCCAGGCTGAGCCTCTGGGCGCCGATGATCGTGGTGGCGCCTGGCGCGATGACCACCGCACGCGCCAGTCCATGCACGACGAACGAGGCGAGCGCGGTGGCGAGCGCCACAGCGCCAGTTGGCGCGAAGGCGATGCCTCCGTCCGTCGTGTCGATGAGGGCGGCCGGCGTGAACAAGCTCGTCGCGATGACGATCGAGATCGACGCGGTCCGCTCGAACGCGAAGCGCCTCGTCGCGAAGATGGCCGTCGCGAAGGTGCTCACCGAGGCGACGCCCGTCGCGATGAGGGCAGGCGCGAAGATCCGCGCGGCTACGATCCGCGGCGTGAGGAAAGCCGCAGGGAACATGCGCCCAGGGAGCATGCACCCAGCGAAGAAGGCCGCAGAGAGCGAGGACACAGCGAGGACGGACGCGGCGGTGTTGGTCGCTCTCGGGAGGAACGAGGCGGACGCGAGTTGCCGCGCAGCGAGGGTCGTCGAGGTGGCGCGGCAGCGCCCACCAACCGGCCGGACCGACATCGGGCTGGACGCGACCAGGGCGAACGCGACCACGGCGGTCGCGCGCGAGGCGAGGGACCGCGGAGGGATGAGCGCGATGCACGCGGTGGACGCGACGAGCGGCCTCGCCACTCGAGCGCACCCTCTGCCGCGGCTCCAGCGCGCGAGGTGCGGCCGGCGCCTCGTCCCGCACCGCCTCCGGCGGTCGACGACGGCGACTTCGGGACCTTCCTCGACTGAAGTTCGAACGCCCGGATGCTCCCGCTAGCGGGCGAAACGCGACCACGACCGTCCACGACGGGCGTGGTCGTCGTCTATGATGATCCACATCGCGACCCAAGCATGACTCGCCCGCAGAAGCCCTACACGATCACCTTCCTGCCCGCCAACGCGACCGTGCAGGTCGACCCGGCGAGGGTCCCCTACGACAGGCACGGCAAGCCCGGTTCGATCCTCGAGATCGCCATGGGGCACGACGTGGAGATCGACCATGCCTGCGGTGGCGTGGCGGCGTGCTCCACCTGCCATGTCGTCGTGAAGTCGGGCTTCGAGTCGATCGCCCCCGCCGAAGAGCAGGAGGAGGACATGCTCGACACCGCGCCGGGGCTCACGCCGCGTTCGCGCCTCGCCTGCCAGGCCGTGCCCAGCGGCGCCTGCGACATCGTCGTCGTGGTTCCCTCGTGGAACCGCAACCACGCCAGGGAGGGCGACCACTGATGGAGGCTCGCCTCGCCAACCCGCGCGGGTTCTGCGCCGGAGTCGATCGCGCCATCGAGATCGTCGAGAAGGCGCTCGAGATCCATGGCGCGCCGGTCTTCGTCCTGCACGAGATCGTGCACAACCGCCGTGTCGTGCAGGACCTGTCTGCGCGTGGAGTCAAGTTCGTCGACGACCTCGTCGAGGTGCCCGAAGGCTCGGTGACCATCTTCTCGGCGCACGGAGTGTCGGATGCCGTCGTGGCGAGCGCCAAGGCGCGACGGCTGCGCATCATCGACGCGACCTGTCCGTTGGTGACGAAGGTCCACCTGCAGGCGCAAAACTACGTGTCCAAGGGCAGCGAGCTGATCCTCATCGGCCACCCCGGGCACCCCGAGGTCGAGGGCACGCGCGGACGCATCGAGGGCAAGGTGCATGTGCTGTCGACCGTCGCCGAGGTCGAGGCGCTCGTGGTCGACGATCCGTCGAGCCTCGCCTACGTCACGCAAACGACGCTCTCCATCGACGACACGCGCGAAGTCATCGACGCCTTGGTGCGCCGCTTCCCGCACATCGTCGGACCGGAGTTGAAGGACATCTGCTACGCCACCCAGACCCGCCAGAACGCGGTCAAGCAGCTAGTGGACGGACGCATCGACATGCTGCTCGTCATCGGTTCGAGGAACAGCAGCAACTCGAACCGCCTGGCGGAACTCGGCGTGCGCTCGGGCGTGCGCAGCCACCTGATCGACGACGCCAGCGAGATCCGGCCGGAGTGGCTGGTCGGCGCTCGCGCGATCGGCGTCACCGCCGGAGCCAGCGCACCCGAGCAGTTGGTGCAGGAGGTGCTCGAACGCCTGCGCGAACTGGGCGTCGAGCGCGTAGAGGAGCTCGAGGGCGAGAGCGAGACGACCGTGTTCAAGTTGCCCGACTTGCTGGCCAAGGGCTGAAGGCTGCAAGCCCCATGATCATCGCCCTCGCCCTGCTTGCATCGTCCGCGCCAGCCAACGCCCAAGGCGTCGACAAGCCCGATCCGCTGGATGCCATCGTCGCCGAAGCCGAGCGCGACGCGCGCGAGGGCCGCTACGACAAGGCGCGCGCCGCGTATATCGCCTTGGCGCGCAAGCACCCCGGGACGCCGCAGGGGCTGCTCGGCGAGAAGCGCTCGCGCCCCAGCGCCTACCTGGGCTGGGCGCCCGTCGAGGAAACCGGGCCGTCGGCGAACCGCGTCGACATCGTCTTCATGGGCGATGGCTACGAATGGGAGAGCCTCAAGGCCTTCGACAAGCTGGCCGAGGACGCCGCCACCGTGCTGGCGCGCGACGAGGTCGTGCGCGAGTACGCCAACTACTTCAACTTCGCGCGCGCCGTGCTCGTGTCGGCCGACAACGGCGTCGACGGGTTCGGTCGCGACTACGACACGCCGCTCGGCGCCAAGACCTTGGGCACCTTCGCCGGCCACGTCGGCATCGATCAAGCCAAGGTGCGCGAGGTGCTGGGCCAGATGCCGGAGCACGATGGACAGGCCATCGTGTTCGTGAGGAACGGAGTGCTGGGCACCGGCGGCAGCGGCGTCGCCGTCATTGGTGGTCGCGAAATGAAGACCATGGTGCACGAGTTCGGCCACAGCTTCGCCGGACTGCACGACGAGTACCAGACGCAGACCGGCCACGGCGGTGGCGGCGGCGTGCCCAACAGCCTGAACGTCGCGTCGCTGGCGGATCCCAAGCTCGTGCCATGGGCGCACTGGATCGCGGCCAAGCACCCGCAGGTCGGCGTGCACGAAGGCGCCGCCAGCCGCGTCAAGGGCGCTTGGCGTCCGACGGCCAACGGCTGCATCATGGACAGCGCCGAGTCTTTCTGCGTCGCCTGCCGCGAGGTGCTCGTCCTGCGCATCCACGAGTTCGTCGACCCCATCGACTCGTGCAGCCCCGAGCCGCAGGCCCAGCGCGTCAAGGTCCCCCACCAAGTCGGCCCGGAAGGCTTCGTGGCCACGGTGCAGGCCATGCGACCGGCGCGCCACCAGTTGGAGGTCGAGTGGTACCTGCTGCCGGAGCGGCACTTCGCGCGCACCGGCGACGCTCCGAGCGTGCGCGACGACGATGGTGGCGCTCCGACGCGATCGCGCACTCGCAAGGGTCGTCCGCTGGCCGACCTGCGCGCCCAGCCGGTGGCGACCTCGCGGGGCAAGGCGGATGGATCGCACAAGCACACGGTCCTGCCGAAGGACCTCGAGCCCGGCGTGTGGCGCCTCGTTTGCCGCGTGAAGGACACCACGCTGCTGCGTGGCGAGAAGTTCCCTTGGGTGCTGAAGGACGGAGAGTCGCTGCTTTCGTCGGAACGCGGCTGGTGGATCGAAGTCCCGCCACGTTGAGGCGTCGTCGGACCTAGGCGCGCGCGAGCGCCAAGCGCACCACGCCGGGCAAGCGCAGCGTGGCGTCGGCACGCACGAAGGGCGCGAGTCCCGCGCGCATGTGCCGCAACGCGCGTTCGCCAGCCGCGACGCCATGCTCTTCGACGCCCTTCTTCCACTGGCTGGACATCTCGCGCTCGAACGCCAAGCACTCCTCCAGCGAATTGAAGCGGAACTCGAGCTCGAGTTCCTCCGAGAGCTCGACCACGAAGCCCGCCGCGTGCAGGCGTTCCTCCATCGCGCCGGCGCGACCGAAGCGCATGGGTCCGGGCAGGTCCTCGTGCGGCGTTGGCGCACCGAACGCGACGTGGCATGCTTCGGCTTGCAGCGCGAGGAACGGCACGCGCGCGGGTTCGGCCCACCACGAGAGGGCGAGCGGCGCGCCAGGCACGAGGTGCGCGCGAGTGGCGCGCAGCGCCCGCACCGGATCGGGCATGAGCATGTAGCCCCAACGCGACACGGCGCCGTCGAAGCGTTCACCGGGCAGATCGAGCAGCTCGGCATCGGCCTCGACGAAGCGCACCTGCGCGATTCCAGCCTGCGCGGCGCGCTTGCGTGCGCGCGCCACCATGTCCGGCGCGAAGTCCAGACCCACCACCGCACCGCCGGATCCGACGACGCGCGCCGCTGTCAACGCCGGTTCGCCCAAGCCGGAGGCGACATCCAAGACGCGCGAGCCGGGCTTCGCGCCCGACAACTCCACCAACCGCTCGTTCAAGCGCTGCGCACCGACTTCGAACACGCGCCACCAGCGCTCCCAAGGCTCGGCAGCGGCGGACCAGGCGGCGCGCTGCATGTCCTTGAAGCCTTCCGGCAACGCGCGCGCGCTCAACGCCGGATCCTCGCGTAGTCGAGGCGCCCCGGGCCCATCGGCAACGGCGCTGCGCCGTCCTCCAGCTGCAAGGGCTCGAGCATCAAGCCGGTCGCGTCGATGCGCTCGAGTTCGCGGTGCGGGAGCAGCGGCCGCAATCGCACCAGCGAGCCGGACCCGCGCGTCTCGAGCAAGGCCAGTTCCAAGCCCGGTCCTTCGATGGATGCGCGCACGAACGGGGCGAGCAACCCGCACTTGGCTTGACGGCTGCCGTCGGAATCGCGCGACAAGGCCAAGGCCGCCTGCCACGGCGGCACGCCGCCTGCCTTCGTCTGCACAGCCAGCATCGGAGCGGCCGCAAGTTGCATGGCGGCCAGCTGGGTCAACTGGCCGCGACGCGCGCCATCCTCGAACGCGCACAACGAAAGGCGCGCGCGCTCGGCGGGCAGCTCCAATCCGACCGAGTGCGAGTCGACGCCATGGCGCACCTGCGCGACGACGCCCGTGGAGAGATCGACGCGCGCGCAATCGGCACCCACCAGCGCCAAGCCCACGAGTCCGTCCCCCAACGCGAACCAATCGTCGAAGCGCACGCCTTGCGCGTCGCGCGGAGGCAACTGGCCCGCGTCGAGCACCAGACCGCGCATCCATGCGCGAAAGGACTGCGGGACGACGATCTCGAGTCCTAGCGGCGCGACGCCGACATGCTCGAGGCGCAGGCTCGATTCGCCCGCGTGCAAGGAGATCCCGATGCGCGCCGCCGACGCGCCATCGCCGATGACCACTTCGAGCAACGTGCGCAGCGGTCCCGATTCGAGCACGCGCCATGTGCCTCGCTCGCCAAGGCGCAGCGGAGCGGCCAGCAGTTCGCGGCCACTGGGCTTGTGGACGAACGACTCGATCGCCACGGCTCCGTCCATGCGCGACGGCGCCATGCGAAACGCCACGAGCTCGTTCTCGAAGCTCGCGCCGGAGCCCGCCGAGCCGGATTCGCGCCGCGCTTGGCGCGGAGAGACGCGCACGACGGCATGGCCCAACGCGGGCAATGGCACTCGCGCCAACGTGCCGCCGCTCGCCGTGCGTTGGCTGGAAAGCACTGCGCCCGCGTGGTCGACGACCTCGACCACGCCCGACAACTCCAGCCAAGCGATGCGCTCGAAGGGCAGCGTGTTCCAGACGACCACGGGCACTCCCGACCCACTGGTGTCGATGGCGCCAGCATGCGCGAGGAGCACTTCGCGCTCTTGGGCGAAGGCGCGCGAGCCGAGTCGGGCGAGCGCGTCCGCGTCCTCGCCCGCATCCCCGCGCTCCATCCATGCGGCGCGCGACGGCGCGACGCCGATGTCCGCGCCGTGTTGGGCGCCAAGCCCAGCCAACAGCTCGTGGCGAGCCAGCACGGACTCGACTCGGCGCACGGCGACCAGCCGCGTCTCCGCTTCGCGATCCAACGCGAGCGGCGGACGTTCCTTCCATTCGCCCTTCACCAACCCCGCGATGGCCGCCTCCAGCTCGCCGGCGGAAGCACCCACGATGCGCGGCGCCAGCTCGCATTCGCGCCAACGGGCGAGGGCTTGCAGCATCGCCGCATCGCCTGCTCCGCCCAGTTCGACCAGCACCAGCGCCACGGACTCGCCGCCTTGGCGGGACGCCACGAAGGCGCGCCACCAACCCTCGTCGAGGGTCGGCACGCCGCCCAAGTCCGCGTGCGGGGTCGCCAGCCACGTGGCGCCGCCGTCGGCGGCAACCCAGCGCTCGTTGCCCCCCGGCCGTCCGCGCGCCGCGCCACGCGCGACGAGTTGCTCGATGCCCGCCGACTCGCAGACGCGCGCCAAGACGCGCGAGAGCTGCGGATCGCCATCGAACACGGCGAAGCGCGCCACGCCAGGCGGCAGGGCGCGCGCGGCCTGTTCGACTCCGCGCACGACCATGCCAGCCGTCCATTGCATGGCCGTCGCGTTGGTGCGCACGCGCAAGGCATCGGGCAGGATCAAGCCGCGCGCGGCGAGGTCCTCGGCGAAACCGCGGGCTGTGTCAGGCAAACTTGACAAGTCGCCCGCGCCGACTCCGAGCAACGGCAAGCCTGCCGCGGCCGCCGAGCGCAACGCCGGCTCGAGCGCCGCACCGGAGGCTGGCACGGCGACGAAGGCGACCGACAAGCCGGCCAACTCGGGACGCCGCGCGAGCAGCCCCTCGACGCGGCGCGACGCCAAGGCCTCGACCAACGGTGGATCACGACGCAGGAAGGCCTCGTGGACCTCCTGCAAGGACTCGTCCTCGCCCGCGAACTCGAAGAAGGTCGAGCCGGTGGCGTGGAGGGCTTCCCAACGCGCCAAGGCGGCGCGGGCCGAGTCCGACAACCATGCGGCGTCGCGTCGCTCGGCGGCAAGGAACGCTCGCACGAAACGGTGGTCGGAGCCACCGGCGCGCACGAGTCGCAGCGTGGCGCCGTGCAGGCGCAGGCGGCCCTCGCGCGGCAACTCGAGGCCACGCACGCCGAAGTCCGCCGCCAGCGCGCGGTGCACCAGCCAGCGCCCGTCGCCCAACGGCAACACCCCACCCGCGGCGGGATCAAGCCGCAGGCGCGCCGGACGACGCTCGCCTTGCGTGCCGAGCACGACCAATTCGCAGTCGAAGGGCTCGGCCGGAGCCTCGATGCACAGCCACGCGTCGTAGGATCGGCCGCCATCGAGCGGCGCGAAGGAGAGCAGCTCGCCGGCGGCCGAGATCGCGCGATCCGACGGAGCGAGGCGCATGAGCACGCCGTCGCCCAGCACGCACAAGGGGTCGCTTTCGAGGCCGCGCGAGCGTCGCGGGCCGAAGTCGATCGGCAACCAAGGATCGCCGACGACGGCGCCGGGAGGCAAGGCCAGTGGCGCGGTTGCTGCAGCACCACCGTCGGCGAGCGCGACATGCGCGCTGTTGCCTTCGTCGTGCCGCTGGAGCGCGTGCAAGCCCGCGACGGCCGGCGAAAGCGGCTCGCGGCGGCCGTCGGCTGCACGCAGCTCGATGGATGCGAAGCGGGCAAGGCTCGCGCCGACCTCCTGCGAGCGCGCCACGAAGCGCGCCGCGATCAGCTCCCGCCCGGCGTGCTCGTCGAGCGGCACCTCGACCACGCGCTCGCCCTCGCGCGCATCGCGCGTCACGGCCTGCGTCAGGCCGCCGTCCGACCAGGCAAGCTCGACACCACACCGCAGTGCACGCACACCGTCGTCGTCCAACGCATACACCAAGCGGTCGCCGAGGGCCGCGCGCCAAGTGGGCGTCGAGAGCGGCAACTGCGGATCGCGCCACTCGCCCGCCTCGCGCGCTCCGAGGAAGGCGTGGGCTCCGCCAGCGAGGGGCGGCAGCCGCGCTGGCGGCAGTCCCGGCTCAGGTGCTTCGCGGACCTGGCAGGCGACGAGGGCCAGGCAGAGGATCAGCTTGGTGGCGGTGCGAATGGAGAGCAGACTGTGGCTCATGCGAGTTGGATGCACGTGCCTGCCGGAGGCGCGGACCGGCAGCCCACGATGGATCGCCACTCACTCTACGAAGCCGCGGTGCAGGATGCCGAGCAACTGTGCGCGTTCCTTGAACGCCTGCATGGAGCCGGCCCTTCGCGCCTCGGCGAAGACTGCTGCGGCACCGCTCTGCTGGCTCGCACCTTCGTGGCCCGCGCGCCCGGACGCGACGCCGTGGCGCTGGATCTCGATCCGGTGGTCCTCGCGCGCGCTTGCGCCCCGGGCGTGGTTCGCGTGCATGGCGACTTGCGCGCGAACCTCGAGCTCCCGACCTGCGATCTCGTCCACCTCGGGAACTTCTCGGTCGGCTACCTGCGCACGCGCGCGGAACTGCTCGGGTACCTTGACCGGACTCGGCGACGCCTCGCGCCCGGCGGCGTGCTGACCCTCGACACCTACGGCGGAGCTCGAGCGTACCAGCGCGGCGTCATCGAGCGTCGACGCGTCTTGCGGGATGGCAGCGTGGTCGAGGCGCGTTTCGAGCGGGTCGAATGCGATCCGCTGCGCGCGCGCGTCGTCGACCACCTGCACTTGCGCCGCCGCTTGGGAGCGGCCGTGCTCGACGACCACCCGCGCGCGTTCATCTACGAGTGGCGGCTTTGGACGCCCATGGAGCTGGTCGAGGCCGTCGAGGAGGCTGGCTTCGCCGGGTGGCGCTGGCACGCGGAGCTGGGCAGCGGGCGCGCGGGCGTGTCGGGCGCCGACCTCGACGAGGAGTGGGTGGTCCTGATGGAAGTCAGTCGCGGACCAACTTGAGCAAGAACGGCATGGACGCCGACGGCAAGGGCACGAAGCGCAACGCGACCACCTGTTCCCCCGCCGGCGGCACGACGACGCGTTTCGCCATGAAGCTGCGCGTGTCGTCGGGCAGGTCGTCCTTCTTCCACTTGCCCGCCCAACCGACCTGCACCTCGGCCGCGAGCAACGCAGCGCGCGCAGGCGGCTCGTCGCCGACGAGCACTTGCCACGCGAGGCCGATGTCGGCGTCCTGCTTGCCGAAGCGAAGGTCGAGCGACAACGGCTCGTCGCCCGGGTTCGCGAGGCGCAGCTCGATCTCGTGCTCGACGAGGTAGTTGCCGATCGTCTCGGGATGCACGTAGGGCGGATGCAACAGCATCGGCGCGGTCTGGCGCGCATCCGGGCACTCGCTCGTCTGCACGGCCGGAGCCGCCATGAGGAACGACAGCCCATCCGCGTCGATACGCGTGGCGTCGAGACGCGCGCCGCCGCGCCAAAGGAAGTTGCGCGAGACCCCGCTGACGCGACGCACATGGCACTTGGGCGGAACAACGGACAAGTCCATCGTCTCCTGCGACCGCGCGCCACGCGCCAACAGCGCCTCGCAAGCCTCCGAAAGCTCGTGGAGCGGCGTCGACGCTCCGACGGCGACGACATGCACCTCGACGCGGGCGGCGCCACCCGACGCGGCGGCAAGTTCGGCGCGCACGAGGCCGTTCACGAAACCCGAGGTCGTCGCGTCGACGCCGGCCTGCTTGGCTTGCAGGCAGGGCGTCCAACCGATCGCGCGGCCTTGCCGCGGGCCGAGGCGCACGCTCTCGAGTGGACGCGTCCACGATCCCTCCAACAAGGCGCGACCCAACTGGACCTCCGGACCATCGAGCTCGGCGAACGGGCCGTCCGTGGCCATCGCTTGTCGCGGTTCGACCAGCACGTCCTCGCCCAGTAGGTTCTTCGCGTACACCACGATGCGCACGCTCTGGCGCGCGTCCTCCGGGTCGCGCACGAAGTGGTAGAGGAACACCTCGAACGCGCCATCGATGCCGGCGAAGCCAGCGGAAAGCTGCGTGCGCATCGCCTCGGGCACGCCGCGGCCATCCTGCATGTCGAACGGCGGCAGCACCTTGGTCGTCGAATAGAGCACGCCCACGCCACGGAACAGCTCGGGCAGGTCCGAGTCGATGCGCAAGGGCCAATCGGCGCGCGGCACGAGCACGCCCGGCAGCAGGTAGCCGCTGCAACGCGTGCACTCGTCGACGCCGCGAAGGGCGACGAGGGGCGTCCAGCGAGCCTCGGCCGCGGGCACTTGAGCGGCGGCGGCGAGCAGCGTGGCGAATGCGATCATGGCGCGAGCGGATCGTTGTGCCCCGCTCGCAAGCGCAGGGCGGACTTGAGCGCCGCCTCGGCGAGGGGCCGAGATGCGTCCTTGGACTCGAAAAGGGCCTGCAGTCGCGCGGCGATCATGGAACGGGATCGGTCGTAGCCGTGCCAGCCGAGCGCCTCGGCCGCGGCGATGCGCGCGGCCACGGGACGCGAGGAGTCCTCCGCCAACGCCAAGAGCGGCGGCACGGCGCGCTGCACGCGATGAACGCGGAAGCGGCGCGCCGACTCGACCAGCTTGCGTACGGCGCACGAGGGATCGGACAGCGCGGCCAGCTCGTCGGCGAAGGCTCGCAGCGGGGACTGCGCGAGTTCCTCGAGCTCCGCGCGCACGCCGGGGGCATCGAGGCGCGGGCCGAGATGCTGGGCGAGATCCGCCAGCTCGGCGCGCACGATGTCCGGATGCAGGCGACGCAGGCCTTCGCGGGCGTCGAAGGCCACGCGCGGCGATGGATCGAACAACGCGGCCAAGGCCAAGAGGCGGATGTGCTCGGTCTCCCCCACCTCGACCATCAGCTCGATCGCCTTGCGACGCAGCAGTTCGTTGCCGTCGCGCGCGACAAGTTCCAGCACGCCGGCGAAGTCGTCTGAACGCGTGGCGGCCAAGGCGCGCAACGCCTGCAGCCGCACGCAGGCGGCCGGGTCGCGCTGCAGCAGCTGGCGCGCGGCATCGTTGGACAAGGCGCCGCGACGGGCCAGCATCCACGTCGCCTGTTCGCGTTCGCGCGCGCCGACGCCGGTGGCGCCGAGCAACGCGGAGAGCTGGTCGTTCGACCATGCCGCCTCGGCCCAGGGATCGACGGGAACGCCGCCACGCGCCGTGGCGAAGCCGAAGGTCCCGTCGCCAAGGCATTGCGACTCGAGGAAGGGACTGCGCTTGTGCCACCGGCCGAGCCACTCTCCGGAGGCGATTTGGCCGAGATGTTCCTCGGCGACGATGTCCTGCGAGACATCGACCGAGTTCGCCACGACCACGCGGGTCGCACCGCCCTCCAACCAAGCCGTGGCGACATCGCCCTCGCGCTGGAAGGCGCCCATGAAGCACTGGTCGAGCAAGGCCACCTTGGCGCGTGGACGCGCGGACCGCACTCCGGAGGCATCGAGCACCAACGCGGCGGCGTGAGCGCGATCGGCGGCCTCGACCTCGGGCTGCATCGCGTCGAGCAACCACTCGACGGGCACCTGCGCCTCGCCTGCGAGGCGCCCACGCGCCGCATCGAGCGACTCGCCATCCGCGACGGCGCGCCGCAGCCGCGAGCGCAAGCCACGCAGCAGGGCCGCGCGCCGCGCCTCGGTGGTGCTCGTTTGCGGCTCGCCCTGAAACAGTTGCGCATCGACATCGCCGTGGGCATGGACGACGCACAGATCGAGGCGTGGATCGGCCAAGTCGCGCAGGAACCCGGAGAAGGCGCGCGCGCCTTCGTGGTGGTGCCAAGCCGACCACGACCCGGAGCCTTGCGTCGCGGGCCCGAACAAGCCTGGCAAGGCCTCGCGCCACAACTCGCGCCGCGCCGACCATGCATCGAGGGACTCGGACATGTGGGCGTGCCCTTCGAACGAAGTCGCGCGCACGAGCGGCCGCGCGCCAGCCTCGATCTCCCGGGCGCGACCTTCGAAGTAGCTCGCCAACGCAGCGCGCGCGCGCGGACCTTCGAACGCCACGCGCGAGATCCAGATGTCGCGCTCGAGCTTTTGCGTGGACGAGCCTTCGAGTTCGAACCACTGCAGCGACCCGTCGCCCGCGGCGCGCGGCAAGCCGCGCCACGTCAAGTCGAAGTCGGCGTAGTACGCGTCGGACGGCACCGACGAGTCTTCGCGCGGATGGACATCCTCGTCCATCTTGAAGGCCGAGGTGAGGTGTTGCGCACCACGCAGCATGGGCACAGGCAGCCCGCCGGCGAGCACCGCGCCTTCGACGCGCGCCTCGCGGTGCAAGCGGCGCAGTTCTTCGCGCAACGCCTCGGCCGAAGCGTCCTCGGACAGCACGAGGACCACACCCACGCCGCGCGCGGCATGGGCGGCGCGCCAGGCGTCGAGCGAAGCACGCGCGGACTCGTGCGTGGCGGCGTCGACGACCAGCGCCGTGGAAACGGGCAGGGGACGCTCCGGAGCTTGGATGCGCAGCGCCTGAGCCAGCAGAAGCGGAAACATGGCGCATCCATGGTCGCGCCGGGTGGCCGGCGAGTCGAGTGGTCGCTCGCCAACCCACCCGCGACGGGCGAGCCTCAGGTAGGCTTGGATGGGTCGCCGCTCGTGGGTCGAGGCATCCTGCGAGCGCCCGATCCCCCGCCAGATCCCCCGCCCTTGCCACTCCCGGACCTCAACGATGCTCGACGCCCTGATCTTGTGCGCCATGGTGCAACTGCCAGTGCAGCGCGTGACCGATTCGACCACCGACACGCTCGTGCGCTTGGCGGACCTGAACGGCGACGACGACTACAACGACGCGGGCGAGGCGGTGCAGGACTACATCGACACCGTTGGTCCGTTGCCGCTCGCCAACAACGTCGGCTTGCGCTCGACGGTCGACGGCTTCGTGCTGGTGACGGACAACAGCGAGGACACCGTGTTCGCCTTCCGCGACCACGACAACGATGGCGACTTCAACGACCCCGACGAGTCCTCGCGCTGGTTCGACGGTCGCGCCGGCGGCAACCTCTCCGGCATCCTGATGCCCTCGGCCAACGGTCTCGTGCGCGGCTCCGACGGCGTCGTTTGGGTCGCCTCGGCCAACTCCGGCAGCACGGGCGTCGACGCCGTGCTGCGCTTGCAGGACGCGAACGGCGACGGCGACGCCAACGACGCGGGCGAAGCGCTCGAGTGGTGGTCGGCGCCCGGCAATCCGGCCGGGGACTTCGTGCCGCAGGCGGTGCAGATCGGCCTCGATGGAGCGATCTACCTCTGCGACGCGCCCTCCACGGCCGGACTGCAGAAGGGCGTGTACCGCCTCGTCGACGCCAACGCCGACGGCGACGCCAACGACGCTGGCGAGCGCCTGCCGTACTTCATCCCGCCGTTCGGCGTCGCGCCGTTCTACTGGTCCCTCGAGGTCGACGCGCTCGGCTGGTTCTACACCGCCGACACGGGCAACGAGCGCGTGTGGAAGTTCAAGGACCTCAACGCGGACGGCGACGCCGAGGACGCGGGCGAGTCGTTCCTGTACTGGTCGGTGGGCGCGGCCAGCAACATCTGGGACCTGGCCATCGACTCCAACGGCGACGTCTATTGCAGCGACAGCCAGGGGACCTCGCGCATCATCCGCCTGCGCGACGCCGACGGCAGCAACACGATCGGCGCCAACGAGGTCCTCGTGGTCTACGACGAGACGCTCGCCGCGGTCGCCATCGGCAACGGGCGCGGGATCGACTTTTCGCCCGCGCAGCCGGCGGGGACGCCGTTCTGCTTCGGCGACGCGGGGGCCTGCCCGTGCGTGCCGGCCGGCAATCCCGGCAAGGGCTGCCCCAACAGCATCGCTCCGGGCGGCGCGCGGCTTTGGACCAACGGCGTCGCCAGCATCGCCGCGGACACGCTGTCCCTCGATGGCCGCTTCATGCCGGCGAGCAGCGCGCTGTACTTCCAAGGCACGTCGCAGTTGAACAACGGCTTCGGCACCGCCTTCGGCGACGGCTTGCGCTGCGCCGGCGGCTCGGTGATCCGCCTTGGAACCAAGCTGAATTCAGCCGCCGGCATGTCGCGCTACCCCTCGGGCGCCGACGTCGCCGTGAGCGTGCGCGGCCAGTGCACGGCCGGCGCCACGCGCACCTACCAGGTCTGGTACAGGAACGCCGCCGCGTTCTGCACGCCAAGCACGTTCAACCTCACGAACGGCGTGCAGGTCGCGTGGGCGCCGTGACGATCGCCGACGTCTGTCCAGTTTGCTGGACTGACGCCGCGCGATCGCGCCGTGTCAGATCTTGACGATGCGCCATGGCGTCCATGGGCTCGTGCCCGTGGCGCCCACGGCGCGCACGCGCCAACGCCACCAGCCCGGGAAAGCCTGGTCGCTCGCGGTGATGGCATCGACCGGCGCGACGATCGTGCCGGCCGGCGTCCACAAGCCGCCTGTCGGTCGCAGCTGGCGCTCGATCTCGTACCACGACTCGTTGCCGGCGTTGTCGCGCCACGACAGGTCGACGCGCCAACTCGCGTCTGGACGGCGCGCGGCGAAGACGGTCGGCGCGCGCGGCGGCGGAGGCGGACGCACGACAAGGATCGCCGTGCGAGCCGCCGACAAGCCGCCGGCGTCGGTGACGCGCGCCGTCAACACGTGCGTGCCCGTCTGCAGGTTCGCCACCACCACGAACGCACCTACGCCCAGCGGACCTTGCAGGCTCGAACTCCACTCGATCGCGGCCGAGAGCACGCCGTCCTCGCGGTCGCTGCTCGTGCCTTGCAGCATGGCCGAGGCGCCGTGGGCGATCGCGGTGTTCGTGCGTGGAGAGAGGATGCGCACGGTGGGCGGAGTGTTGGGCGCGGGACTGCCACCGACCGCCGCACCCGCATCGAGCAAGCCACCGGTGGCGACGACTCCGGTCCAACCCGGCAGCGGCCTGGCCGTGGCGATCAGGCGCTCGCGCACCTGCACGGCGCTCCATGAAGGATGCGCCGCCCACACCAGCGCCGCGGCCCCCGTCGCATGCGGAGCCGCCATCGAGGTGCCTTGCAAGTGGCTGTAGCCGCCGCCCGGCCAAGTCGACTGGATCGCCACCCCCGGCGCCCCGAGGTCGACATGGCGCGCGCCGTAGTTCGAGAAGTAGGCGCGCGCTCCGTCGTTGTTGCATGCGGCCACGCCGAGGATGGTGTCAAGTGGATAGGACACCGGGTACGCGGCGCTGGCATCCGTGTTGACATTGCTGTTGCCCGCCGCGGCCACGAACAAGTGCCCCGCGGCGCCGGCGTTCCTGATGGCGTCGCTCAGCGCTTGCGTGTAGCCGCCACCTCCCCAGCTGTTGTTCGACAGCTTGATTCCATTGCGCCTGCAGTAGTCGATGGCTGCGATGGCGCCCGAGGTGTAGCCGCCGTTCGGCCCGAGGAAGCGCAACGCCACGAGCTTGCAGCGCCACGCGACTCCCACCACCCCGACTCCGTTGTCGCCAACCGCGCCGATCGTGCCGGCGACGTGCGTGCCGTGGCCTTGCTCGTCGAACGGATCCGCGTCCTGCGCGTAGAAGTCCCACCCGCGCACATCGTCGATGTGGCCGTTGGCGTCGTCGTCGACTCCATTGCCGGGGATTTCGTCGACATTCGTCCAGATGTTCGCGGCCAGGTCGGGATGCGAGTGGTCGATCCCCGTGTCGATCACGGCGATGGCGAAGTCGGCCGCGCCTTGCGTCACGCTCCACGCCTCGGGCGCGTTGATGTCGAACCCGGCGACCCCTGGATCGCCCGCGACCGTCTGGCCGTTGTTGTGCAGGCCCCAAAGCTGTCCGTAGTTCGGGTCGGTCGGATCGGCGAGCGGCCGCACGACGCGATCGGCCTCCACCAGTTCGACGAAGGGCGCCAACCGCTCGCGCGCGACATGCGGCGTCACGCGGATCACGAGCAACTCGAGACCTTGCGACGAGTCCTCCTCGCGCGTGCTGCCGTCGCCGACCAGCGCGCGCACGGCTTGCTTGTAGCCCTCGCCGACATCCTCGGGAAAGCGCACCAGCACCCCGGTCGGGTTGTGCGGCAAGCCCGGAATCGCCTCCAGCGACCGCGCCGCGAAGCGCTTGGCCGCCACGGACACCCCTACGCCCCGCACCGCCTGCGCCCCGGACGCCTCGGAAGCAACCGACAAGACGCACCACGCAAGCGCGACGCGGAAAAACCAGATGCAGCGCATCACCACACCAACGGGAAGTCGGTCCTGGCGCGTCGCACGCGGCGCATCCCCCATGCCCGCGTCCGACGGTCGCGGCTTCACCGGCGCACATGCGCCCGGGTCCCCCGCGGCGCGAGGGCTGCCCACCCTCGCCGACATTCGTGTCGCCGGGGCGGGGGCTGGGACTTGAGGAGGGGCTCGAATTTGATGCTGGCCCCGGTGATTGTGCGAGATCTCGGGCCATCGCAGCGCGGATTTGGGCACTTGGGTGCTGCCTGCCGGCGTTTCCCGGACGTCTAGGAGAGTGGAGGGATGCGCAGGTACGCCAGCCCGAGGCCTGGAGGCGATACCCGCCAGGGATTGCAACGGGCATCGTTGCCTTGCGGGAGAGGCGGCCTCTCCTGATGGATGGCCGCAACCCCGGCCCTACCCTGCTCCAACGGCGTGACCGACCCATCCCCGTGGCGGAGTTCATCCCCTTGGGATGCACGGCGTCTGCCTGCGCGTGCGTCCAGATGCGAGCCCCTTGCGCGCATCGAGTCAACCCAGCGAACCAGCTCCAACGAAGCCCAAAGGCCGACACCCGCTCCCGCACCACGCCACATCACCCCGCGCTCATCGAGCGATGGCTGCCTGCGACACACGCCGCCAGGCATCTCCGAGCCCCTGCGGTCACGAGCACCAACGGTGCTGGTGCCCCGCGGCTTGAACCCGCGACGGTCCCGGGAGACGCATCGCCTGCACCGCGCACAATGAACGGGGCCAGCATCAAAGAGTGGAGTGCGAGAGTGGCTTATCGCCACCCCCGCACCCCATCCCATCATGCCCTCGACCGACTCCCCAGCCGACCGAGGACATACCACCCCGGGACATGAAGCCCCGAGGTAGTTCCAAGGTCGATCAGAGGGTGATCGACACGTATGCGGTCCACGCGCTCGCGGCCGTGCCGTTGCGGGCGCGGATGCGGTAGCGGAAGGTGCCGAGGCCGGCGGTGTTGGTCGTGGCGGTGGTGTTGGCCGGCGTGGTGAGGGTCGTGGTCTCGATCCAAGTCGAACCCGAGCGGCGTTGGCGCTCGATCTCGAAGCCTGTCTCGTTGGTGGAGTTGTCGCGCCACGTCAAGCTGGCGAGGCCGGCGGATTGGCGGCGCACGCGGAGGGTCGTGGGTGCATTGGGTGCCGGGGGTGGCGGCGAACTGCCCACGGTCACTTGACGCGTGGCCGTGGCGACCAAGCCACCGATGTCCACGACGCGGGCGGTGATCGTGTGCACGCCACTGCCAAGCGCCGAGGTGCTGACCGTCGCGCCTGTGCCGAGGTTGCCGACGAGGTTCGAGCTCCAGGTGATGGTGCTCGAGAGGTTCCCCTGCTCGGGATCGTTGGCCGTGCCGCTGAAGGTCACGATGATGCCGACGCCGACGCTGATGTTGCCGCTCGGCGTCGTGATGGACACCGTGGGTGCTGTGTTGGGCCCGGGCACGTAACCCATCGCCGCCGCGGCATCCAGGACACCTCCGGTGGCCACGATGCCCTGCATCGCAGCCACCGGACGCGTCGTCGACAGGATCCGGGAACGGACCTGTGCGAAGTTCCAGCCCGGATTGGCGCTCCACACCAAGACGGCGGCCCCCGCGACATGGGGCGAGGCCATCGAAGTGCCGTTCATCCACGTGTAGACATTCGACAAGTAGGTCGAGTGGATGTTCATCCCCGGCGCTCCGATGTCGACGCTGGTGTTGTTCCAGTTCGAGAAGGACGCGCGCGTGTCGTCGTTGGTGGTCGCCGCCACGGAGATGATCGAGTCGTGCGGATACGCCGCGGGGTAGAAAGGCACCACGCCGCTGTCTTGGCTGTTGTTGCCGGCGGCGGCGACGAACAAGTGACCGGCGGCGCCCGCTTGGGCGATGGCGTCGGACAAGGACTGCGCGAAGGTCGTGCTGCCCCAGCTGTTGTTGCTGACCTTGACGCCCTTCGCGCGGCAGTAGCCGATCGCCAAGACCGCATCGGAGGTCAGACCGCCCGTCGCGCCGATGAAGCGCAGCGGCACGAGCTTGCACCGCCAGGCGACGCCCGCGTTGCCGATGCCGTTGTTGCCGACGGCGCCGATCGTGCCCGCGACATGCGTGCCGTGGCCATGCTCGTCGACGGGGTTGTTGTCGATCCCCGCGAAGTCCCAACCGCGCACGTCGTCGACATAGCCATTGCCATCGTCGTCGATGCCGTTGCCCGCGATCTCGCCCGGGTTGCTCCAGA
>SXXH01000282.1 GCA_005789645.1 Planctomycetia bacterium
CCCAAGTCGACAGCGAGGTCCAGGCAGCGCCGGTAATAGTCGACGCGCAGCTCCCGTCCGGCAGCCGAGGCGTCCATCAACGAGGGATGGTGCTTGCGCCGCGCATCCAGTGCGTAGCGGGCGCCCGTCTCGACCACGATCGACAGTCCACGATCGCGACACACCTCACGCACCTCGGCCGCGACGCGCGGGTCGGGCGCGAGCGGGTCCAACCCGCCTGCGTCGAGCGTCAAGGCGACGCCCCGATAACCAAGGTCGGCCAACAGCTCGCAAGCTTGCCGCGGGCGGTGGTGCGCGAGGCCGTTGGTGCAGTAAGCGTAGTGCACGAAGCCAGTTTGCGGATGCCGGGCGAGTCGTCGGCGCGGGCGCTCAGCCAGGGGCCTTGTCGGTATGGCGGTCCGGGCCGGACGCGACATCCGGAACCGAAGCCGGGGTCGAACCTGCACCAAAGTCCGCGTCGGAGACGGAGCCGACTTGCGGCTGCCCGCCGGTCGTGTGCATGAGGTTGGGCCGCTCCATCAACGGAGTGGGGGTCATGTCGTCGTCCTGCGCCGAATCCGGCTCGAACTGCGCGGCCGGGTCGAGACCGTCGCGACGAGCCTTGTCGGCTAGGCGCTGCTGGAAGCGGCGCGACGCGTTGCGCGCGAGCTCGGAGGGCGCGACATTCGGCAGCACCTCCTTGAGCTCGTTGATCTCCTTGTCGAGGCCGGTTTCCTTCCACGACTGATCGAGGCCGTGGCGCAGCTTGGCGATTTGCTTGCCGGCTTGCGTCGCCACCTCGGGCAAGCGCTTGCCGAAGACCAGCAAGGCGGCGATGCCGACGATGACGAGCTCGGAGCCACCAAGGCTCTCGAACAGGGCGAGGACCATGCAGGGAATCTACCACGCTGGCCCCCCCGCGCGGCGTGACGAGGGGTGAAGGCCACGCCAAGTCCGTGCAAGCCGGAAGAAAAGGCCCGCGCGGCGCGACTGAAGTCAGTGGTACAGGCCCAGCCAGCTGTCCAGGAGACCCAGTCCTTGGCGGCGCCACGACAACTTCGGCAACAAGTTCAAGCTGAACGAGGCGCCTTCGCCGGCGCGATAGGAGAGCTCGATCTCCGTGACGAAGTCGTGGTCGAGGCGCCGCAGCAGGATCTGGTTGCCCAGGCTGCCGCCTTCGAGCAGCGACAGGCTCTGCTGGAACTGCATCTCCCACTTCGTGGTCCAGCGCCAGCGCATGGCGCCAGTCACCGCCTCGAACAACGGGTCTTCCAGTTCGTCCCGCCCTTGCACATAGCCGAACTCGAAACCCAACGAGGGCGTCGGCTCGAAGCCCAACGAAGTGCGCGAGTAGGGCGAGGCGGCGTCGTCGAGCTCGTAGCGGCCATCGTGGCGCAGGCCCACGGGCACCTCGCCGATCCAGGTCAAGTACTCGGACAGCACCCGCAACGGCGAGGTCTCCGAATCGTCGGGAAGCACCCGTCGCTGCAGGCGCAAGTCGGCGTCGAAGCGCTCGCGCGACAGCGGCGAGGACCACCGCGTGCGCAAGCCGGCTTCGATCGTCTCGCCGTCGAGCGAGGCCTCGGTCGGATCGAAGTAGACCGGCTTGGCGGCACTCTGGTGCGAGGCCAGCGCGACGCTTGCGCCGAGGCTGGGTGTGATGGTCTGCACCGCGCCCCCGGTGGAACGCTTCCAGTAGGTGCTCGACAACTCGACTCCAGCGATCAACGCCGAGCTCGAAGCCGACTCTTCAGGATCCTCCGCCTGGTCCCAGATGCGCGCGCTGCCTTGGAAGTAGGGCGTGGCGCGCATCGCGGCGATCCCGACGTCCAGCGGCAGTTCGAGTCGCTGGTCCACGGCCGCGCGCAACACTTCGCGCTCGCCGAGTCCATCGGCATAGGGCGTCGTGTAGGGGTAGTAGGTCGGGTCGCCTTCCACCCTGCGCAAATTCGCAGCGGCCACCGTGCCCGTCCAATAGACGTCGGCGCTCGCCAAGCCGCCCACTCGAGTGCGCGGCAAGTACAAGAAGGCCGCAGGCAGCTGCTCCGTGTCGGTGCGATCCTCGACGACGAACTTGGCAATGACGGAGGCGTACCAAGCCTCGCGCGCCTTGCGCCAATGCAAGTAGACGTCCTTCTGCTCGTAGGCGAGGTAGTCGTTCTCGAAGAACTCCGCTTGCACGCCGGGGTCGGACTGCACGGAGCCGACGATGTCGACCCACTCGCCGGGCCCGAGGTCGTACCGTCCGCGAGCCACGATCCAGGTGCGCAGCAAGTCGCGGTCGTCCGGATCGACGCGCACGAAGCCCTTGTCGCGGCCCTCGTCGGGGATGGCGTCGATCGAAGTCTTCAAGCGGAAGCGCTTGGCGATCTGCAAGTCGAGCTCGGCGCCGAGCAGCACTCCGCGCGAGCCCAGCAGCCCCACGTCGTAGTTCCAGCCGCCGCGGATGTCGGTCGAAGGCAGCCCCAAGACGCCCGCGAAGATCTTGCCGAAGCCCAACCCCAACGAGCCTAGGTCCGCGTTGATCGACGCGCGGATTTGCGTGCCGAGGCGCGCGCTGTTGCCGAGGACGAGACGGTCGACCAACGGGTTGCCACGCTCATCGGTCTCGAACACGATCGAGGGCAGCGGCAACTTGAAGCCGTTTTGGAAGCGGATCGCATTGTCGCGCGCCGCGACGGAGTAGGCCACGCGCTCGTCCTTCTTCTCCTGGCGCGGCACGAGCCTCAAGTCGCCTGTCTCGATGACGTAGTGCGGATCGTCGTACTCGCACGAGCTCAAGATCGCGCTGGCGGCGCGCAGTTCGGCGCCCGCGGGCGTGTTCGAGATGCGCAACCAGTCGGACTTGACGCGCAAGCGCTCGGATCGTTCGCGCAGGTTCAACTCGATCGACAAGTCGCCTTGCTGGATCCAGCCATGCTGTTCGACGAGGTCCAGGTACACCGCGGCCGCGCGCGCCTGCCGCTCGCCCGCGTCGTAGTACTCGATGTTGCCTTCGATGTACGCCTCGGAAAGCGCATCGCCGAGCGGCATCCCCGCCAATTGCTCGCGCATCAACTGGTCGGCGGGCATGCGCAGCCCCTTGCCCTGCCCGCCAACGCGAGACTCGACACCTTCGCCCGCCGAAGACAATTCGCGACTGCGCAAGTCGGGCGCGCCCAAGCCGCTCTTGATGGCGCGCAGTCCGCCGCGGCGCCAGCGCTCGCGATCCAGCCAGAAGAGCACCCAATCGGCGCGCAACTGGCGTTGGCCGGCACGCAAGCGCGGATTGCGCAAGGCGAGGATGGTCGAATCCTGCTGCTCGAAGGGTTGCAGCGAATCGTAGCGCAACGCCCACGACATGCCGGTCGCGCCGGTCTTCGAACGCAGCTCGCCGGCATCGGTGGAAAGCAGCAGGTTGACGAGGTCGTACTGGATCCACTCCGACTCCCACTCCGAATCCTCGAGGCGCATCAGCGCGGGACGGCCCTCGAAGCGCAAGCGGCCAGGCACGCCATCGAGGCGTTCGCCGATGGCCGACAGCGAGTCGCCGAACTGCGCGCGAAAGCCACCTTGGGCTACGAGCGACTGGATGTCCTCGGCCTCCAACCTGCGCGCGTCGCGGAAGTCGCCGCGCAGTCGAATCGAGCCGGCTTGCACGCGCCACTCGCGGCCTTCTTCGTCCCAGCCCTCCAAGAGCGTGCTGCCGGCTTCCCAGTCGGGTTGGCCTGGCGTGCCCGACGAGACGAGCCCTTCGAGCAGGATGCTCGTGGCGTCGACCTTGAGCCGGCCCGCCTGCAGGCGGCGCAGCACGGTGGCGTCAGCACGGCGCGGCGCACCATCGCGCAACAAGAGCAGCGGCGCGGCGAGTTCAAGGCTCGGAGGCGCGCTGCTGCGTTCGAGCCAAGTGGCCGTGGCGTCGTAGTCGAGGGCGGTCCCCGCCAGGCGCCCCGCGACGGAGAGCCGCTCGCCCGGCGCGGCGTCCAGACGCATGCGACCGTCCTTGTGCATCCAGAAACGCTCGCCTTCGCCGGAGAAAGCCGCCTCGCCCAGCCACGCGACGCGCACTTGCGTGTGCGCCAGCACCTCGACCCCGCTGGCGACTTCGCGTTCGACCGTCGCGCGCGTGCCATCGGGCTTGACTGCCACCTCGCGGACGATCGACAGCTCGCCATCGGCGCGCAAGTACTCGGCGTCCAAGACGACCTTGTCGCCTTCCTGCACGAGCACCGCGTGGACGCTCGACTCGGCGACCACCACCACCGGGCGCAACTGGCCCTCGGGGCCGAGCTCGACCACGAACGAACCGCTGGACAAGTCGAGCTCCACTCCCTCGGCCTCGACTCGGGCGATCACGGCGCCCTTGGCCTCGAGACGACGCGGATCGGCGACGATGGACAAGGCCTGCGCCGTGGCGCGCCAACCGCCGCGCGCGCCGCCCGAGGCGTTCGACCAACGCGCGGGGGCGGAAGAAGTGCCCGCGAGCTCGATGGCGTCCTTGCCGGCGACGCGCGCCTCTTGCGCGAAGCCCGAGCCTTGCGGCGCGACGATGCGCACATCGCCAGATGCGCGAAAGGTGGCGGCCGCCGCATCGAAGTCCTCGACAAGCCGCGCCTCCGCCGTGAATTCCGCGGCGGCGCCTTGCTGGAGTCGCACGTCCCGCGCTTGGTCGACCACCAACCGCTCGCCCTCGAGCCTTCCACGCGCGCCGTTCGCGGCCGTGGCACGGAACGGCTCGCCCGACTTGGTGGTGGCCGAGAGGCGCGTGGGGCCGAGGCTCTGGTAGGCGAAACTGCGCCCGCCCGCAGGATCGGCGCGGTAGTCGAGCTCGACGCGCTCCCCCGCCAGTTCGTCGCTTCCACGCGACAAGCGCACCTCGCCTTGGGCCTCGAGGCGGCCGCTCGCGCCATCAAGCGCCGCGCTGGCCGACAAGCTCTCGCGCGCCTTGAGCACGATGCCCGCTTGGCGCAGCTCGAGGCTCGCCGGGCCGGCGATCGTCATGCGATCCTCCGTCCCGCGCGACAAGACCAGCGGACCAAGGCCGTCGAGCACCGCGCGTTCGCCCCCCGCCTGAGCCGGATCGCCGACGCGGCCGAGCGCCAACTCGCCGCGCGGCGAGCCACTGAACTCGGCACGCGACAACAGGCCCGACTCGGTGAACTCGAAGACCGCGATCTCGCTGCGCAACTTGTCGCCGCGCGACTCGAGCTCGACGCTGCCCAGCAGCTCGCCGCGCGACAAGCTGTTGTCGGCGCGGAACGCGAACTCGGCACGATCCGAGCGCAGGGTGTCGCCTTGATGTTCGGCCACCACCGCGCGTTCGGCCACGGCCGACAGCAACTTGAACGGTTGGCCGTCGTCGCCGGGGCGGCCGACGATCGTGATGGTCTCGCCTTCGATGGCGATGGCGCGCGAACCCGCCAAGACGAGACGCGCGCCGCCCGAGGCGACGAGCTGCAGGAGCTCGACTCCCTCGCGCTCGACGGATTGCAGCAGCACGCCGGCGGTGGCGCCCGAGGACAAGGTCGCCACGCCGCCATCCTCGAGCTCGAACGCGATCGAGACGGCGCGCTTGAGCTCGATGGTCGCGCCTTGCCCGCGTGCTTCGAAGCCGATGCCCGAGCCGCGCAGGCCGGCGCCGGTGGCGACGACGGCTTCATCGGTGCGGTAGAGATCCTCGCCCGGCAACCAGTCCAGTCGCGAAGACTCGACCTTGAGCGGGGTGATCGGCGAACCACGCAGGATGGTGGCGACGGGCTGGTCGAGCTCGACTGGGTTCGACGGATCGAGCGCCGGAACGCCGTCGACCACCGCCAACACGACCGTGGCGCGCGGCGCGCGCAGGCTGGCGCGCACCAGGCCCAGCTGCGGGTCGTAGAGATCGACGGCCAGATCCTTGAGCAGGTAGCGGCCGCCCGCGAGCGAGTCGACGTCGGAGCTGCGCAACACCAGCGCGCGACGGCCTTCGCCGTCGACCTGCACGCGTTCGGCGAAGTCGAGCGGCCCGTCGAGCAGCACGCCCACCGCCTGGCCCTGTCCGTCCTCGCCTTGCTTGACCTCGACTTCCGTGAAGGGACGCGTCTCCGGTTCGGTCGGGGCCGGAGGCGGAGGCGGAGTTTCCATGCGCGACTGGCGCCACAAGAGGAACGCGAGGCCGGCGGCGAAGGCCAGCAGGAAGACGACGAGCTTCCTCATCCGAGACGCATCCCGCGCGCTGCGAGCACGCGCTCGCACAGCTCGCGCACCGCGCCGCGGCCGGCTTCGCGCGCGACGACGAGGTGCGCGCGACGCTTGACCTCGTCGACGGCGTCGCGGGGCGCGATGAACGCGACCGAGCGTTCGGCCAGTCCCAGGTCGGGCAGGTCGTCGCCCATCGCGATCGTCTCGGATTGCGCCACGCCGAGTTCCACCTGCAGCGCTTCGAGCGCGGCGCGCTTGTCGGCGACCTTCTGCAGCAAGCGCAACTTCAGCTCGCCGGCGCGCCGCTCGAGCGCGGGGCTGCCGCGGCCGGTCACGAGCACGACGACGATTCCATCCCGCGCCAAGGACTGCAGTCCGAGACCATCGCGCACGTCGAAGGACAAGAGCTCGCCCACGCCGCCCGCATGGTCGAAATAGGCGATGCGACCGTCGGTCAGCGTACCGTCCACATCGAGGACGAGCAGCTTGGCGCGCTGGAAGGCGGCCTCGAGTCCTTGGATGTCGTGGTCCACTTCGTCCGCGCCCTAGACCGCCAAGTCCAGCAGGTCCTGCACATCGACGAGGCCGACCGGGCGATGCGCGTCGTCGACCACGGCGAGTTGGTCGATCTTGTGCTCGTGCAACAGGTGCTGCGCGTCCTCGACCAGCGCCTCGGGTCGCGTCGTCTTGGGCTTGGTGCCCATGTGCGCATCGACCTTCTGCGCGCCGTCGAAGGCGGTGCCGTGCTCGAACAGGCGCGCGAGGTCGCCGTGCGTGAAGATGCCGGCGAGCTTGCCGGCCCCGTCGACGACGAGCGCCGCGCCGGGGCGACCTGGTGTGCGGTTCATGACGAGCACCGCTTCCTTGAGGGTGCTGCCCGCGGGCAGGAGCGGCAGTTGCTCGCCGCGGCGCATCATGTCGCCGACCTTCATCAAGCGGCGTCCGAGCGCGCCGCCGGGATGGAAGCGCGCGTAGTCCTCGCGCGAGAAGTTGCGCCTCTGCAACACGACCATCGCCAAGGCGTCGCCCATGGCGAGCATCGCCGTGGTGCTGGCCGTGGGCGCGAGGGTGAGCGGGCAGGCTTCCTGCACGCGACCGATGTCGAGCACGCAATCGGAGTGGCGCGCCAATGTGGAACTCGCGCCGCCGGTGATGGCGACGAGGCGCGCCCCGATGGCGCGCGCGCTCGGCAGCAAGGCGACGATCTCGGCGCTCTCGCCGCTGTTCGACAAGACCAGCAGCACATCGCGCGCGCGAAACCGGCCGAGGTCGCCGTGCAGCGCCTCGGTGGGATGCAAGAAGAGACTCGGCGTGCCGGTGGAGGCGAGCGTGGCGCTGATCTTCTGCGCCACGATGCCGGCCTTGCCCACGCCGGTGACGACCACGAAGCCCTCGCAGGCGAGGACGAGTTCGACCGCGGCGACGAAGCGCTCGTCGAGGCGCGCTTCGAGCGCGGCGATGGCGGCCGCCTCGCTGCGGATGACCTCGGCGGCCTGCGCGAGCAGCGGATGGTGGTGCGAACGGGCTTCCAAGGGGGTGGTGCGGCGCGGGTGGCGCGACGCAGCTCGGAGGCCTCGTCGCAAGCAGCGTGCGGCGCGCGGCTTCGGTCGGATTCTAGAGGTCGCGACGAAGCACCTGCAACGGCGCACAGGCGCGGGAATTCGGCGCGCCCATCGCGTAGAATCCCGTGCTCGACCTCCGTCGCGACGCATGCCGCCGCTGTCCCGCACCCGCCGCCTCTTGCGCAACGCCTTCCTCGCCGTGGCGGGTGGCGCGAGCTTGCACATGGCCTTCCCGGCGAGCAGCGTCGGCGGCCTCGCCTTGCTGGACTTCGCCGCGGATCCGCTGTACGTGGCCTTGGTGCTGACGCTGCTGGTCGTCTCGCTGGGAGTGCACGAAGCGGCCCACGCCTGGGCCGCGGACCTGTGCGGCGATCCCACGGCCCGACAGTTGGGACGGCTGACGCTCAACCCCATGGCCCACATCGACTGGATGTGGACCGTCGCCATCCCGGCCTTCTTCCTGCTGACATCGGGGTTCCTCTTCGGCGGGGCCAAGCCGGTGCCGGTCGACTTCCATCGTCTGCGCTCGCCGTGGCGCGACATGAGCCTCGTCGCCGCGGCCGGACCGCTCTCGAACCTGTTGCTGGCGGCGCTGTTCCTGTTCCTGTGGAAGCTGGCGGTGCACACGGGGTTCTACAACGGCGCGGCGGAGAGCCTCTACTCGCGGCCAGCCGACCTCCTGCCGCGCGTGCTCGACACCTTGGTGTCGGTCAATGTGCTGCTGATGGTGTTCAACCTCATCCCGATCCCGCCGCTCGACGGTTCGCGCATCACGGCTTGGCTGCTGCCAAAGGAGCTGCGGCCGGGCTACATGGCGCTGGAGCGCTGGGGCCTGTTCCTCGTGTTCGCCCTGATCTGGCTGGTGCCGGGCTTCAACGCGCTGCAACGCGACGCCATCCGCTGGGTCGAAGGCGTCCTCGAGGCGATCATCGGCCTCGGAGGCGCTTGGTGAGCACCTCGGAACCGGTGGCGCGCGACTACACCGTGCGCCTCGAACGGGTCTTCCACGGCCCGCTGGACCTGCTTCTCCACCTCGTGCGCGAGCAGGAGGTCGAGATCCACGAGGTCGAGGTCTCGCGCGTGATCGAGGGGTACTTGGCGCACCTCAAGGCGATGCGCGAGCTCGACATCGAGGTCGCCGGGGACTTCCTCGTGATGGCGGCGACCCTGCTGGCCATCAAGAGCCGCTCCTTGCTGCCGCGCGAGTCGGTCGACCTCGACGACGGACTCGATCCGCGCGACGAGCTGATCCAGCGCCTGGTCGAGTACCGCCGCTTCCGCACCGCGTCCGAGGACCTCGGGCGGCGCGCCGAAGTGCGCGACCTGCAACATGCGCGCGGCGCCTCGCCCCTGCAAGTGGACGCGCCCGAACGCGAGCTCGACCTGGGCGAGGTGACGGCCTGGGACTTGCTCGGCGCCTTCTCGCGCCTCTTGCGCGAGACCTTGGCCAACGCGCCGCACAAGGTGGCGGTCGACCGGCGCCCGCTGCGCTTCTACGTGCAGGCCTTGGCCGAGCGTGTCAAGAAATCCGGACAGATGGGCCTGCGCGAGCTGGTGCTGTCGATCGACGCCGAGCCGACGCGCGAGTCGCTGGTGGGCTCGTTCTGCGCGCTGCTCGAGCTGTGCAAGCTCGGCGTGGTGCACGCCAGCCAACCGGAAGGTGGTGGCGAGATCGTCCTGGCCTTCCAACCCGAAGGCGAGGCGGACCTCGCGGGGATGCTGGCCGCCAGCACCTTCGACGACGAGCTTCCGGAGAAGCCAGCCGAAGGCGCGACGCTGTCGGAGGCGCCTCGGGCGTCCGACGCGTCCGAGGATGCCGACGCGAGCCTCCCGAACCTCGTCCCCAGCGGCGCTCCAAGCGTGGCCTCGGAACCCGCGGACGAAGGCGCTTAGGCCTGCTCCGCCCGGCTCGGGCGCGAGTTCCCGTCGCGCAGGCGGGACGGCGCATGGCGCCACTTGTCTGCGGGCCAGCCGTGGCCCATAGTCTGCGTCTTGGCGCGTTCCCTCGCGCCTGCTCCAGCCACCCAGCCACCCTTCGCCATGAGCGCCGCACAAGACGTCACCGACCAGACCTTCGATTCCGTCGTCCTCAAGAGCCAAGTGCCGGTGCTGGTCGACTTCTGGGCGCCTTGGTGCGGACCTTGCAAGGCGATGGGTCCCAGCGTGGACAAGCTCGCCGGCGAACTCGGCGCGCAAGTCAAGGTCGTCAAGATCAACACCGACGAGAGCCAGGAGATCGCCAGCTCGTTGGGCGTCAGCTCGATCCCGACCTTCATGGTGTTCAAGGGCGGCAAGATGGTCGCGCGCCAGATGGGCGCCATGCCGTACGACCGCCTGAAGACGCTCGTCTCGGCCCACCTCTGACGGAGAGGACCGCAGGGCGTTGAAGGTCGCGTTCCTGGGATCGCCTCCGTTCGGCGCGACCGTCTTCGAAGCGTTGCTCGCGAGTGGTCGACACCAAGTCGTCGGCCTCGTCACCAAGCCCGACAAGCCGCGCGGACGCGGCATGAGGGTCGAGCCCTCGGCCATGGTGTCGGCGGCCGAGGCGCACGGCGTCGCGGTGCTGCAGCCCGAGAAGGCGCGCGGCGACGAGTTCCTCGCCGCCGTGCGCGCGTGGCGACCCGAGGCGCTGCTCGTGGCGAGCTACGGCGAGATCCTGCGCCAAGACGTGCTCGATCTCGCTCCGCGCGGTGCTTGGACCGTGCAGGCATCGCTCTTGCCGCGCTGGCGCGGCGCGTCCCCCATCCAAGCCGCGATCCTCGCCGGCGACGCCGAGACGGGTGTCTGCGTGCAGAAGATGGTCTTGGCGCTCGACGAGGGCGATGTGGTCCACGAGCTGCGCGTGGCGATCGGCGCCCGCGAAACCTCGGGCGAACTGCTGGCGCGACTGGCGATCCTTGGTGGACGCTCGGCGGTCGAGGCGCTCGACCTGGTCGCCGCGGGCTCTCCACGGCTCGTGCCGCAGGACCCCGCGCGCGCCACCTACGCCACGAAGATCAAGAAGGAGCACGGCGTCGTCGATTGGACCAAGGACGCGGTCGAGGTGGATCGCCTCGTGCGCGCTTTTTCACCGTGGCCGGGCGCGCGCACGACGCTGGCCGGCGCGGAGTTGGGCTTGCTCGACTGCTCGCCGCACGCCTTGCCGCTCGGCGCGGACGCGACTCCCGGCGCCGTCGCGCAAACCAAGGATGGACTCGTGGTCGCCTGCGGCGCCGGCGCGGTGCTGCTCGCGCGCGTCAAGCCCGCCGGCAAGGGCGCGATGGACGGCGCGGCATGAGCGCGGGGCGCGCGGCTCGAGCCCGGCGCGCGCTGCGGCTGAGTCGTCGCGCGTCCCGTCAAGTCGATTGGACAAGGGCGGCGCTCTCGCAGGATCGGCGCGCAATCCACATACTGTCGCCCCCGCGCGCACGCCGCGCGACAGGAGATCGCCCATGGCCAGCCGCTCGAAGTCCAGCTCCTCCCGCGTCGTCGATGTCGGTTTCACGCAGATGCGCTGCGTCGAAGACGTGGCGACCAACCGCAAGCACCAGGCCGAGCTGATCGAGGCGGCGGCCAAGCGCGGCGCGCGGATCGTCTGCACGCAGGAGATGTTCACGAGCCAGTACTTCTGCCAAGTGGAGGACCACCGCTTCTTCAAGCTGGCGGAGACGATCCCGGGCCCGACCACGGACCTGTACGCGAAGATCGCGAAGAAGCATGGCATCGTGATCGTCGCGAGCTTGTTCGAGAAGCGCGCCAGCGGGCTGTACCACAACACGGCGGCGATCATCGACGCGGATGGATCCTTGCTGGGCGTGTATCGCAAGATGCACATCCCCGACG
>SXXH01000283.1 GCA_005789645.1 Planctomycetia bacterium
ACACCCGAGGGGACTCGACCCACTACCCTGCTGATCCGACGTCAGATGCTCGATCCCATTGAGCTACGGGTGCGTGGGGCGAAGGTTGTAGCGGCCGAAAAGGGCCGTGTCAAGGAATGGGGCGCCGGACCACCTGCGCAAGTCCGTTCCAGTTGGGCACCAGCAAGCGCTGCACCGGCGTGGCGCCTCGTCGCGAGTGGAACTCGACGTCGTGCTGGATGTGCGCTGCGTGCATGCTCGCCGGCTCCCCGCGACGCCACCGGAGGCCCCATCCTGCTTGAGCTACGGGTGCATGGGAGGGACTCACCGCTCGGTCCGAGACCAACCTCGGCGACGGATCGCGCCTTGCGGCAGCTGGCCGCCAAAGTCGTTCCCGCGGCGGGTCGCGAGCCGTATCTTCGCGCACCATGAGCCCCTCCCCCGCGCACCTGATCCGGCTGAGCGACTTGTCCGACCGCGAGTTGGAGGATCTGCTCGACTTGGCTGGGCGGCTCAAGCGGCGCGCGGCGGCGGAGAAGCTGCAGAACCGCAGCGTGGGACTGCTGTTCTTCCGCGGTTCGCTGCGCACGCGCACGGCCTTCGAGTCGGCCATGCACCAACTGGGCGGACACACGGTGCACCTCGCCGGCGCCTCGGACTTCTGGGAGCTGGAGGCGGCCGAGGGCCGAGTCATGGACGGCCGCGCGCCCGAGCACGTCAAGGACGCCGCCGCGGTGCTGTCGAGCTACGTCGACGCGCTCGCGATCCGTCCGCCGATGGCGGGCCATTCGTGGGCCTCGGACAGGCGCGACGAAGCCATCGCGGCGTGGGCCAAGTGGGCGCGCGTGCCCGTGATCAACTTGGAGAGCGCCATGTGGCATCCGCTGCAAGCGCTCTCCGACCTGATGACGATGAAGGAGGCGCTGGGCGACCTGCGCGGCAAGCGCTTGGCGATCGTGTGGACGCACTCGCCGACCCCCGCCTCCCCCGCCGTGGTCCATTCGCTGATCGACGCGGCCACGCGCGCCGGCATGGACGTGCGCCTCGCGCATCCGCCGGGCTACGAGCTCGACGAGGAAGTGGCGCGCGTCATCGGCGCGCGCGGGCGCTCCTACCGCTCGTGCGACGCGCGCGAGGAGGCGGTCGAGGGCGCGCAGGTCGTGTACGCGCGTTCGTGGTGGTCGCTGGCCGACTATGGCAATCCCACGCTCGCCGCCTCGCGCCGAGCGCGCACGCACGGTTGGAAGGTCGACGAGGACCTGCTCGCGCGCGGCGATGGCGCGCGCTTCATGCACGCCATGCCTGTGCGTCGCAACATGGAGGCCAGCGACGAAGTGCTCGACGGGCCGCGCAGCCTCGTCGTCGAGCAGGCCGCCAACCGCCTGCACGCCACCAAGGCGGTGCTGTTGAAGTTGATCAAGGGCTGAGTCCGAGGATCGCAGCGCCATGACCGCCCCCGACTTCGTGCACCTGCACGTGCACTCCGAGTACAGCCTGCTCGACGGAGCCAACCGCATCGCGGACCTGGTGGCCGCGTGCCAGAAGGACGGCCAGCGCGCCATCGCGCTGACCGACCACGGCAACATGCACGGCGCCATCGAGCTGTACCAGGCGGCGTCGAAGTCGGGCGTCAAGCCGATCGTGGGTTGCGAGGTCTACATCGCGCGCCAATCGCGCAAGGAGCCGCACAACAAGGCCAAGGGCAACGGCTACCACCACCTGACGCTGATGGCGCGCGACGAGCGCGGCTACAAGAACCTGCTCAAGCTCGCTTCGCTGGCGTACCTCGAGGGCTACCACTTCCGCCCGCGCATCGACCGCGAGGTGCTGGCGCGCCACGCGGAGGGACTGCTGTGCTTGTCGGGTTGCCTCGCCGGCGAGCTCTCGCAGATGGTCCTCGTCGGCAAGGAGGACGAGGCGCTGGCGCTCGCCGCGACCTGGCGCGACCTGTTCGGAGCGGAGAACTTCTGGCTGGAGTTGCAGCGCAACGGACTCGAGCTGCAGCAGAAGGTCAACGAGGCGCTGGTGCGCATCCACCAGCGCACGGGGATCCCGCTGGTGGCGACCAACGACATCCACTACCTGCGCGCCGAGGATTGCCAGGCGCAGGACGTGCTCTTGTGCATCAACACCGGCGCCAAGCGCGCCGACGAGAAGCGCTTCCGGTTCGAGACGGACACGCTGTACTTCAAGACGCGCGAGGAGATGGCCGCGATGTTCCGCGACCTGCCGGACGCGGTGAAGGCGACGATGGACGTCGCCGAGCGCGTCGACTTGAAGATCGAGTTCGGCAAGTACCACCTGCCGATCTTCACGCCCGACGATGGGCGCAGGCCCGAGGCGCTGTTCGCCGAATTGCTCGAGCGCGGGCTGGCGCGGCTATACCCCTCCGACGACGGGCGCGCGCGCGCGCGCCTCGAATACGAGAAGCAGGTCATCGCCGAGCTGGGCTTCGTCTCGTACTTCCTGATCGTGTGGGATTTGATCCGCTGGGCGCGCGAGAACGGCATCCCGGTCGGCCCCGGACGCGGCTCGGCGGCGGGCTCGATGGTCGCGTACCTGCTCGGGATCACCAAGGTGGATCCGCTCAAGTACGACCTGCTGTTCGAACGCTTCCTCAACAGCTCGCGCGTGTCGATGCCCGACATCGACATCGACTTCTGCATGGACGGCCGCGGGCGCCTGCTCGACTACACGCGCCGCCGCTACGGCGACGACCGCGTGGCGCAGATCGTCACCTTCGGCACCATGGCCTCGCGCACGGTGGTGCGCGACGTGGCGCGCGTGCTCGACCTGCCGCTGTCGGAGGTCGACAAGATCAGCAAGAAGATCCCGACCGGCCCCAACGCTCCGTCGTTGAAGGAGGCCATCGAGGCCGACGAGGAGCTCAAGGCCCTCAAGGCGCGGCCCGAGATCGACGAGCTGTTCCGCATGTCCGTGCCGCTCGAGGGCATGGCGCGCCACATCTCCACGCACGCCGCGGGCGTGGTGATCTCCGACCAGCCCATCGTCGAGTACGTGCCGCTCGCCAAGAACGGCGACGACATCGTGACGCAGTGGCCGGCCCCCCAGCTGGAGGAGCTCGGGCTTCTCAAGATGGACTACCTCGGCCTGCGCACGCTGACGATCCTCGAGAAGACGCTCGCCAACATCGGCAAGCAGGGCGGTTCGCCGCCCGACCTCGATGCGCTGCCTCTCGTCGACGGCCCATCCTTCAAGCTCTTGATGGCGGGCGACACGCTGGGCGTATTCCAGCTGGAATCCGACGGGATGAAGAAGCTGGTCGCGCGCGTCAAGCCCGACTGCTTCGAGGACCTGATCGCCATCTTGGCGTTGTACCGCCCGGGCCCGCTCGAGTCGGGCATGGTCGACATGTTCGTGCGCCGCAAGCATGGCGAGGAGCCCATCTCCTACGAGCATCCGTCGATGGAGCCGATCCTGCGCGACACCTACGGCTGCATCGTCTACCAGGAGCAGGTCATGCTCATCTCGAGCGCCTTGTCGGGCTTCACGCTCAACGAAGCCGACAACCTGCGCAAGGCGATGGGCAAGAAGAAGCCCGAGATCATGCAGAAGTTCTCGGAGCAGTTCGTCGCCGGCGCCATGAAGAACGGCTGCGCCGAGCCGGTCGCGCGGCAGATCTGGGACAACATCCTCAAGTTCGGCGGCTACGGCTTCAACAAGAGCCACTCGACCGCCTACGCCGTGCTGACCTGGCAGACCGCCTACCTCAAGGCCAACCACCGCTCGGCCTTCCTCGCGGCCAACATGTCCTGCGAAATGTCGAACTCAGCCAAGGTGCGCGAGTTCGTGGAGGACTCCAAGAAGAGCGGCGTGGAGATCCTGCCGCCTTCGATCGGGCGCGGGGTGTGGGAGTTCGAACCGGAAGGCCGCGCCGTGCGCTTCGGCTTCGGCGCCATCAAGGGCACGGGCCAGAAGGCCGTCGAGCACTTGGTCGCCGCGCGCGCCAAGCTGGCCGACAAGGGCCGCAAGCCGAGCCTGCACGAGCTGTGCACTCAGCTCGACTCCACCGAGGTCGGCAAGATCTGCTGGGAGGCCCTTATCAAGGCCGGCGCCTTCGACGAGCATGGCCACAATCGCGGCGCCGTCATGGCCGCCTTGGCCACGGCGCAGACCGAGGGCGCGCGCTTCGCGGCCGATCGCCGCGCGGGACAAGCCAGCATGTTCGGCGGCGAGGAGCCGCAGCGAGCGCAGAATGGGGCCAAGGACGGCATCGACCCGACCAAGGCTTGGTCCAAGGCGGACACGCTGCGCGCCGAGCAGGAAGTGCTGGGGTTCTACTTGTCGGGCCACCCGCTCGAGGAGCGCGCCGGCTTGCTGGCGCTGCTCGCCACAGGCCGCATCTGCGACCTCGCGGGCCAAAAAGGCGGCAGCGAGGTCATGGTCGCGGGCATGGTGGTCTCGTTGGCGGAGACCACCGTCAAGTCGGGTCGCTGGGAAGGCAAGAAGATGGCGCGCCTGCGCCTCGAGGACCTGACCGGCAGCATCGGCGTGACCTGCTTCCCGCGCACCTGGGAGGAGCAGAAGGCACGCCTCGCCGAAGGCGCCGTCGTCGTGGTGGGCGCCAAGCTCGAGGAGAAGGGCGATGAGTCGGCCCTGCTGCTCGATTCCGTATGGAGCGTCGAAGAAGCCATCGGCCGCTTCCAAGGCGCGGTCGTGGTGTCGCTGGAACCCGAGGACGAGTGCCTGGTCGAACGCCTCGTCGAGCTCGTGGCGCGCCACAAGGGCAAGAACCAGCTCTACCTGCAGGTGCTCGGCAGCGACGGCATGCTGCGCCGCGTGCGCGCTGGTGCGCAGCACAAGGTCTCCGTCAGCGAAGGGCTGGCGAAGGAGCTGGAGGCCTTGCTGGGCCCCGGACGCACGCGCTTGGCGAAGCTCTGAGGGTCGAAGAGACGGCGCGCCTCGGTTGCTTGGACGCTCTGACTGCCGCGCTGTGTCGGTGCTGCTCCGTGTCACCCAACCCACGCGGGATGCAGCACGCGCGGCTTCGCCACGGCCGCGTCCCGAGTGCCGTCGGCCAAGCGGGGCCGGCGCGATCCAACACGACGGGGCGCGACGGGGAGCGAAGCGCGTGGCCGTGAAACGAACGAGGCCCCCACCCGAAGGCGGAGGCCTGGCTTGGTCGCGGCGTGCGCGCAGAGCGTGTCGAGGCCGCGAGGCGGGGCGCTCGCCACGAGGACGAGAGCCGTGCCGCATCGGCCGCGGCGCGGCGGCCTCAGGATGCGGCCTTCTCGGTCTCGGCCTTGGCCGAGCGCTCCACGAACTCGAGGATCACGCGCTGGCCGTTGTCGCCAAGGCGCGGCTTCGACAGGTGCAGGATGCGGCAGTAGCCGCCCGGACGCGCGGCGAAGCGCGGACCGAGGATCCCGAACAACTTGTCGACCGAACCCTTGTCGCGCAAGCGCGCGAAGACCGCGCGGCGCGCGGCCATCGTGTCGCTCTTGGCGAGGGTGACGATCTTCTCGACGAAAGGCTTGACCACCTTGGCCTTGGCCGGCGTGGTGATGATCCGCTCGTGGAGCACCAAGCTGTTGGCCATGTTCTTCATCATGGCCTGGCGATGGCTCGTGGTGCGGCCCAACCGGTTTCCTGCGCAACGATGTCTCATGTGTCTGCTCGTCTTGTCTTGTCTGGAGGCGGATCCTAACGCCTTTGTGTGATCTTCGCTCGAGGAGCCGCGAGGGAGGCCGGACTGGGCAGCACCGAAGCGCCGAACCCGCGACCGGCTTCCGCCGCTCGTCCGGGCTTCAGCCCTGCGCTCCCATGCCGAGGCCCAGGCCACGCTCGGCCAGCTTCTGCTTGATCTCCAGCAGGCTGGTGCGGCCGAGGTTCTTGAGGTTCATGACCTCTTCCTCGCCCATGCCGACGAGGTCGCCGATGGTCTGGATGTTCGCCCCATCGAGGCAGTTGCGCGCGCGCACCGAGAGTTCGAGCTCGGAGACCGGCAAGGACAGCTGGCGTTGCAGCTCGCTGCTCTGCTGGTTGCGCACGTTGTACTCCGACGTGCTCGGGTCCTCGGCCACCAGCGACAGGTCGCGGCTGTGGCTGGTGATGACGAAGGGGTTGAGGTGCTTGCGGTAGATCTTGGCGGCCTCGGTCAGCGCCATCTCGGGGGAGACGGTGCCGTCGGTCCAGATCTCCATGACCAGGCGGTCGTAGTTGGTCAGCTTGCCGACGCGCGTCTGCTCGATCGTGTAGCGCACGCGCTGCACGGGCGAGTAGATCGAGTCGACCGGGATCGTGCCCAGCTGCTGCGCGTCGGAGGCGTTCTCGTCGGCCGGGACGTAGCCGCGGCCGCGCTGGACCACCAACTCGGCGTTGAACTTGCGATCCTTCGTCAGCGTGGCGATGACAAGGTCGGTGTTGGCGACGCGCGCGCCGCCCTCGCACTGCACATCGGCTCCCGTCACGGGGCCCTTGCCGGACTTCTGGATGCGCAGCGTGAGCGACTGCGAGCCGTCGTAGATGATCCGCAGGCGCTTGATGGCCAGGATGATGTCGGCGACGTCCTCGTAGACGCCCTCGAGGCTGTCGAACTCGTGGTTGACGCCTTCGATCTTGACGGCGGTCACGGCCGTGCCCTCGATCGAGGACAGCAGCACGCGGCGCAGGCCGTTGCCGATCGTGTGGCCGAAGCCGCGCTCGAACGGTTCGACGTTGCAGCGGCCGTAGGTCTGCGTGAGGGTGTCCGTGTCGAACTGCACGCGGCTAGGCAGTTCGAAGTTGCGCCAGCGAATTCTCATGTGGGTCGTTCCTGCGTGGAACCTTGCGTAGAAACCGGAGATGTTCGTCCGGGAGCGTCCCGACGGAGCGTTGCGAGCGGCGAGCGCGGCGGCGGTTCCCTTCCTCCGCGCTCGTCCTCATCTGCGCTCCGCCGGCGCCAGCTCCACTCGGAGCCGGCCGCCCGGACGGCGTTGGATCACTTCGAGAGGAGCTCGATGATGAGCTGCTCCTGGATGACGTGCGGCACGTCCTCGCGACGCGGCACGGCGACGACCTTGGCCGTCAACGTGTCGCCGGAGACCTCGACCCACGCGGGGACGGGCTGCGACTTGTTCACCTCGATCGCCTCGCTGACGATCTTCTTGGTGTTCTCGCGCGTGGCCGGGGCGACCAAGTCGCCGGGGCGCACGGAGTACGAGCACACATCGACCTTCCGGCCGTTGACGCGCACGTGCCCGTGGTTGATCAACTGGCGAGCATGGTTGCGCGACAAGGCGAAGCCCGCCGCGAGCAGCACGTTGTCCAAGCGACGCTCCAGCAAGACCATCAGGTTCTCGCCGGTATTGCCGCGCAGGCGCTCGGCCTCTTGGAAGTAGAGGCGGAACTGGCGCTCGCCCACGCCGTAGATGCGCTTGAGCTTCTGCTTCTCGCGCAGGCGGACGCCGTACTCGGTGACCTTGCTGCGCTTTTGCGCATGGACGCCCGGCGGATAGTCGCGACGGGAGACGGCGCACTTCTCGGTGAAGCAACGCTGGCCCTTGAGGAAGAGCTTGATCCCCTCGCGGCGGCACAGCTTGCACTTCGGATCGACGATACGAGACATGTTCGGTTCCTGCTTGTGGCCGGGGTGTCAGACGCGACGCTTCTTGCGGGCGCGGCAGCCGTTGTGGGGCAGCGGGGTGATGTCCTCGATGGACAGCACCTTCAGGCCGGAGTTCGCCAAGGCGCGCACGGCGGACTCGCGGCCTGAGCCGGCGCCCTTGACGCGCACTTCGACTTCGCGGACGCCGAGGCGCACCGCGCTGGCGGCCGCGCGCTCGGCGGCGCGCTGCGCGCCGAACGGCGTGCTCTTGCGGGTGCCCTTGAAGCCCACCGCTCCAGCCGAGCCGGTCGCCAGCACTTCGCCGATCGGCGAGGTGATGGTCACCAGCGTGTTGTTGAAGGTGGCCTTCACGTGGGCAACCCCGCGGTGGCCGACCTTCTTGATCTTCTTCTTGGCCGACTTGGCCGGCGCCGCTGCCGCGGAGCCGCCTTCGGCCGTCGTCTTGGTTTCCTTCGCCATGTGTGCCTTCCGGGCCTGTTCCTTCGATGCTTGAGCTATGCGGGCGTCTTGGTTGCGAGTCGTGGTTCCAGCGTTCCGTGGCCGGCCGCAGGGCCGGCGCGACGGATCACTTCATGCCCTTGACCGACTTCTTGCCGGCCACAGTCTTCCTCGGGCCCTTGCGCGTGCGGCTGTTCGTGCGCGTGCGCTGGCCGCGCACCGGCAAGCCGCGCCGATGGCGCATGCCGCGGTAGCAACCAATGTCGCGCAGGCGCGCGATGGATGCGGCCACCAGCCGGCGCAGGGTGCCCTCCACCGCGTACTCCTTCTGCAGGTAGTTCGCGATGTTGGCGAGTTGCTCCTCGGTCAAGTCGCGGGACTTCATGCCCGGATCGAGCTTGAGGGCCGCGCAGGTCTTGGTGGAGGTCGTGCGACCCACGCCGTAGACGTAGGTCAACGCGATCTCGAGGCGCTTGTTCGGGGGGATGTCGACGCCGATCAGACGGGGCATTTTCAGTTCTCTCTAGTGGTGTGTGCTGTGGAGGCCGGGCTGTTCACTTGCCCTGGCGCTGCTTGTGGCGCTTGTCGGTGCAGATGATGCGCACGACGCCACGGCGCCGCACCACCTTGCAGTTCATGCACATGCGACGAACGCTGCTACGGACTTTCATGATCCATCCCTCTTTCTACGCTCTCCGCGGCAGACGATCCGACCCTTCGTCAAGTCGTAGGGCGACATCTCCACGGTGATCTTGTCTCCAGGCAGGATCCGGATGTAGTGCATCCGCATCTTGCCGCTGACGTGCGCGAGGATCTCGTGGCCCGATTCGAGCTTCGCGCGAAAGCGCGCGTTCGGCAGCGACTCGACGACCATGGCCTCGACGGTGATCGGTTCTTCCTTGGCCATCACGCGGCTCCCACGGCCGTGGCGGCCCGCACGAGGTCGGAAAAGACGAGGTCGGCGGCGCGATCGCCATCGACTTCGGAAAGCACTCCACGCTGGCGGTACCAGCCTTCCAGCGGCAGGGTCTGCTCGCGGTACACCGCGAGGCGCCGCGTGACGGTCTCGAGCCGATCGTCGCTGCGCACGACGAGCGCCCCGCCGCACTTGTCGCAGCTGCCCTCCTGCTTCGGAGGCGAGTAGCGCACATGGTGGATGTTCCCGCAGGCGCCGCAGGTGCGCCGGCCGGTCAAGCGTTCCACCAACGCGGCGTCGGGCACGCGCAGGTTCAAGGCGTGCACTTCCACGCCCGATAGACGAAGCGCGAGGGCTTCGGCTTGCGGCAGCGTGCGCGGGAATCCATCCAGCAAGCAACCGCCGGCGCAATCGGCGTGCGCGATGCGGTCGAACAGCATGTCCAGCACGAGCTCGTCGGGGACGAGCTTGCCGGCATCCATGTACTCTTGCGCCTGCTTGCCGAGCGCCGTGCCCTGGGCCTTGTTCTCGCGGAACAAGTCGCCGGTGGACACATGCGGCAGCGACAACGCCGCCGACAGGCGCGACGCCTGCGTGCCCTTGCCCGCGCCCGGAGGGCCGAGCAGGATGACCACGCGACGCTTCGTCACCGCGCGTCTCCCTTGGTGGCGCCGCCGCGGGTCCAGCCCGGACCCGAGGACTTCATGAAGCCCTCGTAGTTCTTCATCACGAGTTGGGCGTTGAGGCGGTCGACCAGGTCGAGCGCCACGCCCACGACGATCAGCACCGAGGTGCCGCCGAGGAAGTACATCAGCGACGGGTTGCTGACGCCTTGCGTCAGGAAGGCCGGGGCGACCGAGATGACGGCGAGGAACGCCGCGCCGGCGAGCGTGATGCGCGTCAGGACGCTGGACAGGTACTCGGCGGTCTTGGCGCCCGGACGGATGCCCGGCACGAAGGAGCCATGCTCGCGCAGGTTGTCGGCGATCTCGTTCGGCTGGAACATCAAGCGGTTCCAGAAGAAGCAGAAGAAGAACACGAGGCCCGAGAACAACACCACGTGGACGAAGCCGGTCGGCGAGCTGAAGACCCGCGTCCACTCCGACGCACCCATGAACTCCAGCAGGAGCTGCGGGATGACGAACAGCACGCTGGCGAAGACGACCGGCATCACGCCCGCCATGTTCACCTTGAGCGGCAGGTAGTGGCGCTGGCCGCCGTAGGCCTGGGTGCCGCGCGTCAGGCGCGCGTACTGGATCGGCACGCGACGCGCGCCCTTGTGGATGAACACCACGACCAGCACCGTGACGGCCCAGACCGCCGAAAGCCCGAGGATGGTCTGCCAGAAGTCCTCGGCGTCGATGATGCTGCTGATGGCGACCGGGATCTCGGCCACGATGCCGGCCATGATCAGCAACGAGGCGCCGTTGCCCACGCCGAACTCGGTGATGAGTTCGCCCAGCCACATGACGAAGAGCGAACCCGCCAACAGGCTCATGACGACGATGACGCCCAGCGCGATGGTGCTGTCCTGCATCTCGGCGGCGACCATGCTCGACTTGTTCTGCAGGAAGACGCCCGTGTAGATGAAGAGCGCCTGCAGGACGGCGATCGGCACCACCGACAGGCGCGTCCACTGGTTGATCTTCTTCTGGCCCGCCGCGCCTTCCTTCTGGATGGCTTCCATGGCCGGCGAGACCTTGGTCAGCATCGAGAAGATGATCGACGCCGAGATGTAGGGCATGATGCCCAAGGCGAAGATGGTCGTGGAGCCGAAGTCGCCGCCGGAGAAGGCGCTCATCAGGCCGAAGAGCGCGTTCTGGTCCTGGGCCGACTTGAGGAACTCGGGGCTCATCCCGGGGATCGGGACTTGGAATCCGAGGCGGAAAACGAGCAGGAGGACCAGCGTCAGATAGATCTTCTGACGGGTCTCGGGAACCTTGAACAGCTGCAGGAAGTTCTGTTGGAGCTCGTTCGCCACTTGGTGGTCCGGTTTGCGGTTTCCGGGAGTTGCTTGGTGATCCGTCCCGCCGCGCAGCGGGACTGGTGGGTCACTCGCCCTGGGACTCGCGGCCGTGGTGGTCGAGACGGATGACGCTGCCGCCGGCCTTGAGGATCTTCTCCTCGGCCGACTTGGTGAACTTCTGGGCGCGCACGATCAGCTTGCGCGTCAGTTCGCCGTCGCCGAGCACCTTCATGAGCGGCGAGAGCTTGCTGGCGAGGCCGAGGCCGATCACCGCGTCCAAGTCGACGGTCGCGCCGTCGGCGAAGGCGTTCAGCTTGTCCACGTTGATGATCGTGTACTCGGTGCCGAAGCGGGCGTTGGTGAAGCCACGCTTGGGCACGCGGCGGTAGATCGGCATCTGACCGCCTTCGTAGCCGGGACGGCGGCTGGTGCCGGAGCGCTGGCCCCAACCCTTGTGTCCGCGACCGGAGGTCTTGCCGAGCCCCGAGCCGGGACCGCGTCCGATGCGGCGCCGGTCCTCGTAGCGGATTCCACCTTGTTCGACTTGGTTCAGGTCCATGGCGTGTTCCTGTTGTGCTTGTGCCGTAGGCGTGCCGAGCGGGCGCTCAGAGCGAGATGCCGCGCAGTTGCGCGACCTGCTCGGGCGTGCGCAGCTGCGACAGGGCGTGCAGCGTGGCCTTCACGAGGTTGATCGGGTTGGTGGAGCCGTAGGACTTGGTCAGGATGTCCTTGATGCCGGCCTGCTCGCACACGGCGCGCACCGAAGGACAGGCGATGATGCCCGTGCCCGGGGAAGCCGGAAGCATGCGCACCTGCGCGCTGCAGTAGTACCCCTCCACCTCGTGCGGGATCGTGCCCGCGGAGGTGATGGGAACGCGCATCAGGTGCTTGCGCCCATCGCGCGCGGCCTTCTCGATCGCGTTGGGGACCTGACGCGCCTTGGCGTAGCCGTACCCGACGATGCCGGACTTGTTGCCCGTGATCGACAGGGCCGAGAAGGAGAAGCGGCGACCACCCTTGACGGTGGCGGACGAGCGGTTGACCTTGACCAGCAGCGGCTCGCCGTCGAACTCGCCGATTTCCGCGGTCTCCATCCCGTCGAGGAAGCGAATGTTGGGCTTCATGATCTGTATGCGTGTCGTGGATGCTTGGTGACGGGTCGGATCAGAACGTGAGGCCGCCCTCGCGGACGGCATCGGCCAGCGCCTTGACGCGCCCGTGGTAGCGCGCGAAGCCGCGATCGAACACGACCGCGGTCACGCCGGCTTCCTTGGCCTTGCGCGCCAACTCGGCGCCGACGATCTGGGCCTTTTGGGTCTTGGTCTTGCCCTGCAGCTCGCCCGCGAGCGCCTTGGCGGAGCTCGTGGCGGCGGCGAGGGTGCGGCCCTGCGCGTCGTCGATGATCTGCGCGCTGATGTGCTTCAGCGAGCGGCTGACCGACAGGCGCGGCAGCGAGCTGGTCGTGCGGATGATGCGGCGCACATGGTGTGCGCGACGCTGGCGACGCTTGGCCTTGACGAAAATCTGCTTCATGGTTTGGTTCCTTCGCGCGCCTATCAGCTGCCGAAGCTCTTGCCTTGCTTGCGCTCGACCTTCTCGCCCTTGTAGCGCACGCCCTTGCCCTGGTAGGGCTCCGGCGGACGCTGGCGACGGATGGTCGCGGCCAACTCGCCGACGACCTGGGCATCGCAACCCTGGATGATGATGTTCGTCGGGTCCGGGCAGGTGACGGTCAGGCCCTTGGGGATGGGCAGCACGACCGGCTTGTTGTAGCCGACGTTCAGGGAGATCTTGGTCCCCTGCATGGTCGCGTTCCAACCGACGCCTTGGATCTCGAGGCGCTTCTCGAAGCCCTTCGTGACGCCCTCGACCATGTTGGCGAGGAACGCGCGCGTCATGCCGTGGTAGGCGCCGGCGGCGCGCGCATTGGTCGCGTCCGCCACCGAAACCTTCAGTTCGGCCTTGTCGACCGCGACGTCGACTTCGGGGCGCAGCGCGAGCTCGAGCTCGCCCTTGGGGCCCTTGACCTTGATCTTCTTGTCGGCGGCCTTGGTGACCGTGACCCCGGCCGGGATGGCGACGGGCTTCTTGCCGATGCGGGACATGGATCGTGCTCCGTGAGTCTTTGGCAGTGCGTAGGTGTGTGGCTGTGCGAACTGCGCGGGATCAGCGCACGCGAGCGAGGATCTCCCCGCCGACGTTCTCCTTGCGCGCGCCGCGATCGGAGAGGATGCCCTTGGGAGTCGAGAGGATCTGGATGCCCATGCCGCGGATGATCGGCTTGAGCTCCTTGGCGGCCGCGTAGACGCGGCACCCAGGCTTGCTGATGCGCTCGATGTCCTGGATGACGAACTCGCCGTACTCGCCGTACTTGAGCTGGATCGTCAGGGTCGAGGCGGGTTGGCCGGGTTGCACGGCGTAGTCCTTGATGTAGCCCTCCTCCTTGAGGATCTGAGCCACCCCCACCTTGAGGCGGGAGGCGGGCATCGAGAGGGAGGAAGCGCGCACCGTGTTGGCGTTGCGGATGCGCGTGCACATGTCGGCGATCGGATCGGTCATCATGGTCGTCAGGTTCCCTTCTCGATCACCACGAGGCCTTGCGCATGCCGGGGATCTCGCCCTTGTGCGCGAGGCTGCGCAGGCAAAGGCGGCAGATGCCGAACTTCTGGTACACGGCCCGGGCCCGGCCGCACATCGTGCAGCGCGTGTAGGCGCGCGTGGAGAACTTGGGCTTCTTCTGGCTCTTGAGGATGAGGCAAAGCTTGGCCATCTGTGTCTATTCCGCTTGGTCTATTCCGCTTGATCTACTGCGTGTGTGCCGGTGGATTGATCCAGGCGGCCGTCAGGCCTTCTTGCCCTTGGTCTCGCGAATCATGAAAGGCATGCCCAGTTCCTTGAGCAGCGCGTAGCCCTGCTCGTCGTCGGGCGCGCTGGTGACGAAGGTGATGTCCATGCCCTGCACGGCGTCGATCTTGTCGAACTCGATCTCCGGGAAGACCGACTGCTCCGAGAGGCCGAGCGTGTAGTTGCCGCGACCGTCGAGCTTGTCCTTCACGCCGCGGAAGTCGCGGATTCGGGGCAGGACGATCGAGAAGAGGCGGTCGGCGAACTCCCACATACGCTGGTGGCGCAGCGTCACGGCGCAGCCGATCGGCATGCCTTCGCGCAGCTTGAAGCCCGAGATGGCCTTCTTGGCCTTGCGCACCGTCGGGCGCTGCCCGGCGATGATGGCGAGGTCCTTGGCGGCCGATTCGACGCGGTTCTTGTTCTCGACCGCGCCGTTGACGCCCATGTTGATGACGATCTTCTCCAGGCGCGGGACGGCGTGATCGTTGCCGATCTTGAAGCGGTCCTTGAGGGCCGGCTTCACCTGGGTCAGGTACTTTTCCTTGAGTCTTGCCATGTCAGCGTGTCGCTTTCAGCGCCTCACTTCTTGCTGCGCGCGGGGGCCTTGCGCGTCGGCTTGCCATCGGCGCCGACGTGCATCACGTTCGAGGCGTGGATCGCGACCTCGATCTGGACGCGTTCGCCCTTGGGGTTCTTCTGCGAGGGCTTCCTGTGCTTCCAGCGCAGGTTGACGCCCTCCACGACGACGCGGCCGGTCTCCTTCACGACGGACTTGACCACGCCGGTCTTGCCCTTGTCGTTGCCCGCGACGACGGCGACGGTGTCGCCCCTCTTGATGCGGAACTTGCTCGGGGTCGCGGCGGCCATCACACCACCTCCTGGGCCAACGAGATGATCTTCATGAAATTGCGCTCGCGCAGCTCGCGGGCCACGGCGCCGAAGATGCGCGTGCCCTTGGGGTTGCCCTCGGCGTCGACGATCACCACGGCGTTCTGGTCGAAGCGCACGTAGGATCCGTCCGCGCGGCGCACGGACTTCTTGACGCGCACCACGACGCCCTTGGCGACCGAGCCTTGCTTCAGCTCGCTGCCGGGCATGGACTTCTTGATCGACACCACGACGATGTCGCCAAGTCCGGCGTAGCGCCGGTGGGTGCCGCCAAGCACCTTGATGCACTGCGCGAGCTTCGCGCCGGTGTTGTCGGCGACATCCAGAAAGGTCTGCATCTGGATCATGCGCCACCTCCCGCGACATCCGGGGTGAAGTCGACCGTGCCTTGGGCCACGGCCCCGGCGCGCACGACACGCACGAGACGCCAACGCTTGAGCTTGCTCAGCGGGCGGCACTCGGCGATCTCGACGAGGTCGCCCGACTTGGCCGTGCCGTCCTCGTCGTGGGCGTGGTACTTCTTCGCCTTGCGGATGTACTTGCCGTACTTGGGGTGCTTGTAGGTGCGCTCGACGAGGACCGTGATGGTCTGCGTCATCTTGTCGCTGGTCACGATCCCTTCGACCGTGCGGCGGCGCGTGCGTGCTTGGGTGTCCATGTTCTATGTGGCTCCGTCGTTCAGGAGGCCGAGTTGCCGCGCAGGCCGAGCCGACGCTCGGACAGCACGGTCTCCATGCGGGCGACCAGGCGACGCAACTGACGGATGCGCGCGGGGCTGGTCAGGGCTTGTGTCGACGACTTGAAGCGCAGGTCGAAGACCTCCCTGCGCATCTTCTGCAGCTCGATCTCCAGCTCGTCGCCGGTCTTGCCGCGGATTTCCTCGATCTTCATCGCTGTTCTCGTCCTTGTCCTGGTCGTGCTTGTCCTGGTCGTGCTTGCGTGGCGTGCCTGATCTGCGCTCAGGTCGTCGGCAGGCGACGGATCATCTTGACCTTGATGGGCATCTTGTGCGCCACGCGCTTGAAGGCGACGCGCGCCTTGTCCTCGGTAGTGCCGCCGATCTCGTACAGCACCGGTCCCGGCTTGATTTCCGCGGCCCAGAACTCCACTTCGCCCTTGCCGGAACCCATTCGGACTTCAGCCGGCTTGGAGGAAACGGGCTTGTGCGGGAAGACGCGGATCCAGATGCGGGCCGCGCCGGCGGTGGAGCGCGAGGCGGCCACGCGGCCGGCCTCGATCTGGCGGGCCGAAAGCCAGCAATAGTCCATCGACTGCAGCGCGAAGTCGCCGAAGGCGACGCGGTTGCCGCGAGTGGCCTCGCCCTTCATGCGGCCGCGGTGGACTTTGCGGAACTTGGTCCGCTTGGGCATCATCGACATGGCTACGTTCCTGTGGAGTTTGGCTGGTCTTGGATGGTTGGCTCGGTGTGGCGTCGGCGCTCGGCTCAGTTGCCGCCGGGACCACCCTGGGGACGCGGACCACGGGGACCACGCGGCGGACGCGAGTCGCGACCCGCGGCCGCGGCGACCGCCTTGAAGTCGATCATCTTGCCGCGCTCGATGTCGCCCTTGTAGATCCAGACCTTGACACCGAGGGTGCCATAGGTCGTCTTGGCCGTGGCCGTACCGTAATCCACGTTGGCTTGCAGCGTGGAAAGCGGAACGCGACCTTCGCGCTCCTTGGCCTGACGGGCCATTTCCGCACCGCC
>SXXH01000284.1 GCA_005789645.1 Planctomycetia bacterium
ATGAGCGCGCAGGGCGTGTACTTGCGCGAGCGCTACGTCCTCGAAGAGCTCCGCGCGCGCCAACTCGCCACGGTGGTCACGCTGGGCGGCGGCTACCTGCGCGCCGGAGCGCGAGCCACGGCCGACCTGCACGCGGCCGCCCATCGCGCCGCGCGCGACCTCGGCCTTCCCTGAGCGGCGCCGCGCGGGCGCTCGTCACGGCAGGAAGTAGGCGCACTTGGCGCGCAGCGCCGGCGGCAGGCGCTCGTCGAGGATCGCGCGCGCCGCGCGCGGGCTCCAGCGCGGCGAAAGGTGCGACAGCACGAGCGTCCCGACCTCGTCGAACAGCTCCGGCCGGCCGCTGATCTCGTCGAGGTGCACATGCCCGCGGGCGCGCGCCTCGGCGACCCCGATCGACTCGTCGATGAAGGTGCACTCGAGCATCAGGACCTGGGCGCGCCGCGGCAACTCCTCGCGCTCGAGCACGTCGATGGTCGTGTCGCCGCAGTGGGCGAAGATCGGCACCTCGGTCTCGTCGTGGATCGGCTCGCCAGCCCCCTTGGCGCGCACGATGGTGTCGCGCGACGCGCCGATGAAGGCGCGCTTCAACTTGCGGCGCGTCTCCAGCACGCACCAGCCGAGCGTCGGCACGATGTGAGTGCTGCGGAAGCAGCGCGCCTTGCGCCCGGCGGCGAGCGCCACCTCGTCGCCGGGCGAGACCAGCACGAGCTCGTGCTCCATCGCCGAACGGTCGAGCTCGCGCCAAGCCTGCATGACGCGACCGAAGGCCTCGGCGTGGCAGCGCTCCATGGCGTAGCGCGGCGGGGGGAGTCCGCGCAGCGACCGGGTCGCGCAGTGCCAAGGCGCTCCGCCCATGTGGTCCATGTGGGCATGCGTGAACAGGATGTCGGCGCGCGCCACCGCCACGTCCGGAACGCGCCCGAGGTCGATGGCCACGCGCAGCTCGGGCAGGTCGACGCAGGTCTCGAGGCCCCCGATGGAGAGACCGCCCACCACGAGGCCATTCGGGAGCTGCATGCCCGCGAGCATCGCCCGCGTCTTCCTGTCGCGCAAGCTCCCGGCGCGCCGCGCGCTATCATCGCCCTGCTTGGCCGAACTCGACACCTTGCTGCGCGCCGCCGCGGACCGCCGCGTCGGCCTGGTCGCGCGCCTGTCCGCGCTGGGCGACGATTGCTGGCGCGTCTTCCACGGCTCCGCCGAGGGGCGGCCGGGGTTGGCCCTCGATCGCTACGGGCCGATCCTGCTGGCGCAGACCTTCCGCGAGCCGCTGGACGCCGCGGACCTGGCGCTCCTCGAGGGGCGCGCCCGCGACCTCGGGCTGGCGTTCGCCTGGAACCATCGCGGCGTGCGCGCGCATCCCGGGCTGCCTCCGGACGCGGACTTCGAGGGCGACCTGGTGTGTCAAGAAAACCAGACACGCTTCGCCTTCCGCGCGCGCCACCGCGGGCGCGATCCGTGGCTCTTCCTCGACCTGCGGGCGGCCCGCGCGCGTATCGCCCGCGAGGCGCGCGGACGCGATTTCCTGAACCTGTACTGCTACACCGCCGCCGCCACGGCGGTCGCCGCCCGCCATGGCGCGCGCGCGTGCGCTTCGATCGACTTCGCCGCCTCGGCGCTCGAGGTCGGCGCGCGCCACCTCGAGCTCAACGGCCTCGCTCCGGCGCTGGGCGGGTTCCTGCGCGAGGACTGCATTCCCGCCGCGCGCCAGTTGGCGGGCCTCGCCGTCAAGGGCCGCGCCGCCGCGCGGCCGCACGCGCGTCTCGCCGCGCGCAGCTTCGATCTCGTGCTGCTCGACCCCCCGGCCAAGAGCGTCGGCCCCTTCGGTGCCGTCGATGTCGAGCACGACCACCCCGCCTTGCTCAAGCCGGCGCTCTTGTGCCTCGCGCCGGGCGGCGTGCTGCTGGCGACCAACCATGTCGCCTCGGTCTCGCGCGCCACCTTCGCCGCGGTGCTGGCGCGCACGGCGGAGAAGTGCGGGGTGGAACTGTCCTCGCTCGAGGTCGAAGGGCCGGAAGAGGACTTCCCCGCCAGCCCGGGCGAGTCCGAGCCGGCCTTCAAGCTTGCCGTGGCGCGCCGCGCAGCCTCGCCTGCGGCGGGCTAGGCTTCAGGCATGGGCGGCGTCGCGCAGGCAGGTTCCACTGGCGGCCCCTCCCGTGGCGCCAACCTGTGGCTTTGCTTGGCGCTGTGCGCGGCGTGGTGCGCGGTCCTGGGCGACGCTTGCCTGCGTCCTCCCTCCAGTCGCGATTGGGCCGGCGAGAAGCGCGTCGCACCGTCGGCGCCCAGCCTGCCGGCGAGCCTCGGGGGATGGAGCACCCTGCCGCGCCGCACGGAGGACTGGTGGTCGCTCGCGCTGGGCGGGCGCGAGTTCCTGCTCGGCGCGCGCACGCGGTTGCTGCTGTTCCTCGGCGCGCCACTTGCGCGCGATCTGCGCGGAGACGACGAGGGTTGGTTGTGGTACGACCCGCGCTGGGCCTTGTCGGCGCGGCGCGGCACGGCGCCCTTCGATGCGGCGGAGATCCAGCACTTCGTCGACGCGTTGAGGACTTCGCGCGAGTTGTGCGAGACGCGCGGCGTACGCTATGGATTCGTCCTGTGTCCCGACAAGGAGACCGTGCACGCCGACCGGCGACCCGCGCATCGCGCAGCGCTCCTGCCCTCGAGGCGCGAGCAGTTCTTCGCGCAAGTGGTGCCGCTGGCGCGGGCCGATGCGCTCGATCTCGCGCCGGCGCTGGTCGACGAAGCACGCCACGATGCGCCCGGCGATCCGACGTACTTCGCGCTCGGCACGCACTGGACGCCGCGCGGCTCTTGGCGTGCCGGCGTCGAGTGCGCGACTTGGCTTGCGGCCCGCGAAGGCGCAGCCGTGCCGGCCTTCGTCGCGCGCGAGCAGTTGTGGCGGCCGTCGCTGGCGCCAGCCTTCCACGACAGTTGGGCCGGCACGCTGCATGGCAGTGGCGCCATGGTCGAAGCAGTGCCCGATGCGGCGCCTCCCGGAGGCTTCGCTTGGCGGCTGGCCTCTTCGGAGGCGGGCCTGCAACGCTTCGTGCGCGGCGACGGCTCGGGGCGGCGCATCCTGTTGTGCGCGGACTCCTTCGGGCCCTATCTCGCCACTTGGCTCGCGGAGCACGCCGGCGAAGTGGTGGTGGCCGCATCCTCGTCGCTTTCAGAGGAGCTCTTGCGCGCCACGCGTCCCGACTGGTGCTTGCATGTGGTGGTGGAGCGCCAACTCGCCCTCGCTCCGCCGGGCGTGCGGCAGCCGGTGCGCAGGCTGGAGGAGGCGGAGCTCGCGGGCCTGCCCAGCGCGGGGCGCGCGGTGCTCGATCCGTCGCTCGCGCGCGCGCGCGGAACGACGCGTTTGGCGGCCGAGGCCGGCGGGATGCGCGCGCGCCACGGCGTTTCACCGCTCGACGGACTCGTGCTGGCGCTGCCTCCGCGTTCGTCGGCGAGCGTCCTCGTGCTGGAGCTCGAGGTGGACCGTCCCGGCGAGCTGCGCGTCGCTTGGCGGGGTGCTTCCGACGCGGATTTCCTGCGGCTGCGCTCGCATGCGCTGGAGCTGTCGGCTGGACGCGTGCTGGTGGCGCTGCAACTCGCGGAGCACGACTTGCAGGGCTCGGTGCTCTTGTCGGGAGCGGATCTCGACTACCTGGTGCGGCGGGCCGAGTGGCGCGAGGCGCGTTGAACGCGGCCTCCGCTGCTCACTCGCCCAGCTTCGCCGCGTAGTGGCGCGACAGGTCCTCGACCAGTTTGTCGAGGTACGCCTGCTCGTCGGGCTCGAGGTTGCCGGCGGTCTTCTCCTTGAGCATGCGCAGGTCGTCAAGCAGCATGCGCGCGTTGTCGAGGTTGGCCGAGGCTTGCCGCGTGAGCGGGTTCTCGACGAGCCCGAGCGAGATCAGCAGCTGGTACGACAAGCGCGTGACGAACAAGCGGAAGTCGCCGCCGGGCAAGGGCTGCTCCGACGCCTTGCGGGCCGGATCCTGCGTCACGACAGCTCCATCGCGCGCTTGACGGCCGAGCCGCTGGCCTTGGAGCGCGCCAGCGCGGCGGCCACGAAGCCCTTGAAGATCGGCTGCGGCTTGAGCGGCGCGCTCTTGAACTCCGGGTGGAACTGCACGCCGACGAAGAAGGGGTGGTCCTCCAACTCGACGATCTCCACCAGGTCGCGCTCGGGGTTGACGCCCGACAAGCGCATCCTCGAGGCCGCGAAGGCGGCGCGATAGTCGTTGTTGAACTCGTAGCTGTGGCGATGGCGC
>SXXH01000285.1 GCA_005789645.1 Planctomycetia bacterium
CGTCGAGTGCGGCGCGCAGTGCACTGGCGGCAACTACACGGATTGGAGGAGCGTGCCCGACATGGGGCGCATCGGCTATCCGATCGTCGAGGCGCGGCGCGATGGCGTGTTCCACATCACCAAGCACGCCGGCACCGGCGGGCTCGTCAACGTCTCGACGGTCAAGCACCAACTGGCCTACGAGATGGGCGATCCGCGCGCCTACATCGGCCCCGACGTGGTGGCCGACTTCACCACGGCGCGCCTCGAGCAGGACGGTCCCGACCGCGTGAAGGTGTCGGGCGTGAAGGGCAAGCCGCCCACCCCGACCTACAAGGTTTCGCTGAGCCACGCCGCCGGCTGGAAGGCCGTGGGCGAGCTGACGGTGAGCGGTCCCGACGCGCTGGCGAAGTCCAAGCTGTGCGCGCGCATCGTGTGGGAGCGCCTCGCCTCCGACGGCTACCACTACGCGCCCGAAGAGCGCCTCGAGGAGCATGTGGGCGCGGGCGTGTGCCACGCCGGCATCCCCGGTGGCGAGACGCACGAGCCCGTCGAGGTCGTGCTGCGCCTCGGAGTGAAGGGCGAGGACCGCGCCAAGGTCGACCGCTTCGGCATGGAGCTCGTGCCGCTCGTCACCTCCGGCCCGCCCGGAGTCACGGGCTTCGCCGGCGGACGCCCGAAGGCCAGCGAGATCATCGGCTTCTGGCCGGCGCTGCTCGACAAGTCGAAGGTCTCCACCAAGGTCGAAGTCGTCTCGTCCTGAGCGGCATCCCGCACCACGAACAGCGCGCAACCGAGCCCCTCCCATGCCGATCGTCCCCCTCTCGCGCATCGCCTGCGCACGCTCCGGCGACAAAGGCGAAGGTTCGAATGTAGGAGTGCTGGCGCGCTCCGCCGCAGCCTACGAGTGGCTGGAACGCGAGTTGACCGCGGAACGCGTACGCGCGCACATGGCCGCCGTGAACAAGGGTGGCGTCAAGCGCCACGCGTCGGGAGAGTTGCAGCTGTTGAACTTCATCCTCGAGGACAGCCTCGGCGGCGGCGGTTCGGCGAGCCTCAAGACCGACGCGCAAGGCAAGACGCACGGCCTCGCGGTGCTGCGCATGCAAGTCGACGTGCCGCAGGCGGTGCTCGACGCGACGCCCGCGGTCGAAAGGGCCGAGCGCGCATGAACGTGCTGCTGGAGCTGCGCGAAAAGGCGCGTCGCGCCCAACGCCGCATCGTGCTGCCGGAGACGCAAGATGCGCGCGTCATGGCCGCGGCCGCGATCCTCGCCAAGGAGAAGCTGTGCGTGCCGGTGCTGGTCGACACGGGCCGCATGGCCGCGAGCCCTCCGGACGGCTGCGAGGTGGTGTCGCCGGCGCGGGATCCGCGCGCCGCGAAGTTCGCCGAGCTGCTCCACGAGAAGCGCAAGGCCAAGGGCCTGACCCTCGAGGAGGCGCGCGCGAAGTGCAGCGGCGACGCGCTGTACTTCGGCGCGTTCCTCGTGGCGAGCGGCGACTGCGCCGCGGGCGTCGCCGGCAGCGAAGCCGCCACGGCCGACGTGCTGCGCGCAGGATTGCAGGTGATCGGGCTCGCGCGCGGCATCGACACGCTCAGCTCCTGCTTCCTGATGGTCTTCCCGGACAAGGTGCTGACTTACGCCGACTGCGGCGTGGTGCCCAACCCGACCGCCGAGCAGCTGGTCGACATCGCGCTGGCGTCGTCGGAGAGCCATCGCCGCCTCGTGGGCGAATCTCCGCGCGTGGCGCTGTTGTCGTTCAGCACCCATGGCTCGGCCGCGCATCCCGATGTCGACAAGGTGCGGAAGGCCAGCGAGGCGCTGAAGAAGCGCGCTCCGAACTTGACCTGCGACGGCGAGCTGCAAGCCGACGCGGCCATCGTGCCGAGCGTCGCCGAGCGCAAGGCGCCGGGTTCGCCCGTCGGCGGCAAGGCCAACGTGCTGGTGTTCCCCGACCTCGACGCGGGCAACATCGCGTACAAGTTGACCGAGCGCCTCGCCGGCGCCAAGGCGCTCGGCCCGCTGGTCCAAGGCCTCGACAAGCCTTTCATGGACTTGTCGCGCGGCTGCAAGGCCGAGGACATCGTCGACGTGGCGGTCATCGCCGCGGTGCTCTCGTCATGAGCGCCTCTGGCGCGATCCGGCGGCCGACCGCCACCCTGCCGCGCGCTGTGGCGCTCTGCTTCCTCGTCGCCGCCGTGCCGGCCTGCAGCCAGCTCGAGTCGGCGCGGCGACCGGTCGAAGTACGGCGCCTTTCGCACCGCACGACGCACGGCACGGAATGGGACGACATCTACGTGGGACATGGCCCCGCTGCCGCGCTGGGCGACACGGTGGTGGTCGACTACATCCTCGACCTCGCCGATGGCACGCGCGTGACCTCGACGCTGGAGATGGGCGCCCCGGTGTCGATGCGCCTCGGCGCGGCACCCGTGACGGGGCTCGACGAAGGCCTCGCAGGCATCCAGCCCACCGGCCGTCGTCGCATCGTCGTGCCGCCGACGCAGGGCTACGGCTCGCGCGGCGTGCCCGGGCTGGTGCCGCCCGACGCGGTCCTCCACTTCGAGGTGCATTGCCTCGAAGTGCGCGGCTCGCGCTGAGGCCCGACGACCTCGCGAGGCCAGGCCTCCTACTCTTGGCCCGAACTTGCCGCTAGCCCCAACTTGGGCGGCCTGGCCGCCACGCGTGCCGGCAAGAATCCGCGACGACAAAGAACTGCGGGCCGCCCCCGGTGATCCAGAGGCGGCCCGTCGTCAGCTGCGGTCCCCTCGAAGGGGCTCCACAGGTTCAGCCTCGCGGACGCTTGACGCGCCCGGGCCGATGCGTGGCATCAGCCTTGCGGCTTCTTCTCGGAGCAGCAGCCCGACGCGGCCTTGGCGGCTTGCGTGGCGGGGCACTGGCCGGCGGCCTGCTTGTCTTCGCAGTTCATCTTGCTGGCATCGCCGCAGGGGGCGGTGCACTCGGCCTTCGGCGCGCTCGTGTCGGAGACGCTGGCCTTGTCGGACTTGCAGGCGGCGAAGCACGCCACCAGGGCGAAAGCGACGATCATGTTCTTCATGGTTTGTTTCCTCTCGAGGGGGTTGATGCGACCGTCCGGCAGACGCGCGCGGCGGATGCTGACGGGCTCCCGGGGCTCTAGATCCACCGGAAACGCACCACATTGTACGGACGACGCCCTGCCCGGGATGGAGTCCAGGGCCATAAAATCGGGGGTGGCATGGCCGGGCGGGACGAAACTTGGGAAGAAATCGACGGTCCGGAGGCTCCTCCGCAGGTCGACCTGCACGGTTTGAGGCCCGCCGACGCCCTGCGGCGGCTGTCCAGCGCCTTGGTGGCGGCGCGCCTGCGGCGCAGTCCGGAACTCCTCGTCGTCACCGGCAAGGGCCTCGGGAACCTGCGCCAGGAGCCCATCCTGCGCACCAAGGTCGAGCAATGGCTGGCGGGCCCGGATGGCCCGCGCCACGGAGTGGTCGAGGTGCGACGCGAGGCGCACGGCGGAGCGTTGCGCGTGCGCCTGCGCGGCTGAGCGCGTCTTCGTGTCAAGCCGATTTGACACAGGCGCCCGCGTCGCGGCCCTCCTCAGCCGAGATGGCGCAGCACGTGGTCGACCTCGTCGGGACTGCCCATGATCACGCTGGTGCGCTGGTGGATGCCGGATGGCACGCGCTCCATCAGCCGCACCGGGCCGGCATGGGCCTTGCCGCCGGCCTGTTCGATGATCATCGCCA